>JAHEIE010000006.1 GCA_024639505.1 Crocinitomicaceae bacterium
GTAAAAAGTAATTTTTTCATCATAGTTGAATTTTTTAAAAATGTGATTAGGTCGCAAATGTAAGGAATGATTCGAATAATTTAAGAATATCAACTGTTAAAAAACAAAAAGGAAGCGAATTTCGCTTCCTTTTTATTCCTTTCTACCTCACTTTGAAGTTAATAGGCAATACCATCCTTACCCGCACCGGGTGATGATTTTGTATTCCTGGCTCCCATTTATTGAGTTTTTTTACTGCTTGTAAAGCATTGTTATCTAGTATTTCGTGCACTCCTCGTTTTACAATTACATTGCTCAAGCTTCCATCTTTCTCTACTACAAATTCTATGTAAACTTTTCCGCTAATTCCAATTCTGTTTGGTTTTAGGTTGTCATTCAGTTCTTTGTACATGTTTTCCAATCCACCTTCGTAAACAGGTTCGTTTTCTACAAAATCCAAGATGGGTTCAATTACTGGTCCTGGATCTACCTGAACAAATGATACTGTGTCTATAATGTTGGTAATAATATTATTAGTTATTGTGTCTAATATTATTACTTCCGTTGTGTCCTCCTCTTCAATCGGCTTTTTTTCATATTTATCGATGATAGGATTTTTTGTTTTGGGCTGTGCTTTTGGCTGAGGCCGAACGATAATTATGTCCTGCACAACAACTTCGTCTTCAATTAATTCTCCCACCTCTCCTAATTTTAAGGTGTATGCAACTTCATAATTTGCCCATTCAAATGCCATGAGCATAAATCCTGTTGCAATTACTAAACTGAAAAGAAAAATTCCATGTTTCTTTTTCTCAAGGTCTGCACCTTTGCTTTTTTTAACTTCCATAACGGTTGGTTTTTGTCATATCGAGTAAGCCGATTTTTTATCGAGTTGTATCGAAATGTGATTAGTACTGTTCTGTACACTCCAATTTCTATTCCGTTCAATGGTTTTTGCCTTAGAAGTTATTTTAGGGTGGGTTTTGAAAAGGAAAGGATAGAACGTATAACTTTCAAACCTTTTATGGAAAGTTGTAAATAGATAGTCCTTCCTGCCTTGCGATCTTTTATATTGTCATTCCTGCGAATGCAGGAATCTACGTTGTATAATAAGATTCTCGTTTTACAGATTCCTTTCTTCAAAGGAATGACAGATGAAATGACAAAACATAGTTATTGTAACAATTACTTCACCATCAACTTAAACCCTTTGCCATGAATATTTACAATCTCAACCTTTTCGTCTTGATTCAAATATTTTCTTAATTTGGTAATGTACACATCCATGCTTCTTCCATTGAAATAATTGTCGTCTCCCCACACAGCCTTCAGTAAATCATTTCGGTCAACTTCTTTCCCTAAGTTTTGAGCCAGAATTTTAAACAATTCACACTCCTTGGTTGTTAATTTTTGTTCATTTCCCTGAAAAGATAAAATACGAGTATTGTAATCAAACAAATAGTTGTGTACCGAATACAGGTGATTTTCTTCCTGTGTGTTGGTTCTTTTAAGAATAGCATTAACTCTCGCAATGAGTTCGTCCATGCTAAATGGTTTGGTTAAATAATCGTCTGCTCCTAGCTCAAATCCTTTCAATTTGTCGTCCTTCATACTTTTGGCTGTAAGGAATAAAATAGGAGTCTCTTTGTCAATCCCTCGGATGTCTTTTGCTACCGAAAACCCATCTTTTTTTGGCATCATTACATCCAGAATCACAAAATCAAAGTTTCCGTTTGTGAACTCTTGGTAGGCAATTTCGCCATCTACAGCAAGGGTGCATGAGAAACCTTTAGCTCTTAGGAATTTACTCAAAAGCATTCCTAAATTTGGATCATCTTCGGCTAGTAAAATAGAGGCATTATTCATAATTCTTAGTTTTATTCTGTTATTGGAAGGGAAAGGATAAACGTGCTCCCTTTGTCTTTAGTACTTTTTACTTCAATCTTTCCTCCGTGAAGTTCAATCATGGATTTCACGTAATTCAAACCCAGTCCAAAGCCTTTTACATTATGCAAGTCACCAGTAGGAACTCGGTATAGTTTTTCAAATATTTTGTCCAGATTTTCTTTGCTTATTCCTATTCCGTTGTCTGTAACCTTTATCAGATATGAATCAATAGTTTTGGCAGTCGAAATAATTATCTCTGGAGCTTTTGAAGTGTATTTTATCGCATTGTCTATTAGGTTCTGAAAAACATTCGTGAGATGCTGGTTATCTCCGAAAAGCGGCATTTCAGAGAGCTCGTTGTCAAGTAAAATTTTTCCATTCAACTGATTGATTTGAAGCGAAAAATTACCTCTTACTTTATGAATTATTTCGAGCAAGTCTAATGGTTCGCTCTGCAGTTTCATCTGTCCTTTATCCAAGATTGCTGTTTTCAATACGGTATCCACCAATCCTTTTAATCTGGTGTTCTCATCTTTTATCATAGTTACAAAGGTTTGCTGAGATTCCTTTGAGTTCATATCGGCATCGTTCAGGGCTTCGCAAGCCAATTGAATGGTGCTAATTGGAGTTTTTAGCTCGTGAGTCATATTATTGATAAAATCATTTTTGATTTCGGAAAGTTGTTTTTGTTTAAAAATGGTATTTACCGTAAAGTAAAAAGCATAAATAACAGCTAAAATCAAAAGAAGAGAAATACTTAAAATAAGCCACATTTTTTTAAAAATGAAGTTGTTTTTTTTAGGAAATATAATACTGATGAAAGGCTGTGTGAGCATAAAGTCATCTACAAATACCGGAATATTAATTCCTTCGCTTACTAATTCCGAGGTGTGATTTTTCGCAATGCTATCTGCTTCGTAGAGATGGTTTCCTGTAGCATCAAACACACCAAATATATAAGGCGTAGTTATTCCTCTTTTCTTCATCTGCGATTGTATCAAAGAATCCAGTTGCTCTTTAGTGATTTTGTCAGAAAATTTTTGAAAAGGAGTGTTATCAAGCATTGCGTTTATCAAAGCATTAATGTCTGTTACTCCTTGATTGAGCTGTTGTTGCCGTTGAAAAAACTTAGTTTCTTTATTTTGCCTAATTACTTTGGGGATTTCTTGAGTCACCTCCACCAGCGATGTTTTAACCTCTTGGTCAAATTGTGATTTACGAACTTCGATGGCATTAGTAATCCATACAATTTGCACAGCGATGAGCCCAATAATGGCAACACTAATTAATACAACAATATTTTTTAGATTCAATTTCATTCTTTTAAGAAGTTAAAGTTAAGTATTAATCTCACCCAAAGCAGAAGAGGTTTCATTTTTAACTTTCTTTAACAACGAATCATTTCTTTAGTATTTCACTATATTTGTTGCACGCAAGAACAATAAAAAACAAAAATCTCATGGCAAAATCAATTGCACAAACGTCCAACGACCAATTAAATAAAATAGTCGAAAACACTAGAATAGTGGGAGACATAGATTCTCAAAATAATATCCGTGTGGATGGAAAAATTAAAGGTACACTGAAAGTTAAGGGAAAATTGGTTTTGGGAGTAAATGGATTGATAGAAGGAGAAATTCATTGTGAAAATGCAGAAATAGAAGGAACAATCAATGGAAACATTCAGGTTTCGGGGCTATTATCCTTAAAATCTACTTCAAAAATTCAAGGAGACATTACGTCTCAAAAACTATCGATGGAGGCAGGTGCTTTGCACAACGGAAAAACTTCGATGGGAGCTCCAAGTAGTTCAAAACCTATTTCAACTCCAGTTCAAAATGGATAAAACACCTCTATACTTTTTGTTTGTAGCAGCTGTGTTTGGTGGAATTTTGTGCGACACCACAATCAAGTTTGGCTTTCCATTTTTCACCATAGTATTCGTATTGTTAGCTGCTATAATATTTATGGTAGTAACAAAACCGCTCAAAAGCGATGAAGAAGAATAGAAGAGTTAATTCCATACTTATTTTTTCAGGATTGGGCATTCAAATTGGTGCATCTATTTATTTTGGCGCTTATTTAGGTAAAATCCTTGATCTCAAATACAACACAGCCAAACCCTATTTCACACTAGGAATCGTTACAGTTGTGTTCGCGATTTCAATGTATGCATTGGTAATTAGGCTCAATAAAATGAATAAGGATGAAGAAGAATAAATCAATTCTGCAGGGTTTGTCCGCCACCTTGGTTTTAATTTTTCTGTTTATTTGTCATTCCTATTTGAACAAAATTAATCAATGGGTTTCAGCCGAATTTTTAATAAAAAGCTACTTCGTACTGCTTGTTCTTACCTCCATGTTTTTTGTTCTTTTTGGAATTGCTAAAATCAAATTCCGAGATCATTTAGGCTTTTTATACTTGTTTTGGGTGCTAATAAAGTTTGTGATTTTGTTTTTTTTATTTTACACCGAAATAAATAATGATTCAATCAGTAAAAAGACGGAAGCTATTTCTCTACTTATACCATATTTAATAACTATTTTTTTGTCGGCATTTCCACTTTCACGGGAACTAAACAGGCAGTAATGAGATAAATTGTGCAGAAACTGAATGTTTTTTGTCGAAAAAGGGATATGAATTGTTTAAAATTTTTACTTTTGCAGAATAAAATTTGCTCAAAACAGAATCATGACCAAAAAAGTGTTTAAAATATTCGTTTTAATCGTATTCAGTCTTAGCTCGTTAGTTTCGGTTGCATCTGCGGAAGCTCACGGTCATAGCGATACTACAGAAGTTAAGAAATCGATCAGAGAAGAAATTAAAGAGACAATTGCTCATCACCTTCAAGATTCTTACATTTTTGAAATAACTCATGGAGTAAGTTTTCCATTGCCAGTTATTTTGTGGGATGGAGGTTTGCATGTGTTTTCTGGAGCAGCTTTCCACCATGGAGATCATGCAGTAGAATCAAAAGGAAACTTTTACAAGCTTTATCACGGTAAAATTTACAAAACTGACAGTGAAGGTCATATTAATTACGATGCAGAACACCACGTTCAAAACGCGAAGCCGTTTGATTTTTCGATTACAAAAAATGTTTTTGTAATCATTTTGATGTCTGCATTTTTATTTTTCTTGTTTTCGAGAATGGCAAAAAGATATGCAAACAACATGAATCCGGGAGGGGCAGCCAAGTTTTTGGAGCCAATCATTATTTTCATTAGAGATGACATTGCTATTCCAAACATTGGAAAAAAGCATTACAAGAAATACATGAGTTATTTGTTGACTATCTTTTTCTTTATCTGGTTTTTGAATCTTGCCGGAATGACACCACTTGGAATTGGAGTAACCAATAACATAGCTGTTACATTTGCTTTAGCTCTTATTACTTTCCTAATCACACAGTTTACAGCAAACAAAAATTACTGGGGACACATATTTTGGATGCCAGGTGTACCAAAACCAATGAGAATTATTCTTGCGCCAATAGAATTGCTTGGAGTTTTTATTAAGCCTTTTGCTCTGATGATTCGTTTGTATGCCAACATGACTGCGGGTCATATCGTAATCATGAGTTTGATTGGATTGATTTTTATCTTCCAAAACTACTTTGCGACAGGAGCTTTCTTCGGTCTTACTTTATTTTTATCAATCTTAGAGTTGCTTGTAGCTGCTCTACAAGCTTATATTTTTACGATGTTATCTGCGTTGTATTTCGGTGCAGCAGTAGAAGAACATCACTAATTTGAATTTAAAACACATTTATTAACCAAAAAAAACAAACAACATGACAATTCCAAATATCGTAGGAGCAGGATTAATCGTAATCGGTGCTGGCTTAGGAATCGGTAAAATTGGTGCATCTGCAATGGAAGGTATCGCAAGACAACCTGAAGCTGCTGGAAAAATCCAAACAGCTATGCTTATTGCTGCTGCCCTTATCGAAGGTATTGGTTTTGCTGCATTATTTGCTGCATAATCATAAAATGAATTTAGTAGTTGCAACGGTTGGTTGCAACTACTTATTTTAATTGTTTTTTTAAAAAAGAAGTATGGAAAAGTTAATATCAGATTTTTCGGTTGGATTGTTTTTTTGGCAATCACTAGTATTCGTAGCACTTATCTTATTGCTAAGAAAATTCGCTTGGAAACCAATCTTGAATGCAGTAAATACAAGAGAAGAAAGCATTGAAAATGCATTGAACTCTGCAGAAGATGCCAAAAAAGAAATGGCTAATTTGACTGTCTCTAACGAAAGATTGCTAAACGAGGCAAGAGAAGAAAGAGATGCATTGATGAAAGAAGCCAGAGAAATGAAAGCTGAAATCGTTGCAAAAGCAAAAGAAGAAGCAGCAGCAGAAGGTGAAAAAATGATTGCATCTGCAAAAAGTGCTATCGAAATGGAAAGAAAAGCAGCAATAGTTGAGTTGAAAAACCAAGTTGCTTCTTTGTCAATCGATATTGCTGAGAAAGTAGTAAAAGGAAACTTAGCTTCTGACGACAAGCAAAAAGCATTGGTAAATGAATTAGTAGAAGAAGTGAACCTAAACTAAAGGTTAAACATTTAACTTCATAACATGAAAGATAGTAAAACAGCATCACGTTACGCAAAAGCTTTATTAGGGTTGTCACAAGAAAGTGGTAAGCTCGAAGAAGTAGTTTCGGACATGAATTCTTTATCCGAAACATTGGCCCAAAGCTCAGATTTACGTTCTTTGGTTAAGAATCCGGTGAT
The DNA here is from genome assembly GCA_024639505.1 of Crocinitomicaceae bacterium. Classification (GTDB taxonomy): domain Bacteria; phylum Bacteroidota; class Bacteroidia; order Flavobacteriales_D; family CAJJDF01; genus CAJJDF01. The sequence continues at coordinate 6,609 of JAHEIE010000006.1, forward strand.
AAAAGGAGAAGAAAAAACGAAAGTGTTTACAGCTCTTTTTGGATCTCAATTTAATGAATTGACACTGAATACAATTCAGTTGTTGGTGAAGAATAAAAGAGAAACCTTATTGGCAGAAACTGCAAATCAATTTGTGGGAATGTACAAAGAGAGCAAGAACATTGTTACAGCGGAGGTGACTTCGGCTTCTCAATTGGATGAAGAGCAAAAGAAAAGTATCCTTTCTTTGTTGAAACACGATGGAGAAGTAGAAATAGTAGAAAAAATTGACGCAGCTCTTATCGGTGGATTTATCGTAAGAGTAGATGACAAACAAATAGACGCTAGTATTTCGACAAAGTTTAAAAACTTAAGAAAAGAAATTTCACTTAACTAAGTCTTATGAAAAAAGTAGTTCTGTTTCTAGCCCTCTCTTTATTAGTTCTTTCATTCAATGAATTGGGAGATAAACTAAAAGTGAAGTTTAAGAAAGGAACTATTTTGGTAGAGAAAGAGGCTTGGGGGAAATTTGAAAGAACGGGTGGAAAGAGTTTTTATAGTACTTTAGCAGGGATAGAATTCGTATCTGTCAATGGTTTGAGCTATGGAACTGGAAAGTATTACAACGATAGTAAAGGAGTAAGAAGGGAGTACATGCATTTTTATGCAGAACTTCATTTTTTAACCACAGATTTGGAAAAGTTTGAAACCGATTTAGTGGGCAAATCACTGATTAGAGCCTTCATCAAAGAAGGAGTTATTCAGAATGATGAACTAAATCTAGAAAACGTAAAGAAATTTAAAACGAAATACGAGGATAATATATCTGAAAAACGATTTTTGACAAAATAAATAAATCAAATGGCAGGAATAAAACCAGCAGAAGTATCTGCAATTATCAAGGAGCAATTATCAGGATTTAAAACTGAAGCTCAATTAGAAGAAGTAGGAACTGTATTGCAAGTAGGTGATGGAGTTGCACGTATCCACGGATTGTCAAACGTACAATCGGGGGAGCTTATCGAATTTGAAGATGGATTGCAAGCAATTGTATTGAACTTGGAGGAAGATAATGTTGGTGCTGTACTACTTGGAACTTCTGATGTTGTGAGAGAAGGAGCTTCTGTAAAAAGAACAAACAGAATTGCTTCTATCAAAACAGGAGAAGGAATTGTAGGTAGAGTTGTAGATACATTGGGTCAGCCAATTGATGGTAAAGGAGCTATCGAAGGCGAATTGTACGAAATGCCAATCGAAAGAAAAGCACCAGGTGTAATTTACAGACAACCAGTAACTGAGCCGTTGCAAACAGGAATTAAAGCAATTGATGCTATGATTCCGGTAGGAAGAGGACAAAGAGAGTTGATCATTGGAGATAAGCAAACAGGGAAAACTACTGTGGCTATTGATACGATCATCAACCAAAAAGAATTTTTTGATAAAGGAGAACCAGTTTATTGCGTATACGTTGCAGTAGGACAAAAAGCATCTACGGTAGCTGGAATCGTTAAGAAATTGGAAGAAGCTGGAGCTATGGCTTACACGACTATCGTTGCGGCAAATGCATCAGATCCTGCGCCATTACAATATTATGCACCATTTACTGGAGCTGCAATCGCAGAATTTTTCAGAGACACTGGAAGACCAGCTTTGATTGTTTATGATGATTTGTCTAAGCAAGCAGTTGCTTACCGTGAGGTGTCACTTCTGTTGAAAAGACCTCCAGGAAGAGAGGCATACCCAGGAGATGTATTCTTCTTGCACTCAAGATTATTGGAGAGAGCAGCAAAAGTGATCGAAATTGATGACATTGCTAAAGAAATGAATGATTTGCCAGAATCTATGAAAGGAATGGTAAAAGGAGGAGGTTCAATTACCGCTTTGCCAATTATTGAAACGCAAGCAGGTGATGTATCGGCTTATATTCCAACAAACGTAATTTCTATTACAGATGGACAGATTTTCTTGGAGCAAGATTTATTTAACTCGGGTGTGAGACCAGCGATTAACGTAGGAATCTCAGTATCTAGAGTTGGAGGAAATGCTCAGATTAAATCAATGAAGAAAGTAGCAGGAACCTTGAAATTGGATCAAGCACAATACAGAGAATTAGAAGCATTTGCTAAATTTGGATCTGACCTTGATGCAAGTACAAAAGCAGTACTAGATAAAGGAGCTAGAAACGTAGAGTTATTGAAACAAAACGAAGGTTCTCCATTGTCTGTAGAACACCAAATTGCTGTATTGTATGTTGGAACTAAAGGACTAATTGGAAAAGTACCAGTAAATAAAGTTAAGCAGTTTGAAGAAGAATACATTGCGTATTTGGAAGCAAAACATAGAGATACACTAGATTTGTTACAAGCAGGAAAATACACTGACGAAGCAACTGACGTGTTGACTAAAGTGGCTGCTGAACTAAGCGCAAAGTACTAGAAATATAAAGATATTAGAGATTAGACAATAGATGTTTGAGATAAGTGACTTTATGTTTCTGATGACTTTTAATCTATTATCTAAAATCTAAGTTCTATTATCTAAAAGAAAATGGCAAACTTAAAAGAAATACGAAATAGGATTACCTCGGTAAATTCCACAATGCAGATTACTTCTGCAATGAAGATGGTATCGGCAGCTAAGCTTAAAAGAGCTCAAGATGCTATTACTCAATTATTGCCGTACGCCAACAAACTGCAAGAAATTCAAATGAACTTAAGTTCTAGCTTGGATAGCTCTGAGGGAATATATTCGCAGGAAAGAGAAGTAAAAAACGTATTGTTTGTGGCTGTAACTTCTAACAGAGGTTTGTGTGGAGGATTCAACAACAACATCAACAAGAGAATAGCTATGTTGGCAAAAGAATACGCTGATGCAAATGTTCACTTTATGGCAATAGGTAAAAAAGCCCAAGAGTATTCAAAGAAGAATTTTGTCGCTACCAATATGCCAGAAATTCCAACTGATTTAGAAAGATTGTATAACGACTTGAATTTCGGTTCGGTATCTGAAGTAGCTGAGTTAATTATGAAGCTTTACAGAGAAGAAAAAGTAGATAAAGTAGTGATGGTGTACAACCACTTCGTGAATGCAGCTAACCAAACTGTTATGGTTGAGCAGTTTTTACCAATTGAAAAAGTAGAATTGGAAGAATCTTCATCAAGCAATGCCGACTATATCTTTGTGCCTTCAAAAGAGAGAATTATCGAGGATATTGTTCCAAAATCATTAAAAATACAATTGTATAAATGTGTTTTGGATTCTCATGCAGGAGAACACGGAGCGAGAATGACAGCAATGCACAAAGCAACAGATAACGCTGGAGATATGTTGTTTGACCTTAAATTGACTTATAACAAAGCAAGACAAGCAGCAATTACAAACGAAATTCTTGAGATTGTTGGTGGAGCTGAAGCTTTGAAAAACTAATACTTAAAAATTTATTCATATTGAAAAGCATCTTATGAAAATAAGGTGCTTTTTTTGTTTGTCATTCCTGCGAAGGCAGGAATCTTTTTCATTGAAAAAAAATTATATCTCCCAACTCTCCGCCATTTCCCAATTAGAACGGATGGTTATATCTATTGGGAAATAGAAAACCAACTCTGGTTTTTTCTTTAAATAGTAATTTCCAGTATCCCATTTTTTATTTGAATTGAGGTCTTCAATTGCTTTAACGGTATATTTTCCCGGTGTTAGCTTCGAAAAAGTAAGTGTTGTATTTCCTTTTACCCATTTTGTTTTTATCACTTCGCCTTTTTCATCAAGTAGGGAAACGATGTAATTGACAGAATCTTTTTTAGGAATAAATTTCAAGGTAAAACTACCGTAAAAACTACTTTTTTTAACTGAAATAGGACTGCTTAGCGTGTCTTTGTTTGTTGTTTGAAACAAATCTTCAATAGCATTAGGTAAAGTGGTATAGCGATATGATTTATCTTCTTTTTTTGCAAAATAAATAAGGAGTGTTTTCATCTCAATAGTAATGCTGTCAATCGGTATACTTGTGGTGTCCTTTTTTATAGAAATAAGAGCATCCTTTACTTTTGAAATAGGTCTGTTGAACTTAATTTTTAGGGGTTCAGTAGCATCAATGGCACGAGAAACAGAGAGTTGGTTTAGCTCTTTATTTTGTGTAGGATTTTTAAATGGATACACGTTAATTGCCTCTTTTGTCGTATCCATTGCAACGGTCAAAATAGATTTTTCTTTCCCTAAATTAACTCCCCAAAGCACAAGTGAATCTCTATTTTCATTCATTTCTTTTTTCAAGAACTCAACAGGTATACTATCCAGAAAAGAAATTCCCCACTTTTGAACTGGTCTGGCAAATGTAAGAGTTAATTTCCCGGGATATTCGTATTTTTTATTGGTAATACTTTGTTTGATATAGTCTTTTGTGAACAAGGAAATAGGGGAGTGTGAGACGGCAGAATCATCGGTCAATTCAATAAGATTATCAATAGTTCCTACTTTTTCGTTGGGCAAATCGTACAAGAAATTTCTGTTTTCGTCCTTCAATGCAAAAAGTTTGTAGTTGCCTGCTTTTAAATTTGTTAATGAATAGTTTCCTTCCTTGTTGGATAGGGTATAATAAATAGGTCTTTCTTTTGATACGATAGAATCTTCAGTGTTTTCGTAAAGCATCACCAATACATCAGAAATAGGTTTGCCTTTAAAGGCATCAATAACTTTTCCTTCAGTTTTCATCGAATCAATGAAGGTTCCGGTTGAGAAAACGTATTTGAAATCAGGGATTTTATTCCCAACCGTGTAATCCGAAATAGCATCTCCAAAATTGATGGTATAGGTAGTATTCGCTTTTAGTTCATTGTTCAAAAGAATAGTAAGTGTTTTACCTTTTACGATATATTCCGGTTCGTTGTCAATTCGTGGCGAAAAGAAAACAGTACTTTCTGGATTTTTCAAAACAAAGTACTCATCAAAAGTCAATACAATTTTATTGCCTCTAAACTGAGTGGAATAATTAGAAGGAACAGTCCCGATGCTATCCAAAACCGGAAAATCTTTGTCTGGTTCTCCTCCTGTGGGAGCAGAAATTTGAGCACAGTTTTGAAACAAAATTATCCCTGTAATTAGCGTTATGTAATAGAGTTTTTTCACTAAAAATTTATTTCATTTAATAGAAGAGACAAATGTTTTTCATCTACTTCATCAAAGGTATTTAATTCTGAGCTATCTACATCCAATACAGCCACAACTTCTTGGTTGCGAATCATTGGAATTACAATTTCGGATTTGGAATGAGAGCTACAGGCAATGTGCCCTTCAAATTTCTCTACATCTGGAACGATGATTGTTTGCGCTTTATCCCAAGAATTTCCGCACACTCCCTTTCCTTTTTGGATACGTGTACAAGCCACTGGCCCTTGGAATGGTCCAAGAACCAACTCGTCTTGTTTCACCAAATAGAATCCTACCCAAAGAAATTGAAAAGCTTCTTTCAATCCAGCGGAAACATTAGCTAGGTTGGCGATTAAATCTTCCTCTCCTTGAATAAGTGCGTTTAGTTGAGGAATTAATTCCTTGTATTTTTCCTCTTTCGAAGTCTGGGTAAGTTTTAAATCTTCTGCCATTTTATTTAGATTGTTCAAAATCAAATGACTCCATCATTTTGTCAAAAATAGCAGTGTTGTCAAAAATTCCAGCAAATTTTTCTGCTCCTTTTCCAAAAGCAAATACGGGAATCATTGCTGCGCTATGATGTTGGGTAGAAAACCCTCCTTTCATTTCGCTGCCATCGAGCTTTCCATCAATAATTGCGTAACCTCCAGTTTCGTGATCAGCCGTTATTATAACTAAAGTTTCACCATCCTTTTCAGCAAAATCCAATACTTTTTTAATTGTTTGATTAAAGTCGAGCATTTCGTTAATTATGTATTCAGAATCATTGTTGTGTCCACCCCAGTCAATCTGAGAACCTTCAACCATCAAAAAGAAACCATTGGTATCTTTTTTCAAAACCTCTATGGCTTTTTCAGTGGCTAGAGGTAAAATTCGGCCTCGGCTTGGAGCTTCATCTCCTTTGGTAAATACTAATTTTCCTGGTTGTGTAGGAGCGTACAAATACACAAGTTTAAATACTTCTTTTGTGTCAAAGCTAGATGTTAATGTGTCCGCCAGAGTATATCCATTTGCGGCAAGCTCATTCAAGAGATTTCTGTCATCCGATCGTGTTTCAAAATATTTTTTTCCGCCACCAATCAAAACATCCACACCGCTATTTACAAACTGAGAAGAAATAGGTTCGTTGGCATCATATCTCCTTGGATAATGCGCATAAAAGCAAGCCGGAGTGGCGTGAGTCACAGTACTTGTAACGACAATTCCAGTTGCTTTTTTGTACTCTTCGGCATACTCCACAAAAGTTTTGTAATTAGTAGAATCTTCCATCGCCTGCGATACCATTCCGTTTCGTGTCTTTTTTCCAGTTGCAAATGCAGTAGCTCCAGCCGAAGAATCTGTGATTAATTGTTTTTTAGAGTTTGTTTTTATCAGTCCAATAATCTTGCACCGCTCCAGTTCAAGCTTGTTTCCATTTCGGTACATTCCTGCCGTAATTTGTGAAATCCCCATTCCATCTCCTATCATTAGTATGATATTTTTTGGTGTTAAACTCTCTTCGTTAAGAGATTCTATTTCGGTTGGAACTTCACTTGTACTTTCTATTACATTTTCTTTGCAAGAAAAAAGTATGAAAAGGGAAATAGCTAAAAATTGATGTAATTTTTTCATGGAATATAGATTGTGAATCAAAGATAAATAACGCTTTTAAATATTGGGGTTAATTAAATATCATTTCTAATACGGGAAGTGATTTTAATTCTCTCATTTCGGTATGATATCGATAATAGGTAATCATAATTTGCAACCCTCTCTTTCTTGTTTGGTTAGATAAGGTTAGTTTAGAATTGGATTCGAAACCCGCTTCATAAATAGATTTAAAAAGAACTGATTCTTTTTCATCAAAAAAATGAGAATGGGTGGGAGTTTTAGAAGTAAACTCGCCTTCGGCAAAGTCATAGTAAGTTCCTTCTCCGCTAGTATCAGGTTCAAAACCAAGAAATGAAGTAAGTTGGATAAGGAAAATTAAGTGGAAATTTGAGTCAAAACTGTTGTTTTCTAGTTCCTTAATTTTATTCTCCAAAAAGTAATATTTTTCTGGATTAGATTCTTCTTCCTGAATCACATTGTTCAAAATTTCATTGATGAAAATAAGAACATTAGATTTGTATATATTTTGGTACACATCTCTTAGTGGCGGAGAGGTTTCGTATTCTTTCAGGGAGTAAATAGTTTTCTTGGCTTGATGATAACCAGTTAGTTCAACAATAGAAAGAGGTAAATATTTATTTTTCATTTGTTTACTAGTCCTACCAAAATAGGAGCGAATACCAAACTCCAAAGTCAGGATTTTCAAAATATATCCACCGCCCGATAATTTTGTTTTACGTAAAAGAATTCCCCTAGATTTATGGTACATAAAGTGTTTCTATCGGTTAGTTGTTGCTCACTCAAGTTGAAATAAGCCAATAATCAAAACTCAAATTTGTTCATTTTGTCAATAAATAAACTGAGTTCATCGATTCAAAGGTATTATATTTGTGCCTTAGTTGAACAAATACAATTGATTTTTGGTAAAAATTGCTGACATAGAATTAGGGGATTTCCCTTTGTTATTGGCCCCCATGGAAGATGTGAGTGATCCGCCATTCAGAGCTTTGTGCAAGCAACATGGTGCCGATCTTATGTACACCGAATTTATTTCTTCGGAAGGATTGATTCGCGATGCAGCAAAGAGTGTCCGGAAACTCGATATATTTGAATACGAACGTCCTGTGGGGATTCAAATTTTTGGTTCCAATATTGAGTCTATGCGAAAAGCAACCGAAGTAACTCAGGGAGCAAACCCAGATATTATTGATATAAATTACGGTTGCCCGGTAAAGAAAGTGGCGGGAAAAGGCGCTGGAGCTGGAATATTGCAAGATGTCCCAAAAATGGTGGAGATGACAAAAGAAATAGTCAATTCAACTCATTTGCCAGTCACTGTTAAAACCAGATTGGGTTGGGACGATAATTCTAAATATATTGTAGAGGTAGCAGAAAGATTGCAAGATGTTGGGATAAAAGCAATTTCTATTCATGGGAGAACTCGAAAGCAAATGTACAAAGGAGAGGCGGATTGGTCTCTTATTTCAGAAGTGAAAAACAACCCAAGAATGACTATTCCGGTATTTGGAAATGGAGACATTAATTCACCTCAAAAGGCGGTAGAATATAAAAATAGATACGGTGTTGATGGAGTTATGATTGGCAGAGCTAGTATAGGTAATCCATGGTTTTTTAATCAAGTAAAGCATTTTATTAAAACAGGAGAGGAATTGCCTTTACCTACTATAAATGAGCGAGTAGATGTGGTAAGAAAGCATCTTGAAATGTCTTTGGAATGGAAAGGTGAGCATGAAGGAATTGTAGAAATGAGAAGACATTATGCCAATTATTTCAAGGGAATTAGAGATTTCAAACCATTAAGAATGAAGTTGGTAACCACTATGGAAACCCAAGAGATTTTTGATACATTGGATGAAATTAAAAATTTCGATTTCACCTACGAATCGTAGGTTTTTAGTAGTTTGTATTTTTGCTTAGTCTCCCAATATGTGATTTTGGCAATTGTCCAGCCGTATTTTCCATCCATAAATCCACGATGGAACAAATAACTAGAAATAAATCTTGAAATTGGGCTGAAAATTATTTTCAACCAGCTTGATTTTTTGCCAGTCTCGTGGTAAGCTTTCGCAGCAATTTTAGAAAATTTCTCAGCTTGTTTCCAGTGCTCATCCACTGTGTAATAGCTGTAATGGAACAAATCTCCTTTTAGGTGAGTTGCTTTTTGTCCCGAATCTAAAAGGTATGTGTCGTGAGGGTTTTTACCTCCCCATTTTCCTTTGGAAGAATCCCAAAGTCTTAGCTTTGAATCCGGATACCAATGCCCATGCTTTATCCATTTCCCACAGTAATTCGTCATTCTATTAAATGAATAACCTTCTGCATTCCAATTTTCTTTCACCCTTAATATAGAGGTTTCTAATTCTTTTGAAATAGCTTCATCTGCATCAAGCGATAGTACATGATTAAAATTGGCTTGTGTAATGGCCCAGTTTTTTTGCTGGATGTGTCCTTCGAAGGCATGCTCAATAAATCGCACACCAAATTCCAAACATAGTTCTTTTGTCCTATCCGTTGAGAAAGAATCAACCACAACAATTTCGTCTGCAATATTCTTTAATGAACCTATACACCTTTCGATGTTTTTTTCTTCATTGAATGTAATGATTACAGCTGATAGTTTAATTTTCATAAATAGGTTGACGGTTTTCAGTACAAAGATAAAAAAAAGAGCCTTACAGATTTGCAAGGCTCTTTTTACTTTTATTATTAAGTTGAAAATTATTTTTTCACTAATGATTTTGTAATCAAACCAGACTGTGATTCTATTCTTACGAAATACACACCAGCTTCAATGTTTGAAACATTCATTTGATACAAAGCAGCAGTTCCGTTAAAAGATTCTTGTAAGCTGTATACAGTTCTTCCAGTAGCATCTATTACAGAAACAGTCATTGTTTCGTTAGAAGCATTATCAGCTAAGATCCTTACATTAACCAAATCATTTGCAGGGTTAGGGAATACAGAAACATCAAGAGTTGATTCTAATTCTTCCACAGAAACGAATGGCTCTGCAAGCATGGTATCAATGGATAAATAAACAATATCATTGATTACGGCTGGATCTAAATCTCCAGAAATTGAATGCCCTGGGCTAAAATCTCTTTGATATATTATGTGAATATTACTATCAACATGTTTTGCCATTGAAGGATATACCGCTTCATAGATAGCAAAACTAAAGTCTGGAGTGTAATCCTCTGGATCAGACCATGTAGCTCCACCATCCGTAGAATTCATTACATACAAGTGTCTGTAAGTTTGAACCCCATCTGAATGCGTTTCAGCCAATGCCGCGTAAACCAAATACAATGTGTTATTAGCAGAAACCCCACAGCTAGGCATACTTGACATTCCTACCTGGTAAGAAGGAAGAGATCCTCCTGATGGAACTACTTCTAATGTTCCTGAACCATCAAGATCTAAAGCGCCTGTAATCACTTGAATAGAATCGTTCCCGAATCCTTCATTCCAATATGCTAACCCATTAGTGCCAGGGAAATAAGAAGTTCCGTCATCAGTTGTATCAGCATCCAGTACTCTCGCTAATCCGTAAAAGACATGCACAGTTCCTAGATTATCTATCATCATTGATCCTGAACCATCACAACTTTCAATAGTATCGATTATTCCATCATTGTTTATATCAGATCCATCGTCAATTGCATATTTATTAATTGGAAAGTCAGAAACGATTGAAGGTGTCCAAGTATCTCCATTGTTAGCAGATTTGAATACCAATACATCTCCCCAAGAATTATAAACTGCAAAAGCTACTGTGTTTCCACTTGCATCAATTGAATAAGCATCAGCCGCGACATAGGTGAAAACACTTGAATCTAATCCTGGTAAAATAGAATCTTGAATATCCCATGAATTCCCTAAGTTTTGAGATCTATAGTAAACCAAAGCATTGGTAAGACCTCTATAAGGAATTGCTGGAGTTGCTGAGCTACGAACGATTGCAATCACATGAATTGTACTGTCGTTAGAACCGCCTACTACAGCTCTAGGCCATAATACGTCATATCCTGTCGGTATTGTTGTAGGTATAATTGTTTCTTTCCAAAGTCCTGAACCTTTAGTTGATCTTTGGTTCAATGTAAGACCTCCAGTCCCAGAGTGACTTACAATAATTTCGTTGTCTGCGTTAGCGCTAGACGATAAAGCAGGCCAACCATTCCTTGTTGATTCCACTTTGTTTGTAGGAAAAGCGCCCCAGGAAGTCCCATTGTGATAATTGTAACCAGCACCTCTGTTTGCATATGGGCTTACTCCGTTGTCCATAGTCCAAACAGCAGAAATTGTTCCGTCCGAGTGATTTACAATCCTTCTTTGACTTGTTCCGTTGGTTTGCAAATCGTAAACTGTTGTTCCGATTGTAGTTTCTGCAAGTGACCTTGATGCTGATGAAGGCGCGATAGGTCCGTTTATCATTTCTGAACCATCAGCTGCTTTTTCTTTTTTTACAGCATGATCGATGTTGGATGTTCTAATTATCCCACTATTGCTTTGAGAAATAGCAGAATATACAATTGTGAATGAAAATAAGGTGAGTAATATTTTTTTCATAGGGTTCGTTTTTTAACATTATTAGTTTTACTAAATTAAGAAAAAATTACGAAAGAATTATGGAAACGTTAAATAATATTCTTATATTTGAGATTAGTTATAACATTAAAAAAAACAACAATGAAAAAAATTTACTTAACACTTGCAGGAGTCATTCTGTCTGCAACAATGATGGCTCAGGCACCAGTAAACCAATCGGTTTTTAAAGAAGCGCCAGCACATCATACAGCAAGGGATTTAAAAGCCCCTCACAACTTTGCAAATAGATATACTATTGACAAAGTAAAGTTTAATTTTATTGACTTAAGTTCAAATTATTATTCTTCAACTCCGGATTACGACTATTATTACACGTTTCCAGACTCAACTCCTTTTGCTGATTATGGAGGAACTTTAGGAAGTGTTTTTAACCATTCATATGGACAAGTTTATGATTTAACTTCACCTGTAATGAATCAAAATGGTTTAGGTTATCCATCTATTTTTGACGTTACAATTCCTACAACTATCGATTCAATAGCGACTTACGGTGTTTGGGCTCAAGATAGATCTAATTCGATAGATACTCTTATTTTTAGAGTAGTTAAACCTGCTACAGGAGTTAACTTAGATAGAGTATTTTATTTTACAGGTCAAGCTACGGATTATCCGTCAAGTAATGATACAACTAGATTTGCTATGTTAAATACAGACACTAATAATTGGGTTGCACCAGGTGTTGTCGCTGAGTACAAAGTAGCTTTAAGACCACAAGATACATTGTCGAATGGTTTACAGTACGCAATAACTCCAGCAGGTATAACTGTGGATAGACTATTTGCTGTAACAATTGACTTTAAGCCAGGTAATACTTTTACTCCATATGTGGACACAATGGGATTTGGTGTTGGTGGATGGACGCAAGTAACTGCTGAATTGAATGGAGACGGAACGTTTAGCAACTATGTGCCAGGTGATTTAACTGCTTCTAATACTGTAACTTCATCCGTAAGACATGGACTTTCTGCAGGATGGGCTGGAAGGTATATCCCTTACCTAGCTTATGGCGCTGGTATTTATGAATCAATTGATATTGATTTAACACTCTCACAGACTAACTCTATTTCTGTAAAAGAAAATACAAACGAAGCGAAATTATTCCAAAACTTCCCTAACCCAGCAAATGGATTTACAACTGTAAGATACGCTTTGGAAAACAATGCTGAAGTTACTTTTGAAGTTATGGATGTAACGGGTAAAAAAGTAATTTCTACTTTTGAAGGAAACAGAAACGCAGGAACTCATTCAATTGAAATCAATTCTAATGAGTTAAATGCAGGAATGTATTTTTACTCAATCGTTGTTAACGGAAAAAGAATTACTAAAAAAATGACAATCACGAAATAAGCAAACGATTTATTTTTAATTTAAGGCTCCAGTCAAATGACTGGAGCTTTTTTTATGAGTTAAACTTTAATGTTTTAAAAAATAAAATACTCAGACTTATCAGTACTTTATGAGTCAGAAAGAACTCTTAATTAGTTATCGATGGAATAGATTTAAAGTGTTTACCAACTAATTTTTTACAAATGTCTTCAAAAAACAGACGCTTAGCTTTTTTATTTGAAAAGCAAATCGGCTTTGCTCTTATAGATTTGAACTATTGCTTCCAGCAGAAATTAAATACAGCTAGAGGGCTTTAGTGCCACAGAAGCTAATTGTTTACAGTACGCTTATGAAATGTCCAGTAACCCCTGAGAGGGATTAGTTTTGAATAAAAAATTGATTTAAATTTATTTTGGCATAAAAAAAGCCTCAGTAAAACTGAAGCTTTTTTGTGGGCAATGAGGGATTCGAACCCCCGACCCCCTCGGTGTAAACGAGGTGCTCTGAACCAACTGAGCTAATTGCCCTTATTCGTTTGGGTTTGCAAATATAGAGATATTTTTAAATTGTAAACAAATATCTTGAAGAAAAAGATTTATAAACTTGAAATAAAATTTATTACTTGTATTTAAACATCAATAAATCAAACGATTGAAGGTGTGAAAAAAAGCCCTGATTATTGCAGAAATATTGCAGAAAACTCGGTTTAGTTGACTATCTTTGTGCAAAAAGGTAGAAGAATGTCTCGAAAAAAAATAAACTCAGCTTTAATATCAGTTTTTTATAAAGATGGATTGGAGCCAATTGTAAAAAAATTGAATGAACAAGGTGTTACCATTTATTCAACAGGAGGAACCCAGGGGTTTATAGAAAAATTGGGAATAGATGTAGTTCCTGTAGAGGATCTTACTTCTTATCCTTCAATTTTGGGAGGCAGAGTAAAAACTCTTCATCCAAAAGTTTTTGGAGGCATTTTAACAAGAAGAGAAAACGAAAGTGATCAAAAAGAAATAGCTGAATACGAAATACCAGAATTGGATTTGGTAATTGTAGATTTATATCCGTTTGAAGAAACAGTAAAGTCTGGAGCTAGTGAAGCAGATATAATCGAGAAAATTGATATTGGAGGTATTTCGTTAATCAGAGCAGCTGCTAAGAATTACAAAGACGTAACTATTGTGTCTTCTGTTAGTCAATACGAAAAACTACTTGCACTGATAACTGAAAACAACGGAGCTTTGTCTTTGGAAGAAAGAAGAGAGTTTGCAAAAGATTCTTTTGATGTTTCTTCGAACTACGATTCCCATATTTTTAATTATTTTGATGATAATAACCAAACTTCGTTTAAGCAGAGTATACAAGTGAAATCTGAGTTGAGATACGGAGAAAATCCTCATCAAAAAGGAAGTTTTTATGGAGACTTAAATAGTTTTTTCGACAAATTGCACGGAAAAGAACTTTCTTACAACAATCTTCTAGATGTTGATGCGGCAGTAAATTTAATTTTAGAGTTTAAAAATTCAAAGCCCACTTTTGCTATACTAAAACACAACAATGCATGTGGTTTGGCCTCGAGAGATACAATTTCTCAGGCATACTCGGATGCCCTGGCTGGCGACCCAGTATCTGCTTTTGGAGGAGTTTTGATTTCGAATACAGAGATTGATAAAGAAACGGCAGAAAAGATTCACACATTGTTTTGTGAGGTTGTTATTGCGCCATCTTATGCTAAAGATGCTTTAGAAATTTTGAAGGGTAAAAAGAATAGAATTATCTTGGTTCAAAAATCATTTGAATTGCCAAGCAACCAATACCGTACAATTTTGAATGGTGTTTTGGTTCAGGACAAAGATTTTGTTTCTGATAAAAAAGAAGATTTTAAAACGGTAACCACTATATCTCCTACTGAATCTCAAATGACTGATTTAGAATTTGCAGGAAAGATTTGTAAGCATACAAAGTCAAATACGATAGTATTGGCGAAAAATGGTCAATTGTTTGCAAGCGGAACGGGTCAGACCTCGCGAGTTGATGCTTTAAACCAAGCAATACACAAAGCAAAGTCATTTGGTTTTGATTTACAAGACGCTGTAATGGCATCGGATGCATTTTTCCCTTTTCCGGATTGTGTTGAGATAGCAGGAAATGAGGGAATTAATGCAGTTGTACAACCGGGTGGATCAATCAAAGATGAATTGTCTATTGAGTACTGCGACAACAATAAAATTTCAATGGTATTTACAGGTACCAGACACTTTAAACACTAATCATAAATGGGACTATTTAGTTTTTTTCAACAAGAAATTGCCATTGATTTAGGTACGGCTAACACAATTATAATTCAGAACGGAAAAATTGTAGTGGACGAACCCTCAATTGTTGCGATGGATATCAAAACTGATAAAATTATTGCGATAGGGAAACGTGCCCAGCAAATGCACGGGAAAACGCATGAAAATATAAAAACAATTCGACCATTAAAAGATGGGGTAATTGCAGATTACAAGGCGACTGAGGAAATGATCAAAGGAATGATTAAAATGACTCAGGAAAAGAAAAATGTGTTTAGCGCTCTTTCAAAAATTAGAATGATGATTTGTATTCCTTCGGGAATAACAGAGGTTGAAAAGAGAGCTGTAAGTGACTCTGCACAGCATGCTGGGGCAAGAGAGGTGTATTTAATTCATGAACCAATGGCAGCTGCAATTGGGATTGGAATTGATGTGCAAGAACCAATGGGAAACATGATTATTGATATAGGTGGTGGTACTTCGGAAATCGCAGTAATAGCACTAGGAGGAATCGTATGTGATAAATCGATAAGAGTTGCTGGTGATGATTTTACAGCTGATATTGAGGAATACATGAGGCGTCAGCACAATATTTTGATTGGAGAGAGAACTGCAGAAACGATTAAAATTGAAGTAGGTGCGGCAACAATGGACTTAGATGATCCACCAGAAGATTATGCAGTTCGTGGAAGAGATTTGATGACTGGAATTCCCAAGGAAATAACTATTTCTTATAAGGAAATTGCGCAATCATTGGATAAATCTATTACAAAAATTGAAGAGGCAATTTTATCCGCATTGGAAATGACTCCTCCAGAATTATCCGCTGATATTTACAAAACAGGAATTTACCTTGCTGGGGGTGGGTCTCTATTGAGAGGGTTAGACAAGCGTATTTCGTTGAGAACACAATTGCCAATTCATATAGCAGATGAACCTTTGAGATCAGTAGTGAGAGGTACAGGAATTGCTCTTGATAATATAGATAGGTTCCAATTTTTGATGAAAGGAATATAACTTAACGGGCTTACATGAAAAACGTACTCTTATTTTTTAAGAAAATTAGATTTATCTTGTTTTTTATGTTACTCCAACTTTTTGTGTTGTTTTTAATTCAGAGGAATTCGAGCTACCAACAAGCACAAATTTTAAATTCTAGCGCTGGGATTTCTGGTTGGATGTTTCAAAAAAAGAATGCTGTATTTCAATATTTTAATTTAAAATCGGAGAATCAAAAACTGCTGGAAGAGAATTCCAAGTTAAAACAAGAAGCGTTTTACAACTATTCTACTGTCTCTAAAAACTTGATTGAAATAAAAAAGAAGGAATACGAAAGACAATTCTCGTTTCAGCCTGCAACTGTAATTCAGAACTCAACAAGCAGAGATAAAAATATACTTACCTTAAATGTGGGTAGTTTAAAAGAAATAAATCCAGAAATGGGAGTTGTAAATTCAAAAGGTATAGTTGGGTTTGTGAAAAATGTTTCGAATAATTTTTCTACGGTAATGAGCGCCATGAATATAGAGTTTAAAATACCCGTGAGGCCTTTGCAAGATAGTTGTGTTGGTACTTTGATGTGGCTTCCAGAAAACAAAGTGAACGAAATAACTGTAAAAGGAATACCCTCTTATTTTAAAATTAAAATAGGCGATACGATTGTAACTCAAGGAGGTTCGGGAATATTTCCGCAGGGAGAAATGGTGGGAATTGTAAAGAAAAGTAGTCCAGAATCAGGGAACAACAATCAATTATTAACACTGAAAACTACAGTCGATTTTTTTGCTGTTCATCATGTATTCGTTGTAAATAATATACATAAATCGGAACTCGATTCTGTCATCAACTCAATCAATCAATAATGAACTTAGTTTTTTCAAATATATTAAGGTTCATATTTCTTGTATTGGTACAAGTTTTTATCGTCAATCAAATTGATTTAGGGATTTTCAACTCCTATGTTTCTCCATTAATTTATCTTTCTTTTTTACTCACATTCTCGACCAAAGTATCTAAATATACAACGATGGTAGTAGCCCTAATTTTGGGTATTACGATTGATATGTTTTTAAATACAGAAGGAATTCATACCTCGGCTTGTTTGTTTTTAGCGCTTGTAAGACCTCTTTTATTAAGAAGGATTCAAACTACTAATCCGCTTGACAACGTGCAAGAACTTACGGTTTATACAGAAGACATTCAAAAATACGCTCTGTACTCATTCTTGCTCATTGGAGCCTTTTTCTTTTGGTTGTTTTTAATGGAAGAATTTTCATTCATTTCGTTACCAATCATTTTACTTAAGACACTTTTAAGCACCATTGTTTCTACTTTTCTTATTTTGATCGGACAATATTTATTGTATCAAAAACCAAAAAACTAAATCTTATGTTGGATATAAAATTACTTTCTGAAATTTGTGAAACTCCGGGAGCGCCTGGCTTTGAGGATAGAGTTAGAAAGCTTGTATTGAAAGAAATAAAATCTTTGGTAGATGAGATTACTATTGATAATTTGGGAAATGTAACAGCAATTAAAAAAGGAAGAGATAGCTCCAAAAAAGTAATGTTGGGTGCACACATGGATGAAATAGGATTTATTGTAACGCACATAGACGATAATGGGTTTGTTAGGTTTCATACCTTAGGAGGATTTGATCCAAAAACATTGACAGCCCAAAGAGTTATTGTACACGGAAAAAAAGATTTGGTGGGTGTAATGGGATCAAAACCAATACACGTAATGAGCCCAGAAGAAAAAAATAAAGTGCCTAAAACAACTGACTACTTTATCGATATGGGAATGAATAAGAAAGAGGTAGAGAAGTACATAGAAATTGGCAATCCAATTACGAGAGAAAGAGGATTGATTGAGATGGGGGATTGTGTCAACTGTAAGTCGATAGACAATAGAGTTTCTGTGTTTATTTTGATTGAAGTTTTGAAAGAACTAAAATCAATTCCTTATGATGTATATGCTGTATTTACTGTACAAGAAGAGGTGGGTTTGAGAGGAGCTAATGTTTCTGCATTGAACATTAATCCAGATTTTGGATTTGGAATTGACACAACCATTGCCTTTGATGTTCCTGGTGCAGCTGCTCATGAAAAAGTAACTGAACTTGGCAAAGGAACAGCGATCAAAATCATGGATTCGCAAACTATTTGTGATCATAGAATGGTGTCATTTATGAAGAAAACAGCCGATAAAAATAACATTACTTGGCAGCCAGAAATATTGACAGCAGGAGGAACGGATACAGCAGGAATTCAAAGAATGACTCCTGGAGGTTCTATTGCTGGTGCAATTTCTATTCCTACACGTCACATTCATCAGTCCATTGAAATGGCTAACAAAAAAGATATCCGAGGTAGTATAGATATCTTAGTAGCTTGTTTGACTGAGATTGATACGTACGATTGGAGTTTTTAACTAAACCTCAGTCAATATTTTTATTTCTTCTAAATTGGTTACTCCCCAATTGTCTTGTTCTTCTTGACTCCATAGTGCTGGGAAGAAAATTCGTTTTTGATATTTAGGGTGCATGTATTTGTGCCAATCGCTTCCACCTGTTGCAGCAGCTTCCCCCAGGTATTTTGCAGCTGCGTGATAGTGGTGCATCACCCATTTTATATTCACAGTGTAGTCGTAATGTCTCATCGCATTTACCAGTGTAACATTACTCTGAAACTCCTCGGGCAATTCTTTGAATTTTGTCCAAAGATTTACTGTGTTGTAGTCTTTCATGAAGTCAATCAATTCCTTTTTGTACTTTTTTTCAAAATTAACCAAAAGGGCATTTTTCTTTCCTGTTTTAAAGTCTTTTCCAGCTGCTTGCCAATACATATGCTCAAACGCATGTTCGTATGGAGTATCTCGGTCAATTGTTGCTCTAAATCGAAGGTCAATTAGATTTATGAGTTCGGTAGAAGCAATTTCTATTTGGCGATACTGTGCGCTTTGAAAACCACTTGCTGGCGTAAGTGTATCACGAAACTTCATGTATTGTTCTAGCTCCATTCCATCGCCCATTACGGTAAAAGAATTAGCGAGCACATCAAAATATCTGCTTATTCTTCCAAGGTGCATCGTAAATTTTTCAGGCTGAATTTCTTTTTTATCAGCAATCTGTCCGATTTCCCATAGGATCATTTTAAACAACAATTCATTCACCTGATGATACATGATGAATACCATTTCGTCTTTCAACTGGGTTCTTTGTGTTTGTAAACTTAGGAGTGCGTCTACCTGAGCAAAATCCCAATATGTCATAGGTTCCGCGTGTAATAATCCCGACAAATGAACATCTGGGTTTTGTCCCATTGCTTCGTATTTTTTGTCTATTGCGGCTAATAATTCTTCTCTTGTCATAATACTAATTTTCCCAACCTATCCTTCCCTAAGGGAAGGGAATATTCTCACGAAATATTCTTTTGTCTAAATAAATATTTGTTTCCTTCCCTTAGGGAAGGGTTAGGGATGGGATTTTACAATGTCCCTCTCTTAGCCTGCTCTCTTTCAATAGATTCGAACAAAGCTTTGAAGTTTCCAGCTCCAAATCCTCTTGCTCCCATTCTTTGAATTACTTCAAAAAACAGAGTTGGTCTGTCTTCAATTGGCTTGGTAAAAATCTGAAGCAAGTATCCTTCTTCATCGGCATCAATCATAATACCTAATGATTTAAGTTTTTCAATATCTTCAGTTAATTCATGATTATGTTCTTGTAATCTTCCTGGAACTGCCTTATAATATTCTTCTGGCGGTGTAGATAAAAACTCAATTCCTCGTGCTCTCATTTTCGCAACAGTATCCAAAATGTCATTCGTTGCAACTGCGATATGCTGTACTCCCGGACCTTCATAAAAGTCGATGTATTCTTCAATCTGAGACTTCTTTTTACCCTCAGCTGGTTCGTTAATTGGGAATTTTATTCTTCCATTTCCGTTACTCATTACCTTACTCATAAGAGCCGAATATTCGGTTGTAATTTGCTTATCATCAAAAGATAAAAAGTTTACAAACCCCATTACATCTTCGTACCACTTTACCCAAATATTCATCTCGTTCCAACCTACATTCCCTACCATGTGATCGATAAATTTAAGTCCAACTGGTTCTGGATTATAATCCGATTCCCATTTTTCGTAACCTGGTAAAAACTCTCCTGTGTAGTTTTTTCTTTCTACAAACATATGAACCGTTTCCCCGTAAGTGTAAATTCCTGCTCTCACAACTTCACCGTGTTCATCTTTCTCCACAGTTGGCTCCATGTATGATTTTGCCCCTCTTTTGGTCGTTTCTTCCCATGATTTTTTAGCATCATCAACCCACAACGCAACAAATTTTACACCATCACCGTGTTTGGCTAAGTGCTCATTCATCCATGATTTCGAGTTGAGTGGGGTAGTCAGTACAATTCTTATTTTGTCTTGTTTCAATACGTATGAAGAATAATCTCTACACCCAGTTTCTAAACCTTTGTAGGCATGAGATTGAAATCCAAAGGCAGTTTTATAAAAGTGTGCTGCTTGTTTGGCGTTTCCCACAATAAATTCTACATAATCCGTTCCCAGAAGCGGCAAGAAATCTTGCGCTCCCTCAAATATTTTTTCTAGTCCGTATTCTACGTTTTTAATATCGCTCATAATTCTTTTGATTAGCTAGTTTTATTTAAGTTATAATTTTTATTGGCTAATTGGCATACTTTCTCAATTTGCTCTTCTGTTTTAATGGTCAAGCCAAGATTTGTAATAATCCCCATCTTGCAATTTCACAGCTTCCTCCGTCACCATCAACGGTTTAAAAGTATCTACCATTACGGCTAATTCTTGAGTTTCTTTTTTCCCAATACTTTTTTCCATAGTTCCTGGGTGAGGTCCGTGTGGAATTCCTGCAGGATGCAAAGTTATCTGCCCTTGTTCAATGTTGTTTCTGCTCATAAAATCACCATCTACATAATACAACACTTCGTCAGAATCTATATTGCTGTGGTTGTATGGAGCAGGAACTGCCTGCGGATGATAATCGTATAGTCTGGGGACAAATGAGCAGATAACAAACGTATCTGTCTCGAATGTTTGGTGAACAGGAGGCGGTTGGTGCACTCTTCCAGTAATGGGTTCAAAATCGTGAATCGAGAATTTATAGGGAAAATTATATCCATCCCAACCCACTACACTAAAAGGGTGAGCTGCATAATTATACTCATGAATCATGTCTTGTTTTTTCACTTTTACCAAAAAATCTCCTTGCTCGTCAAAAGTCTCTAATTCTGAAGGCCCGTGAAGATCTCTTTCGCAAAATGGAGAATGTTCTAGGTGCTGCCCAAACCAATTTCGGTATCTTTTTGGCGTATAAATAGGGCTTTTAGATTCTACGATAAACAATCTATTGTCTTCATTATCAAAGTTTATTTGATAAATCATGCCTCTTGGTATAACCAAATAATCACCGTATTCAAAATCAATATTTCCCAACATTGTTCTCAGTTTTCCAGTTCCTTTGTGGATGAATATCACTTCGTCACTGTCAGTGTTTTTGTAAAAATATTCGGTCAATGATTGTTTCGGAGCAGCCAATGTAATTTGACAATCCGAATTCATCAACACACATTTTCTACTTTCCAGGAAATCATTGATTGGCGGAACTTTGTATCCTTTAAGAGAAATGGATTTCATGTTCTTCGCCACAGCAATTTTAGGTTCTACGGAGTAAGATTTTACTACTTCTTTCACCTGAGTTGGTCTCTGGGTGTGGTACAAAAGTGATGACATTCCATCAAATCCAATAGTGCCGAAAAGCTCTTCGTAATAAAAATCTCCGTTTGGTTTTTTGAAAACGGTGTGTCGTTTAGGTGGGATATTCCCAAGTGTGTGGTATCTAGGCATGTTTAAATGTAATAAATTAATAGGAGTTTTAAATAAAATATAGGCGTAAAAAACCCTATTACTCTGGATTTTTGATAATCACAGAAAGCAGTAACGAAAAGATATTTTCCCAGCTTGTTTTCATTTAAAATTGGTTTGATAAAAAAGAATTGAGTCTTCTTTTTTAATCGATTCTAAAATTAAGAAAAATTCCCGACAAGTTTTACCTGATAAATATCAGTTTTATTGAATCATTTCATCCAGCGGAAGTGCCGCATCCGGACAATTTTTTTCCATGCCTTTCATAATTTTGGCTTGGTCTAGATTCGAAAATTCTTCACGCGCGTTTATCTCATCAGAACATTCTATTACTTCCAAAAAGTTGCCTTTCTCTTTGTCAAATGTTTTTAAGCAATTGCATCTAGCTTCAATCGCTTGTTCTAATAGAGGTTTCTCTTCTTGGCATTGAGTTAAAATAAAGAGTGAAAAGATGAAGAAAATTGATTTTTTCATTGTTTTAGTACGTTAGTTTAACAAAAATAAAAAATATCCGGTCATTCCGTGCTTTATGAGGAATCTGTTTGTGAACTACTCAATTTACAATCAGACTCGTAATTTAGCTCTAGGTGGCTAAGTTTTTTATTTTTTTAGAATTGAAATAAACTGATAATAATCCTTAATTTTGCGGTATGGAAAACAAAACAACTGCATTAAGCGAATTGGGAGAATTTGGGTTTATTAATAGACTCATGGAAAAGATAAAAATCACAGACAAATCTGTGATTAAGGGAATTGGAGATGATGCCGCAGTATTAGATTTTGGGAATAAAAAAACGGTAATTTCTACCGATACACTTACCGAAGGAGTGCATTTTGATATTTCCTATACACCACTGAAACATTTGGGATACAAAGCAGTTGTGGTGAATGTCTCGGATATTTTTGCGATGAACGCTCAGCCAAAAGCTATTACGGTTGCTTTGAGTTTTTCGAGCCGATATCCAGTGGAAGCAATAGACGAATTGTACGAAGGAATATTGCTGGCAGCCAATATGTATGGAGTGGAAGTGATTGGTGGAGATACTACAACTTCCTTGTCAGGATTGATTATCAATATTACCGCAATTGGCGAGGCTAATGAAGAAGATTTGGTGTATAGAAATGGGGCCAAAGAGAATGATTTGTTAGTTGTGACTGGAGATTTGGGAAGTGCTTACGTTGGTTTGCAATTGTTGGAAAGAGAAAAGAAAGTATTCAAGGCAAATGATAAAATTCAACCTGATTTGGAAGGAAATGATTATGTTTTGGAGCGGTTTTTAAAACCAGAAGCAAGAGCAGATATTATCGAATTGTTGCAAAAAATGGACGTGAAACCAACTAGTATGATTGATATTTCGGATGGTTTGGCTTCAGAGATTTTTCATATTTGTACTCAAAGCGAAGTTGGGTGTAGTGTTTATGAAGATAAATTGCCAATTGATCCTCAAACGGTTCTCACGGCTCAAGATTTTGGAATGTCGCCAACAATTGTCGCTCTGAATGGAGGTGAAGATTATGAATTGTTGTTTACGATAAAACAAGAAGATTTTGAAAAAGTAAAAGGAAATCCTCACATGAGTATTATTGGACACATGACGGACAAAAATACTGGAGTGAATTTGGTAACAAGAGACAATTCTTCAACACCACTTACCGCTCAGGGTTGGGACGCTTTTTTGAAAAGAGAATCTGATGAAGAGTTGAAGGAGAAAGAGGAAGAGTAAGTTCCAGTTAGGGTTAGAGACATTTTGAACAAGTTCAAAACCCTCAGCTTTGTATTGTATTTCTTCATCTTTCATTTCGGCCTCCGATCGGGAATATTTCACATTACTTACTCAGACAATATTTCAATGAATGGGTATCCTGAAATGAATTCAGGATGACTCGAATTATTTTTCATCTATCATTCCAAATCAAGTTTGGAATGACACATTTTGGTTTTTTATTCTACAATATATTTTATCAATTAGATTTACTAAAATAAACATCCCTTAATTGGCTAAATCTAGAGATGGCAAGATCATTTTTTTGTAAGGTGGGTTTACTTTCTTTTACAATCAAAAATCAATTCTGACCTGCATCAATAATTAGCTCATTGATTTAATAATTTCCTTAAACTCATTCTTAAATATCTTTCCATTGTACCATTCTTTCTCAATAGTAGAATTGTACTTTTCGTAGAAATTTATTGCTGGCTCGTTCCAATCTAAAACTTGCCATTTAGCCAAACTTACATTTAGCTTTTGAGCTTCTTCCAAGTATGCCTTAAAGAGTAATTTCCCTATTCCTTTTCCTCTTAATTCTTCTTTCACCACAAAATCTTCGAGGAAGAGCATTTTGCCTTTCCACGTGGAATAAGTCATGTAATAAAAAGCAATGCCAACAATTTCGTTTTCTTGCTCAGCTACAATGATATCAAAAATATGTTGGTCAAAATCCCTTTCGTAATCAGCTAAAGTTACGGTTACTTCTTCGGGTGCTTTTTCGTAAAGTGCAAGTTCTTTTACTAAATCAAGTACTGATTTTAAATCAGATTTGGTTGCTTTTCTTAGGGATGTTTTCATGGGTTTGAAGATAGTGAAAATAAGTCACCCTTCGAGAGAGCCAAACGGTATATTTTACCGCAACAATTCTCTAGCCACAATTAAATCAATAGGAGATGTAATTTTAATATTTTCTGGATTTCCTTTTACAGGATGAATGTCGTGCCCACTTGCTTCATAAACAGAAGCATCATCCGTAAATTTACGAGAGTATTCCTTGCAGTATGATTCCTTAATTAGTTGTGCGTTAAAATATTGTGGAGTTTGAACTTGCTTAACTAAACTTCTGTCTAAAATTTCATTTCGATGCTCTGTAATGTATCTCAGGCTGTTTACTGAGTCTTCTACAGGAATGGCCGAAAAGTAAGTTTGAGTCTCACGAAAACAGCGGGTAATTGTTCCTAATGAAACAAGTGGACGAACAGAGTCATGTATGCCTACAATTGCATTTCTGGGCACCAGTTCCAGTGCATTTTTAACAGAGTAAAATCTTTCGTTACCTCCTTTTACAGTTTTGTGGCTAAACTTAAAATTGTGATGCTGAATTAGTTCTTCCCAATATTCAATATAGTCGGGATGAAGTGAGATAATAAATTCAATAGAACTGTCTGCTTCCAAGAATCTTTCTATCGTATGAAAAATGATAGGTTTGTCATTGATCTTAATAAATTGCTTTGGCAGGGGAGAGTTCATTCTTTTTCCAACTCCACCGGCTACAATTATTACGTAATGATTTGGATCCATAATTTTTGCTTTGAATCTAAAGGTAATAAAAGTAAACCATCCGACTGAAAATCCTAGTGTCAAATTCCTACAATAGAACCCCGCTAAAATTTTACACAAAGAAAAATCCCACTAAAAAGCGGGATTAATTCTTATTTATCTGAACGAGAATAGTTAATTTTTTAAGTGTGCATTAGATGATTAACATGGCATCACCGTAAGAGAAAAACTTGTATTTTTCTTTCACAGCTTCTTCGTAAGCTCTCATTACAAAATCGTATCCACCAAAAGCACAAACCATCATCAATAAGGTAGAATATGGAGTGTGGAAATTAGTAATTAATCTATTTGGGATACTAAAATCGTAAGGAGGGAATATAAATTTATTGGTCCATCCGTCAAAAGGTTTCAGTAAGTTTTCTGAAGAAACTGAAGATTCAATTGTTCTTACCGAAGTGGTTCCAATCGCACACACATTTTTCTTGTTTTTGATTCCTTTATTAATAATGTCAGCATTCATTTGACTCACATAGGCTCTTTCCGATCCCATTTTGTGTTTTGTCAAATCTTCTACTTCCACCGGCTGAAATGTTCCCAATCCAACGTGTAAAGTTACTTCTGCAAAATTTACACCTTTAATTTCTAATCTTTTTAATAAGTTTTTGCTGAAGTGAAGTCCAGCGGTTGGCGCGGCAACCGAACCTTCATGTCTTGCATAAATAGTTTGGTATCTTTCTTCGTCTTCTGGCTCTACTGCTCTTTTGATGTATTTAGGAAGTGGAGTTTTTCCAAGTTGTCTTACTTTATCTTGGAATTCCTCATAAGTTCCGTCAAATAGGAATCTCAAAGTCCTTCCTCTTGAAGTAGTGTTGTCAATTACTTCTGCAACCAACTCTTCATCTTCACCAAAATATAATTTGTTTCCAATACGGATTTTTCTAGCAGGATCTACTAGTACATCCCAAAGTAAAGTTTCTTGATTCAATTCTCTCAATAGAAATACCTCAATTTCAGCACCTGTTTTTTCTTTGTTCCCAATCATTCGAGCAGGAAAAACTTTCGTGTTGTTCATGATTAGTACATCTTCATCATCAAAGTATTCGATAAGGTCTTTGAATTGCTTGTGCTCAATGGTTTGCTTTTCTCTGTTAAGCACCATTAATCTTGATTCGTCTCTGTTTTCAGCTGGATATTCGGCCAATAACTCTTCCGGTAATTCGAATCCAAATTTTGATAATTTCATAGGTAGTTTTTATTTCAGAATACAAAAATACGATTTTACTACCTTTTTTCCTAAAAATTAAGAGGGCTTGGCATTAAGGAGGAAATATTATACAATTGGGGCAAATTCTGAATCGAAAATCCATTGCTGAACTTCTTCAATTGTGTGCGCATCATTCACATTGTATTCCCCAATTTTGGTTCTTCTTAGTTCTGTTAAATGTGCACCATTCTTGAGTTTTACCCCAAAATCATAAGCAATGGAACGAATGTAAGTTCCTTTGCTACAGCTAATTCTAACTTTTATTTCAGGAAGCTTTATTTCCAAAATTTCCATTTCGTGAATGGTTATTTTATTTGGTTTCACTTTCACTTCTTCGCCAGCTCGAGCCAAGTCATAAGCTCTTTTTCCGTCAATTTTCTTAGCCGAAAAAATGGGTGGCAATTGATCTTGCTCTCCAATAAATGATTCGGCACATTTCAGTATATCCTCTTTAGTGATGTCCGAAATATCAAAAGTGTTGTCAATTTCTGTTTCTAAATCATACGAAGGTGTAGTTGCACCCAGTTTTATTGTTGCCGTATATTCTTTGGGTAAATTTTGAAAAGAAGAAATGGTCTTGGTTTTTTTTCCCGAACACATAATCAATAGCCCTGAAGCCAATGGATCTAATGTTCCGGCATGCCCAATTTTGTATCGTTTTTTTTTAGTTTGTTGAATGAAAACTCTTTTTATGCGATTTACTGCCCCAAACGAAGTTATTTTTAAAGGTTTGTCAACCAATATGACTTCGCCATCATGAAAATTTACTGAATGATCCATGTGTTAATTTACAGAATTGAATATATAATTACTGCGATTCCAATTACAAAACAATAAATAGAAAAGGAGGTAAGTTTAGATTTTTTAACCAGTTTTATCATCCACTGACAAGCGATAAGTCCTGTAAAAAAAGCGAAAATAAAGCCTGCCACATAAGGAGTGAATTCAGCTGTTTTTACCATTGATTCGCCACTTGAAAGATCCAAAAGGTCTTTGGCAATTTTCCCAAAAATAAGAGGGACAACCATCAAAAATGAAAATCGAGCAGCTTTTTCCCTATCTATTCCCAACAACACCGAAGTGGAAATAGTAGCACCCGACCTAGAAATTCCCGGTAATATTGCAATCATTTGAGATATTCCGATGATAAAAGAATGAATAATATTCACTTCTTTGTTGGTAGTTTTTGCTTTGTCGGCAACAAACAAAAGTGCTCCAGTTACCAAAAGCATAAAGCCAACTAACATTATTTTTCCAGCAAAAAATG
>JAHEIE010000014.1:0-2711 GCA_024639505.1 Crocinitomicaceae bacterium
GGAGTTGATACATAAATTGATGGCCGAGAAATCAATTTGTTTTGATACAGAAACAACCTCGTTGGATGCTTTGTTAGCCGAAATTGTGGGGCTTGCTTTTTCATTCAAAAAAGGAGAAGGATACTACGTTTCTTTTCCACAAAACAGGGAAGAGGCAGCATCTGTTCTTTATGAATTTAAAGATTTATTTGAGAGCGATAACATTGAGAAAATTGCTCATAATTTAAAATATGATTTGGCTGTTATTCAAAATTATGGAGTGAAAATAAAAGGCAAGTTATTTGATACAATGATTGCTCATTATCTCATTCAACCAGATATGCGTCACAACATGGATTTGTTGGCCGAAACTTATTTGGGTTACAAGCCAGTTTCAATCGAGTCGTTAATTGGTAAGAAGGGGAAAAACCAGAAAAACATGAGGGATTTGGATCCTTCTGAAGTTTTTGAATATGCCTGTGAAGATGCAGATGTAACTTTTCAGCTGAAAGGAATTTTTGAGGAAAAATTAAATGAAACAAAGACTGAAAAACTGTTTTGGGAAATAGAGATGCCATTGCTGCCCGTTTTGGAAAAAATGGAACGAGAAGGAATTAACTTAGATCTATCAGCATTAGGAGATTTTTCGAAGGAATTGGAAACAGATTTGGTCGCATTAGAAGATGAAATAAAGTCGCTGGCTGGATTTTCAGATTTTAATTTGGATTCGCCAAAGCAGCTTGGTGAGGTTCTTTTTGAAAAGATGGACATTGATGTGAAGGCCAAAAAAACCAAAACAGGGCAATATTCTACGAGCGAAGATACCTTAAGTAAGATGGTAGGAAAGCACGAGATTTTTGATCAAATTTTGGAGTATCGTTCACTCAAAAAATTAAAATCGACCTACGCAGATGCATTGCCATTGCTTATTGCCGAGGATACCAAAAGAATCCATACGAGTTACATGCAAACTGTGGCTGCAACCGGACGGTTGAGTTCGGTAAATCCCAATTTGCAGAATATTCCAATTCGAACTGAAAAAGGCAGGTACATAAGAAAGGCATTTATTCCAAGAAACGACAATTTCACATTGCTAGCAGCAGATTATTCTCAAATAGAATTGAGAATTATAGCAGCACTAAGCGGTGACGAAGGAATGATAGAAGCTTTTGTGAACAAATATGATATTCATTCAGCTACGGCTTCCAAAGTATTTGATGTGCCAATGGATGAAGTGACGCGTGAAATGAGAAGCAAAGCCAAGATGGTGAACTTTGGAATTATTTATGGAATTTCGGCCTTTGGTTTAGGTCAGCGACTTTCTATTCCAAGGAAAGAAGCAAAAGAAATAATCGATAGTTATTTTGAAAAATACCCTAAAATAAAATCTTACATGGATGAGTCAATTGTTCAGGCCAAAGCAAATGGTTATGTTGAAACTCTTTTGGGAAGGAGAAGAAACTTGAAGGATATCAATTCGAGCAACGCAATTGTACGAGGTCATGCTGAACGAAATGCAATAAATGCTCCTATCCAAGGAACTGCCGCAGATGTGATTAAGATTGCAATGATTAATGTACTGAAAGAAATGAAAGCTAAAAAACTGAATTCTCGTATGTTACTTCAGGTTCATGATGAATTGGTGTTTGATGTGGATAAAAACGAAGTGGAGATTATGGAGAAATTAGTGAAAGAAAATATGGAAAATGCAGTGAATATTGTAGTTCCTCTAGAAGTAGAAATGAGTACAGGGGATAATTGGTTGCAAGCGCATTAATATAAATAACAATAAAAAGATAACTATATGTTGACGAATAATGATATCATGAAAAAGCTGAGAGTAGCTCATAAGTTAAGAGATGAAGATATTCTTAAAGTCTTGGAATTAGTTGATTTTGAAATGACTAAGCCGGAGCTGAATGCTATTTTTCAGAAAGAAGACCATAAAAATTATCAAGAATGTGGAGATCAGTTACTACGTAATTTTCTGAACGGACTGATTATACATTTACGTGGACCAATGCCAAAGAAAACCGAAAATCCTGCGCCTAAAAAGAACTTCACAAAACCCCACCCAAGAAGGAAATAGTTTTTTTTAATGGATCCAGAAGCAATCTTGCCAATCTGTAAGCATATGGAAAATAAGTCCTAAGCTAATAGTTCGTGTCTTTTTCCAAAATAATCCAAGAGCGTAAACTAGAATTGCGTAATAAGAATGAAGTGGATGAAAATTAATACTGCATCGATTGGCATCAAAAATTTGTTCAGCAAATAAATGGTCTAAATCTACGAGCATGGTAGATAAAAAAACAAGAGAAACCAATTTCCATTTTTTTCTAAAAAAAATGTAGGCAACCAAAATAGGAAAGAGGAAATGTAAGCCGTAATGAATAAGAAAACGAACCGTCTCCATTATTCCGATTTCCAAATTGTGTTGCAAGCCGTGCACTTTATCTGCGGAGCTTTGTTTAGCATAATTCGGTAAGTCAAAACACCTTCCTTGCACACATAACAGGTCATTGTAGGACTCATTCTCTTTCTTTTTTGATAAGCCTTTACACGACAATTTGTAGAGCAAAATTTCTTCGCTTTTTGGGACTTAATGGAAATTTCTATTTTGCAAAATTGACAGGTAGACATTTTCTTCTTTTTTATTCTATTGCAAGATCAAAAAAAAGTTTGTGTTTTAAAAACTTATTTTTGAAAAAGAATCAAAGACTATGAGTTTTTAT
>JAHEIE010000014.1:2747-32407 GCA_024639505.1 Crocinitomicaceae bacterium
ACTTCCACTTCATTCTTTTGATAAAGAAAATTCTCTATTACGCGGTTGATAAAAAAAAAAGTTGTAATTTAGAACATTGTAAAAATAAATTTTGAAATGAAAAAATTAGTATTGAGCTTATCAGTAGCACTTTTTATTGCCTTATCAAGTTGTGGATCAAAGGAATACACTTGTACATGTACCTTAACCGATGCAACTCCTACTTCGCCATTGCCAACAACTACTACTAAAACCGTGATCACTGGAAAGAAGAAAGATGCTACCACTACTTGCGAAACAGGCTCATACCTAAATGGATATTACAAAAATGAATGTGTGTTAAACTAACGCATCCCAAATTATTAGCTCAACGGAACGCAATACGAATTGAGCTATTTATAAAATAACAATATTGCATTACAATTTTAAACTATTTATTATGAAAAAAATCGTTTTAGGTCTGTTGGTTGCAACAGTATTCGTTGCATGTCGTAAGACCTCGCCAATGGAAGAATCGGAAAATACTTTGGAAGTAACTGAAGCTAATATGGCAGTTATAGGAAAGAGAACTGCTACATGGTGTGGACCCTGTGGAAGTTGGGGGTTCCCTCAGTTTGAATCACTTAAGCAAACTTACAAAGGAAAAGCTTTGTTTATGGCCTGGAAAGATGCGTTTGTATCAGATGAAGGTTCTGAACTGTTTAGAGAGGTAGGGCCTGAATTCAACCTTGGTTCAAGTGTTCCAACTTTTTTCTACAATTTTATCGCAGATGCTCATGATTCTGTAATTACTCAACATATCGAGTCTGATTATGTTGTTGCAAGTGCAAATTACGACATGGAGGTTTCTGGTCAAAATGTATCGTTGAAAACAACAACCAAATTCTTTGCCAATGTTGAAGGTGTTTATTACATTGCTCCTTACATGATGGTTGACAATATCGTAGGTTATCAAAATGGACATGATGATGGAAATAATACTATTCATCATAATTATGTAGCTAGAATTGCTAAACCAACAACAGTTAGCTCTGTAAAGAATTTCGGTTATCAGCTAACAACAAATGGAGCTGAAAGAGGCTATACTGTAAACTTAGATTTTACAGCTAAGAAGGATGTGACTTGGAATACAAAAGATATTTCTTTTGGATTAGTAATCTACAAAGAAGAGCCTTGGGGGTTACAATTTGTTAACGCATTTACTAAATAAAACGTTCATCAAGTAATCTTTTATGAGTATAAAAAAAATAGTGTTATTGAGTTCATTCCTGTTGCTTGCAACGGGAATGTTTTCTCAAATAAAGTTTGGAATAAGAGCTGGAACGGGTTATTATATGGTACCTCAATCTGCAACCGGGGCTATTGTCTCTAAGTTCAATTCGGTAAAGCCAGAAGTAGATCAAATCGATTTGCAATATGCAAAAACTGGCGGTTTTGGTTATAATTTCGGATTATTTTTAGATTATTCAATTACGGATGCAATTGGAATTCAAATTGAACCTTCTGTTAGTTTAAGGAATTATAATGAAGTACTTAAATCTTTTGGAGCTGATTCTTTAGTTTCGGTAATATCTGAGAATTATATCTATAATGAATTGACTTACTTGGATATTCCAATTTTATTTAAGTACAACCTAAATCCTAATACGGGTAAATACGGTAGAAAAAGTTACATAAGTGTTTTTGCTGGCCCTCAGATAGGCCTGTTCCTTGGTAAAACTGAGAGTAATGAAGTGACAACCAGTGTAACTATTTATGATCAGACAACTGTAAATACATCGAAAAGAGATAGACCTAATGAATTTAAAATTGACTACAATACTATTGATATTGCAGCGGTTGCTGGTGTAATGTATGATTTTGAAAAAGGGTTTAGATTTGGGGCGAGATATGTTGGAAGTTTAATGCCAGTAACCCAGAATATCAATTTCGATTCTTATCACCATGCAGTTCATTTAACTGTAGGTTACAATTTTATTCCTCAGAAAAGAAGAAGACGAAGAAGGTAATAATAAAGATAATATATAGTGAAAGGCACGGACATTAGTTTGTGCCTTTTTTTGTTTATCAACAGTTTGTTCGTTTTTGTTAATAATAAACACTACCTTTGTGGCGGAATAAGGATTTCTTGAACCTCGTAATGTCGTGTTAATGTGATTTTTTTAAGAGATTTTTATTCATAATTATTAATTAAAAAAATCAGAAATGACATTTAAAGAACTTGGCCTCAAGCAAGAGGTCTTGGACGCAGTTGCGTCTTTGGGTTTTGTTGAACCCTCACCTATTCAACAAGAAGCAATACCACAATTATTAGAAACTGACAGAGATTTAGTTGGATTGGCTCAGACTGGAACAGGTAAAACTGCAGCTTTTGGTTTACCAATGGTAAATCAAGTAGATTTTAATAGCAAAACCACTCAAGGTTTGGTTATTTGCCCTACGAGAGAATTGTGTATTCAAATAAGTAAAGATTTTCAACAGTTCTCTAGAAACTTCAGAGGTGCTAACATCGTGCCTGTATATGGAGGTGCAAGTATAGATACTCAGGTTCGTCAATTGAATAGAGGTGCACAAATAGTTGTTGCAACTCCAGGAAGATTGATGGATATGATTAAGAGAAAAAGAGTTGATTTGTCTAAAGTGAGTTACGTAGCTCTTGATGAAGCAGATGAAATGCTAAACATGGGTTTTAAGGAAGATATTGATGCTATCTTGGAGAATACTCCGAATGACAAACAAACTTGGTTGTTCTCTGCTACAATGCCAAAAGAGGTGGTGCGAATCGCTAAGACCTACATGGAGAATCCAATTGAGATTACTGTGGGTACTAAAAATGCAGCTTCAAAAAACATAGAACACCATTTTTACAAAGTAAATGACAGAGATAGATTTCATGGTTTGAAAAGAATCATTGATTTTGAACCTAATATTTATGGAGTAATTTTCTGTAGAACAAGAAGAGAAACTTCTGAGGTTGCAGACAAATTAATGAAAAGTAATTATAGCGCAGAGCCATTACACGGTGATTTGTCACAAGCTCAAAGAGATAGAGTGATGAAGGCGTTTAGAAATAAAGATATTCAATTGTTAGTTGCGACTGATGTTGCTGCAAGAGGGATTGATGTAGATGATATTACACACGTAATAAACTACAACTTGCCTGATGAAATTGAAAGTTATACTCACCGATCTGGAAGAACAGCTCGTGCCGGTAAAAAAGGAACTTCAATTTTATTATTGAACAACAGAGAGGCAAACAAATTGAGGTTTGTAGAGAAGATAATCAACTCAAAAATTGAACAAAAGAAATTCCCAACAGGAAAAGATATTTGTGAGAAACAATTGATGCAATTGATTGACAAAGTAGTGGATGTTGAAGTAAAAGAAGAGCAAATTGCACCCTATTTGTCAGCTGTAGACGAAAAGTTAAAAGAACTTTCTAAAGAAGAAATTATCACGAAGTTTGTTTCTGCCGAATTCAATAGATTCTTGTCTTACTACGAAAATGCACGAGATATCAATGATGATTCGAGAGGAGGAGATAGAGACAGAGGAGGAAGAGGTAACGAAAGAAGAGGAAGAGATAGGGACAGAGGAGGCAGAGATCGTGACAGAGGAAGAGATAGAGGGGAAAGAAGACCGAGAAGCGAAAGAAGCGACCGTAGTGATAGGAGCGATAGAAGAGGGGATAGAGACAGCGGAGGATTCAACAGAAATGTGGATGGAGAAACTACTACCTTGTTTTTGAATGTTGGTGAAAAAGATTTTTCTGATAAAGGGCATTTGATAAGAGTTCTTTG
The DNA here is from genome assembly GCA_024639505.1 of Crocinitomicaceae bacterium. Classification (GTDB taxonomy): domain Bacteria; phylum Bacteroidota; class Bacteroidia; order Flavobacteriales_D; family CAJJDF01; genus CAJJDF01. The sequence goes on from JAHEIE010000014.1 coordinate 6,527, forward strand.
TCAAGAAGGAGGAGTTGCAGGTAAAAACTTAGGTAAAATCAGGATGATGGATAACTTTAGTTTTGTTGATGTAGCGCCAAAAGTTGCAGGAAAATTATTGAAAGGTATAAATGGAGTTGAAATAGAAGGAGGAAGAAAGATGAGAGCTGAAGTTTCGAATCAATAAAATTTAATTTAAGAGGAAAAAGGGATAGCAAAACACGATTGTTATCCCTTTTTTTATGTCTTTTTAATTCGTAATTTTGACTCAAAGAAAAAGTACATGTTTTTAGAATCATTAACACAAGGAAACGAAAAAAGAGGTTGGATAGAGGTAGTTTGTGGTTCTATGTTTTCGGGGAAAACGGAAGAACTAATTAGACGATTAAAAAGAGCTGAATTTGCTCAGCAAAAAGTAGAGATTTTTAAACCTGCAATAGATACTCGTTACGACAACGAAGCTGTTGTGAGCCACAATGAGAACTCAATCCGTTCTACTCCGGTTTCTTCTTCTAGCAATATTTTGATTTTGGCAGATGGCGTAGAAGTAATTGGAATTGATGAGGCTCAGTTTTTTGACGAAGGGCTTGTGGAGGTTTGTAATCAGCTTGCAAATAATGGTGCTAGGGTAATTGTTGCTGGGTTGGATATGGATTTTGCTGGAAAACCTTTTGGGGTAATGCCAAGCTTAATTGCAACAGCAGAATATGTTACTAAAGTTCATGCTATTTGTGTAAAATGTGGTTCTCTGGCTCAGTTTTCGCATAGAAAAACGACAGACGAACAACAAGTGATGCTTGGCGAAACGGAGGCTTACGAGCCTTTGTGTAGAGTTTGTTTTAATAAATCTATGAAACAATGAAATATTCGGTTGTAGAATTAGCAGAAAGTATCGGAGGGCAATTGTTGGTTTCAAATGACTGCTTGGTGAATCATGTTTCTATTGATAGCCGTTCTGTTCAAAACTCTTCATCTACTGTTTTTTTTGCCTTGGAAACCGCCAAAAGAAACGGGCATGATTTTATAGATTCTTTGATACAAAAGGGTGTTTCCGTATTTGTTGTGTCAAAAGAGATGACAATACACCACAGTGGAATTGCCGTGATACAAGTAAAAGATACTTTATTGGCACTTCAGCAATTGGCGATTTACCATAGAAGTAAGTTTAATCTCCCGGTCATAGGAATTACAGGGAGTTATGGAAAAACAATCGTAAAAGAATGGTTGTATCAATTGCTTAGTCCAGATTTCTTGATTTGCAGAAGTCCCAAGAGTTTCAATTCTCAAATTGGTGTTCCGCTTTCAATCATGTTGTTGAATGAAAATCACACATTGGCAATTTTTGAAGCAGGAATTTCTGAAGTAGGTGAAATGTCAAAATTGGCCAAAATTATTCAGCCCACTCTGGGAGTCTTGACAAGAATGGGAGAAGCTCACCAAGATGGATTTACTAGTTTGGAACAAAAATTAGAAGAAAAAAAACAGTTGTTTGTAAGCGTTTCGGATAGTGTTACTTACCAAGATGAGTTAACTGGTTTTACCTTTCCATTCGAAGATAAATCATCTATAGAGAACTGTAAAATTTGCGTTGCTGTTCTGCTAAAAATGGGGTATAATAAATTGGTTATCCAAGAAAGAATAAACCATTTGTCTCCATTGGCATTAAGGCTTGAGATGAAAAAGGGGATTGAGAATTCAACTTTAATCAATGATGGATATAACATTAGTTATTCCTCTCTGGTCTTGTCTTTAGAATATTTAAAAGCTCAAGCAAAGGCTTTTCCTACCACCCTCATTATTACCGAAATCCCGGAAACTCCGTTTTCGGATTCAAAATTAATTGAGCTAATAAATTCCAGTGAAGTGAATAGATTGTTGGTTGTGGGAACCGATAAGATTAATGGATTGGACAAAGAAATTGAGTTGGTACAATATTACTCAACAACCGAACTATTGGCACAGTTAAAAGAATTCAGTTTCAGAGATCATTATGTTTTAATAAAAGGAAGTAGACACCATAGATTGGAGCAGGTAGCAAAGGTTTTAGAAGAAAAAAACCATAGAACTGTTTTGGAGATTAGCTTGAATCAGTTGTCGGATAATTTGGCGATTTACCGAAAAAAGATAGCTCCAACAACCAAGCTTATGGTCATGGTAAAAGCTTTTGCATACGGTTCTGGAGCTACGGAAATCCCATTGTTTTTGGAACAAGAAAAAGTAGATTACCTTGGAGTTGCCTACACCGATGAAGGGATTGCTTTGAGAAAAAAAGGAATAACCATGCCTATCGTAGTTATGAATCCTGAACCAGAAACTTTCATGGATTTGATAAAATACGATCTGGAACCCGAAGTGTATTCCCTAGAAATGTTAGACGAGCTAGTAAAGGATCTTATTGTTTCCAATAAGAAAGATTACCCTGTTCATATAAAACTGGAAACAGGAATGAACAGATTAGGGTTTTTGCCCGAACAACTGCCTGCACTTGTTCAGTATTTATATGCTCAGCCAGAGGTTTATGTTCGGTCGGCTTTTTCGCATTTGTCTAGTGCCGATGATTTAGCGGAAAAAGAATATACGCTCAAGCAATTAAGAAAATTTGACGATTATTCGTCTTATTTAATTTCTAATTTTAATTACCCAATTCATCGTCATGTTTTGAATACTGCAGGTATCGAAAATTACAATGATCATCAATATGATATGGTTAGATTAGGTATTGGTTTGTACGGAATCAATGTAGGAGAAAAAGTTTCTAATATAAAGCCAATTAGCAGATTGAAAACGGTTGTGATTCAAACAAAAAAACTTGAAAAAGGAGATTCGATTGGGTACGGTAGAAAAACCAAAGCAGAATCAGCAATGACTATTGCTATGCTTCCAATTGGTTATTCAGACGGGATTAGAAGAAGTTTAGGGAACAGGAAATTTTCTTTTTATTGGGAAGACCAAGCTTGTGAATTAGTGGGTAATATTTGCATGGATGTTTGTATGATAGATATTTCAGGATTAGCTGTAAGAGTTGGCGATGAAATTGAAATTTTTGGTAAACACAACTCTATTGAGGATATGGCAAAAGCCATGGACACTATTCCTTATGAGGTGTTGACTTCTATTTCTCAAAGGGTGAAAAGGGTGTTTTATAAAGATTAATTAACATCTCTTAACGTAAGAATTGAATTTTAAGGGTGTTTTTATTTATCTTTATAAGAGATGAAAATGATTTCCTCCATATTGATTTTTATAGCGATGAGTTTTGCTTTCGCTGGTTTTTCGCAGGCAGACTCAACTTCTTCAGCTGGACTAAAAACTGATTCAGTTAAAGAAATTTATATCCAGATTTCTGGAGTTGTGGTTTCTGGAGCAAATTTAGAGCCAGTTCCATTCGTTACGGTTCTAGAAAAAAGTTCGTTCCGAGGGACGAGTTCCGATTATTATGGATTCTTTTCTTTTGTTGCCATACCTGGTGATACAGTCGTTTTTTCTTCTATTGGATATAAAAAATCAACTTATGTAATACCAGATTCATTAATGAACGGCAGGTATTCTCTCATTCATTCAATGGAAGAGGATACTGTAAAGTTAGCTCAGCTAGATGTGTATCCCTGGCCATCAAGAGAACAATTTCGCGATGCGTTTTTAAATACGGATATTCCCAACGATGATCTTACTCGGGCTCAAAATAACTTGAATCAAGAGGCTTTAGCTTTGAAACAAGAAGCTTATCCAGCAGGAGGCTCTCTTAATTTTAAATGGCAAATGCAAGATGTGCATTCTCGACTTTACTATGCAGGTCAAGCACCGCCCAATAATCTGCTAAACCCAATTGCTTGGAGCCAATTTGTGAAGGCATGGAAAAATGGAGATTTCAAAAAGAAGAACTGATTTTGTTTAACGATGTAGTTTTTGTACAAAAGTCAGTGAAAATCAGTATTCTTAATAATTATTTCTTTTTAACTTCTCTTCCTAAATATATTTGTGTTAATTTAGTTTAATATATTTATACAAATATTAAACAAAACATGTCAATCAAAAATTCTTTTTCAATAAAAGACCTGGAAAACCTGAGTGGAATCAAGGCTCACACAATTCGTATATGGGAAAAGAGGTATAATCTTTTAGAGCCAGAAAGATCGGATAGCAATATTAGAACTTACAATCTTCAAAATTTAATGAAAATCCTCAACATAGCTGTTTTGAATAATAGCGGTGTTAAAATTTCTCACATTGCTGATATTAGTGAAGAAGAGCTAAATGATAAAGTAAGGGAAATAACCATCGAAAACAAAGAGAATTCCTTGGCGGTGAATAATTTTAAAATTGCTATGTTAAACTTCGATCAATCTTTGTTCGAGTCTACTTACAATCAGCTTTTGGCACGAAATTCATTTAGAGATGTGTTTCTGAAAGAGTTTCTTATTTTACTTACAGATATTGGTAATTTGTGGTCTACAAATACGATAAGTCCAGCCCACGAAAGATTCATTTCTACATTGATTAAACAAAAAATCCTTGTGAATATAGAAAGAGTTCAAAATGTTAGTCCAAAAGATGATATGACTTATATTTTGTACTTACCAATGAATGAAATTCATGACATTGGAATTCTTTACTTACACTTTGAATTGATGCTAAAAGGATATAAATCTGTATTTTTAGGTCCGAGTGTTCCTCTAGAAAACTTATATGAGCTGCAACATGTATTTGAAAATATAACTTACATTAGTTATTTTACTGTAGAGCCAAGTAAGGATAAGGTTTTGGAGTACTTACAAACTGTTAGTAAAAATATTTTATCCAAAAGGAAAGAAAAAATGCATGTGCTGGGTAATAATGTCAGAGATATTGATTTAAAAAAAATACCCGATAATGTTATGGTTCACGATTCTATTATAAAGCTCGTAGATCAAATATAATTCAACATAAAAAAAATGAAGAAAGCTAATCCAGAATTGCCGAGCGTTAAATTCTGTATGGTGATTGAGTATACAAAATGAATAAAAAAGTAGCAATAATAGGATCAGGGTTTTCCTCAATTTCGGCAGCCAGTTACTTAGCCAAGGCTGGTTTCGATGTATCTGTTTATGAAAAGAATAAGTCTTTGGGTGGTAGAGCTCGTGTAACAGAGAAAGAGGGTTTTACTTTTGACATGGGACCAAGTTGGTATTGGATGCCAGATGTATTTGATAGATATTTTGAAGATTTTGGTAAAAAGGTTTCAGATTATTACGAATTAGTAAGATTATCCCCAAGTTATAGAGTTTTTTGGAGTGACAAACCAGATGATATTCCTTCAGACATGCAAGAGTTAGAAGAATATTTTGAAGCTTACGAAAAAGGTTCGGGCGAAAAGCTTAGGCAATTTATGAGCGAAGCCAAAACGAAGTATGACATTGGTATGGGAGAGTTTGTGACAAAGCCATCCCTTTCTATCACAGAGTTTATGACGTTAGATATCGCTAAAAAAGGTCTTTCCCTTGATTTATTTAAACCAATTAGTAAACACATAAGAAGCTATTTCAAACATCCAAAATTGATTGAGTTATTAGAGTTTCCTGTTCTTTTTTTAGGTGCAAAACCTCAAAATACTCCTTCGTTGTATAGCCTGATGAATTATGCTGATATGGCCCTTGGTACATGGTATCCAATGGGTGGAATGGGAAAGATAGTGGAAGGAATGGTTTCCGTAGCTCAGGATTTGGGAGTGAAGTTTCACACGAATTCAGGTGTAGAAAAAATTATAACACGGAACTCTAAAGCAACGGGAATTGTTGTAAATGGCGAAAAAATAGAGGCAGATATCGTTGTGAGTGGAGCAGATTATCACCACACCGAGCAGAAATTACTGGATATTTCGGAAAGAAATTATTCCACTAAATATTGGGATAAGAGAACCATGGCACCGTCTAGTTTGTTGTATTATGTTGGGGTAAATAAAAGTGTAGAGGGAATAAAGCATCACAATTTATTTTTTGATGAAAGTTTTGATGTGCACGCTACAGAAATTTATGATACGCACAAATGGCCAGAAAAGCCCCTTTTTTATGTGTGTAGTCCCAGCAAAACAGATTCGTCTGTAGCGCCAGAAGGGAAGGAAAATATGTTCTTTTTGGTACCTGTGTCAACGGAGTTAATGAATGACTCTGAAAAGATTAGAAAGAAGTATTTTGATATGATTTGTGATCGACTTACAAAACACATTGGCGAAGATATCCGCCCAAATATAGAAGTGTATGAATCTTTTGCTCATTCTGATTTTGTAGAAGTGTATAACTCGTTTAAGGGAAATGCCTACGGATTGGCTAACACGCTGAAACAAACTGCATTTTTAAAACCAAAATTGAAAAGCAAGAAAGTAGAAAACCTATTTTTTACCGGTCAGTTAACTTCGCCAGGGCCAGGTGTTCCGCCTTCGCTTATTTCGGGAAAGGTGGTGAGTGGACTCATCGAAAAATCGGGAGCAACAAAAAGATAAGATAAAGTAATCAGTTAAGATAAAGAGTATGAAAAGTATATTTGATAAAGTGTCCTATGAAGCCAGTAAAATTGTAACTACTAACTATAGTACTTCTTTTTCTTTGGCAGTAAAAATGTTGTCGCCAAAAATTCAGGATGATATACATGCGATTTATGGTTTTGTAAGATTTGCTGATGAAATTGTGGATACTTTTCATGATTATGACAAGGAGACTTTAATCTTAGAATTCGAACGAGATTTAAAACTAGCCATTGATAGAGGAATAAGTTTGAACCCGATCTTGAACTCATTTCAGGATGTTTTAAAGAAATACAACATTGATTACAGGCTGGTTGATGCATTTATGAAAAGCATGAAATTTGATTTGAACAAAAATATCTATTCAACAACCGAAGATTACCAAGAATATATTTATGGTTCTGCTGATGTGGTAGGATTAATGTGCTTGAAAGTATTTGTGAATGGAGACCAAGAAATGTACGAGAATTTAAAAGAGCCCGCTATGAAATTAGGTAGTGCATTTCAAAAAGTAAATTTCTTAAGAGATTTAAAAGCAGATTCTGAGGAGTTGAACAGGGTTTATTTCCCTCATTTGGAAGGAATGGGATTGAGTGAAGAAAATAAAGCAGAAATAATTATTGAGATTCAACAAGACTTTGACGAAGCTTTTGAAGGGATTAAGAAACTTCCGGAATCTGCAAAGTTTGGTGTTTATACTGCTTATAAGTATTACAGTAAATTACTGAAAAAGCTAATCAATTCTGATGTAGAGGATATAAAAGCAAATAGAATAAGAGTGAGCAACCCAATGAAATTTGCTTTGCTAACGAAATCATATTTCGATTATAAAATGAGAATAATATGAATAATCTAATTCTAGTTTTTGTCCTTAGTTTTTGTTCGTTGTTCTCTTTTTCTGGAAATGATTTGGACGGATTTAGGGAGAGTTTTAGGCAAGTTGAAAATAGAACGACAGCAGAATCTTTTTTGAAAAGGGAAATCACTGTTTCAGATTTGAGAGATAAAATCACAATCAATGCTTACAAAGGAGTTTGTAAAATGATGATGGCAGAATATGTGAGTAATCCAATCTCTAAATATAGTTGGTTCAACGAAGGGAAAGAAATGCTTGAGAAATCGATAAAAATGAACAGAAATGTAGAGAATATTCATTTGAGACTGATGGTTCAATTGAATGCTCCAAGCTTTTTGGGCTATGGTAAAAACATAGAAAAAGATGTGAATTACATCAAAAAAAATCTCGAGAAATCTAGTGTTTCTGATGAAACAAAAAAGATGATAATTACCAATTTGAAGGCGAATGACAAGGAGAATAGATTTGAAGAATTGGCAAAAAAATACAAGGTAGGATGAATCCAAATGAGGTTATTGCAGTAAACGAAAAAGACGAAGTTCTTGGCTTTGTAGAGAAAATGGAAGCTCACCGCAAAGGGATATTACACCGAGCTATTTCTGTGTTGGTATTCAATGAAGATAATGAATGGTTGTTGCAACAAAGAGCTGCGCATAAATACCATTCGGGATTGTTGTGGAGCAATACAGCTTGTACGCATCCCATGCAAGACGAACACACAATTGACGCAGCAAAAAGAAGGCTTCAAGAAGAAATGGGAATGGAATCCTCGTTAGAAAAGAAATTTAGTTTTGTGTATCGGGCAGAATTGGATGACGAAATGGTGGAACACGAATTGGATCATGTTTTTTTTGGAGTCACTAATAACCATCCCCAGATAAATAAAGAAGAAGTTGCAAGTTATAGGTACGTTTCCACTGAGGATCTTCAGACTGAAATCACAATGTTTCCCGATCAATTTACCGAGTGGTTCAAAATGCTCTTTGAACGAGTAAAAATGGAATTAGTTTAAAATATCCGTCAAGGCGATTTTTAATTCTTTGAATCGGAATTCATATCCTGACTCTTCCACTTTTTTACTGGAAATTGGAGAACCTTCAAGCGCAATAACGGCCTGTTTTCCCAGAAGTAAACGAATAGCAAAACTCGGGACCTTTGGAAACCAAAATGGTTTGTTCAACACAAAGGCTAAAGTTTTAGAAAACTCTTCGTTGTTATCTTTGCTTGGAGCCACACCGTTAAAAGTACCTTCAAGCTCATTGTTTTCAATCAAATGAATGTATATGCCGCAAATGTCTTCAAGATGTATCCAAGGCATAGCCTGTTTTCCTGACCCAAGAGCTGAACCAATCCCAAATTTTATGGGAGTGATAAGTTTAGCTAGTGCCCCTTCGTTGGTATCTAGCACCACGCCAGTTCTTATAATGGCCGTGCGAACTCCCAATTGTTTAAATTGCTCTGCCGCGTTCTCCCACTTCAGGCAAACATTGGCAAGAAAATCAAATCCTGGTTTGTCCGTTTCAGAAAACGTTTTGTCGGTTGTTGTCATACCGTAATAACCAATAGCGGATGAAGATATGAAAGCTTTTAGATTTGGATTGTGTTTTTTTACTGTTTGAAAAAGTAAGTTTCCAGATTGTACACGGCTGTCGATAATTTCCTTTTTTCTCTTACTCGTCCAACGACCTTCTCCTACATTTGCTCCTGCCAGATGAACAATAATGTCAGCATTTTTGATAGCTTCGGATTCAATCTTTTTGTTAGCAATATCCCAAGTATAAAAGGAAGCTTTGTCCGATTGTTTTTTTGTTCTACTCAAAATAGAGACTGTATGTCCTTTTTCGATTAACAAATCCGTCAATCTTTTTCCTATCAGTCCTGTCCCCCCTGTTATTAGTATGTTCATTGTGTGTTGGTTACATGTTGCAGGTTTCGATTCTCTACTCAATATTACTGCAATTGGATTCATTATTTACTTTTCTCCCTTGTCAGAGTGCGGTTATATTTTTGGTGAATTATTCATCACTTCAAACTTCACACTTCGTGCTTCTAACTTTCTATCCCTTCTTTGTATGTGGCAATTGCTCTTTCTCTCGCAAATTTATGCTCAACCATTGGTTTAGGGAAAATAAGTTCTTGGTACTCGGGTGCCCATTTTTGTATGTATTGCATTTTTTTATCAAATTTCACAAGCTGCGATTCTGGATTAAAAACTCTAAAGTATGGACTTGCATCACATCCAGTTCCTGCCGCCCACTGCCAGTTTCCATTGTTGGAAGCTAAGTCGTAATCCAATAATTTTTCAGCGAAATAGGCTTCTCCCCATTTCCAATCTATCAATAAGTGTTTTACCAAAAAACTTGCTGTTACCATTCGCACTCGATTGTGCATGTAACCCGTTTTGTTCAATTGCCTCATTCCTGCATCCACCATTGGGTAGCCAGTTTTTCCTTTGCACCATTTTTCAAACTCTTCCTCGTTGTTTCTCCATTTTATTCCGTCATATTTTGCTCTAAAATTATTAGAAACCACATGAGGAAAGTGAAATAGAATTTGCATAAAAAACTCTCTCCAAATCAATTCACTCAAAAACACAGCGTCTTTTTTTTTTAATTTACGAATAATACTTCTTACGCTTACCGTTCCAAAACGAAAATGTGGTCCCAAATAACTTGTTCCGTCAGTGGCGGGAAAATTTCTTGTTTCTTCGTAATTGTCCAGTTGAGTTAGGTTGATGGGCTGAACTTTAATGTCGCTTTTTGTGAATCCCATTTCTTTGAGAGTTGGAAATTTAAATTCTCCTTTTAGGCAATTTTCCAAGTTTAGTTTGTGGTCTTGAATCATAGTAGATTCATCAAAATGCGAAAGCCATTTGTTTTTAAAGGGAGTATATACCGTATAGGGTTTTCCATCGTCCTTGGTTACTTCAGATTTTTCAAAAATGACTTGATCTTTAAAAGTCTTGAATTCGATTCCCTTCTTAGAAAGTAATTCGTTCATTTCTTTGTCGCGATTTAGTGCGTAAGGCTCGTAATCTCGATTAGTGTAAATTGCATTTACCTCATATTCCTCAATTAATTCTTCGATGCATTCTTTGGGATTGCCATACAAACCTCTAATTCCAGCTCCATTTTTGCCAAGTTCAGCATTCATTTCCGACAGCGTATCGTGAATAAAACTTAATCGAGCATCTTGCTCTGGTAGTTCGTCAAGAATTTGCTTGTCAAAAATAAAAATAGGCAATACCGGGAGGTCGCTTTTAAGTGCTTCAGAAAAACCAACATTGTCAGTTAATCGTAAGTCTCTTCGTAGCCAGAATACATTGATTTTCATAGAAGAAATTAGTGGTTTTTAATGAATCACTAAGTTACGTTATATGCTCGGAAATAGTCAACAAAAAAAGGCTCTAACTTTCGTCAGAACCTTTTTAGTAAAATTGCTTAACCCTATTAAAACTAAACAATCAATCTTGGCATAAAGATAGGAGGTGAGCTTTCGGGGTGCATTAATCTAGGTTATCATTTTTTATAAGATTGAGATATTGTTTTACTCAAAGCTTGTGGAGTTATTCCCAAGTAGGATGCAATTAATTTTTGCGGCACTCGTTGCACAATTCCAGGATAGGTGGCAATAAAATCTTCGTATCGTTCAATCGCAGATTTACTCATCAATGAAATGATTCGTTTTTGAAGCACCGCATTTCGTTTAAGGAGTTTTTGCACTTCTAATTGACTATTCGATTGAAGTTTATGTGTAAGTTTCATGAATGCATCGCCCTGAATCACTTCTACTTCAGAGTCTTCAATAGCTTGAATAAAGAGTTCGGTTTGTCCATAATTTGTAACGGAATTAATGTCCGTTACAATCCAATTTTCGGGAGCAAACATAAAAATATGCTCCTTTCCTTTTTCGTCTAACATGTAGCTTTTTAAAAGACCTTTTCTTACAAAATAGGCTTTAGAATGGGTGTCTCCCTTTCGTTGTAAAAGCTGTTTCCTTCTTATTTCTTTTACTTGAATTGCTCCTTCAAACTCATTTATTATTTCAGGAGTTGGAACAAAATCAGGGTTAAGAAATTTTAGAAATTGAAAATCATCAGACATACCACAAACTTAATAACTCATTTCTACTATGGCTTCTATGTGCTCAGGGGTTAGTTTACCTAATTCTCCTATGCCAAGCCAGCCTCTTTCAGTAAATCTTTGCGCTATTTTTTGTGCAGTTCCTTCAAACTCATCTGTGTAACTCGATAAGTTTGTACTGATTCCGATAGAAAGAAAAAATTCTTCGATTGCTTCGATACATTGCTCAGCTTTTTCTCTTTGGTCGCCCTCTGTTATGCCAAAAACTCTTTCGGCACACTGCGCTAGTTTTTCTTCTTTAGTCTCGATATTAAACGTGTAGTGACTCTTGGTTAATATCGCCAAAGTACGAGCGTGATCTATTCCGTAAAAAGCTGTTAATTCGTGTCCCATTGCATGGATTGCCCAGTCTGTTGGAACTCCTTTTTGTATCATTCCGTTGAGTGCCATCGTACAATTCCACATAAAATTCGCTGCTGATTTATAATCAGAAGGATTTTCCATAATTCTTGGAGCAGTTTCTAAAATAGAACTCAAAATACTTTCGGCAAACCTATCTTGTAACAGTGCATCGTTGGGGTAGGTCATGTATTGTTCAAGAACGTGAGTAAATGAATCGGCTAATCCATTTGCGATTTGTCTTTCTGGTATTGAACTCACAACAGATGGATCCAGAATTGAAAATTTAGGGAACAATCCAGGTCCGCCCATTCCAAATTTTTCACTTGTTTCTTTGTTGGTTACCACAGCACCTGAGTTCATTTCGCTTCCTGTTGCTGGCAATGTCAATACGGTTCCAAAAGGCATTCCTACTTCGGTTCTTATTTTGTTTTTGAGAATATCCCAAGGCTCAGCTCCCTCATAAAGTGCAGCCGAACTCAAAAATTTAGTTCCATCAATAACAGATCCACCTCCTACAGCCAACAAATAAGTGATTTTTTCTTTTTTGATTATTTCCAGTGCTTTCAACAAGACTTGATACTCAGGATTTGGCGGTATTCCTCCAAATTCGGTCCAGTCATATCCTTCGAGAGCAACAGAAACCTGCTCGTATATTCCATTCTTTTTTATGCTTCCCCCACCAAATAGTACCAAAACTTTGGCATCTTTTGGTATTTCGTTTTTTAGTTTGGCTATTTCGCCTTTACCAAAAATTATTTTTGTAGGGTTGTAAAAATCAAAGTTGTTCATTGTGTGATAATAATTTGTACTTAGTGAAAAGTAAGGGGTGTTTTATTTAATAATTGTTCTCAAAGTTAAGCTAATTTCAAATGAATTTCTGGAGAATATATCTTCTCTCTTGTCTGGTTAGTTTGAACTTTAAAAAATCTTAATTCCAAGTTTTGTTTCTATGTGCAATTCCAGGATTTGTCCCATAGTTTTGAAATTCAAAAATTGTGGATTGTTGTAATATACTGCGAATTCTTTTTTCAATGTTTCGATGTTTTCTTTGCTCGAAATCGTGTCCTTTTTCATCCTTCTTAGCAATGACTTTGTCCTTTGTTTGTAGGCAAGATATCGCTTCTTCATCGCTACTCTTTCTTGCTTCATGTATTGTTGAGCCATTTCATCGGTTAGCAATTCTCGGGCAAGGTCCACAAGTGGAAGATTGTCTTTGTAATACTGAGGCAAATACATGTTTTTTCGACCTTCGTAACTCTGTTGGTCAAAATCCATTGCACGTAATCTATATTGCACATTATCAAAATCTTGTGTAATCTCTACTACAAAATTATAGGCTCGCATGTCACCGAGCAAACGCACAAAACACCTCTCGTTGAATTTTACAAACTCCTTGGCAAACCTTAGCCTATTTTCAATTTTTACTTTCTTATTTCTAGTAATGAATTCATCGCAAGGAATACCTACAACATGATCTTCAATCAAAGTAGATTTATTTACCAAGAAGGTTACTTTGTCTGGCGAAAATATCTCTTCTAGTTCTAGTCCGTAAATTCGTGATGCATCTGCTTTTTTGATGTAAAAATAATCGTAGTTATCATTGATTTCGTTAATCACTTTGATACGAAAGGGTTTGGAGTTTCCAAACGAACAAAAGTCAATGCTGCCTACTTTTACGTAATTCAAAATATCACCATCAGCTACCAAAGTTTGGTATATTTTCACCAATTCTTCCTGAAAGTACTTTTGTTCCTCTATGGGGTATAAGGCAGAAAACCAATTGGTATCTTTTCCGTTGTCATCTGTAATGGGAATTAATTGTTGGTAACGAAGAAGGTCTTCGTATGTCAAAGAAATATCCGATAATCTAGAGTATTGATCCAGATGATCTCTCAGTGGAGCTTTTATTTTGTAAATGGGTTTTTTGTACTCAATGTGGTTGAATGGCATAGAAGTTTTTCAGAGTTTTTTGATGTTTACCAAAAAGGTACGAAAAACTAAATACTTCCCAAATTAGTTTGTACTCTTTGTTTTATAATTTGAGTAATTCTTCGGTTTATTTCAGAGGAATTGTTTTGATAAAATTCTATTTCTTCTTCACTCAAAAGTCCTAAAATTATTCCGATGTATTGGTTTTTTAGCTGTTGGTTTTTACTCATCACACTTTCTATAAAAGCTTCTTTCTTTTCATTGGAAAGAGAGCCCCAATCTTTGTGAATTTTTCTGGCATAAGATGAAAAAACAAGAAGGATAACTTCGTGCTGAAATTTAATGATTTGACGGAGTGCTGTGTTCTGAAATTTTTCTATTTCCGAAATACCCTCGGTTAATTCTGCTTTGGGAATAGTAGGTCTAAGGTTTGTTATTTGCTCTTTTCTCATGTTGTTTTTCTATGAAATATTGAGTTAAACCCCAGAATCTTTTACCATTCTTGGTTTTTATCCCATCTTTTGTAACAAGAATACACCACAAATTTGTCGTTGTCAAATACTACAGAAACTCTTTTGAATATTTTTTCTAAATGAGGCTTATAATTTAGATGAGAGTTAGCGACTAACTGAAATTTCCCTTCATTCACTAGTTTTTTCTCAACAGCTCTAAAAAGTCTAAGAGGTAAACTGATGTCAATTTCGTACTCTACATGAAAGGGTGGATTGCTCACAACATAATCCAAAGAATTGGATGCAATATCCTCTAAATTATTGTTGTGAAAAAACGAAATGTTTTCTCCTTTTAAGTTCAGTTTTGAACTCTCCACAGCAAGCTGAGAATCATCCACCAAAAACAGCTCAGATTCTGGAAATTTTTTCTGAATCTCTTTGGCTAAAACACCATTGCCGGAGGCTAAATCCAGAGCAGAATTAACAACTTCTGGTGGTTCTAAATTTTCAATTAAAAATTGCGTAGCATAATCAATGTGATTGGAAGAGAACACACCGAAATATTGTTTTAATTCTTCATCTCCAAAAGGAATGGATTTAATCATGGATTTTACCGAAACTTTTTTTGGATTCTTTAATACCAACAAACGAGCTTTCTTTTTTGAGAGCGATTGCTCAACTTCTTCAAAATATTCTTCAGCTATTTCTAACAAATGTTTGGTGAAATTACGAGTCATAAAACCACACAAAAGAGTTGCGTTTTTTGATGCGTTTTTTACAAAATGAGAAAGGAACAACTCAAACAATTCAAGTGATTTTGGAATTTTCATCATTCCCATTTCTAACTTTTCTGTCATTTCCGAAAGGAGGGAAGTGGACACGAAGTTTTCGCTATCCAATGAGTTAGTCGCGAAGTTTTCGAGAGTTGCTTTTTCTTGACTTTTTGCATCCAAAGCACCAAATACTTTTCTTGGCTGAGCATGTGCGCTCAGGTAACCAAATGCATCGTTGTATATAAGAACAGATTCTGTTTTTGTTTCATTCAAATGTGAAATCAATAATTCATCGGCTGCGCTCCAAGCACGCAAAGAATTATTGGTCGATTCTGGTACTCTGTTAACTATTAATTCTGAGGACATTTGCTTCTATTCTGGTAATCTTACTTTTTTCTAACTTCTATCACTTCATCTTCAAAGTGTGACCCATCTTGTCCCTTTTTGTTTCTAAGTAGCCTTTGTTATGAATATTTGCCTCTATTTCGAGCGCAACATTTTCTACAATCTCTAATCCGTAACCAATAAGACCAGTTCTTTTTTGAGGGTTGTTACTCATCAGCTTCATTTTTGTAACTCCTAAATCTCTTAAAATTTGAGCTCCAATTCCGTAATCTCTTTGGTCTCCTTTGAAACCAAGTTTTATATTAGCTTCCAGAGTGTCGTAACCTTCTTCTTGTAGTTTGTATGCTTTTAATTTGTTAAGCAAACCAATTCCTCTTCCTTCTTGGTTCATATAAATGATAACTCCTTTTCCTGCTTCTTCCACCATTTTCATAGCAGTTTGCAGTTGAGGTCCACAATCGCATCTGCAAGAACCAAAAATATCTCCAGTCATGCAGCTCGAGTGCACTCTGACCAAAACAGGTTCGTCTTTTTCCCATTCTCCTTTTACGAGTGCCAAATGTTCTTTTCCGTCAGTAGTTTGCGAAAAGTGAACAAGATTGAAATCTCCGTATTCTGTGGGAAGTTTTATTTCAATTTGCTTTTCAACCAAACTCTCATTTTGAAGTCTGTAAGAAATCAAATCTTCAATAGAAATGATTTTCATGTCATGTTTTTCAGCAATTTTCATCAATTGCGGCAACCTAGCCATTGTGCCATCTTCATTCAGTATTTCTACGATAATTCCAGCTTCTTCAAAACCTGCCATTCTCGATAAATCTACTGCAGCTTCGGTGTGTCCAGCTCTTCTCAAAACTCCACCATTTCTTGCTCTCAACGGAAATATATGTCCAGGCTTCCCAAGCTGATTGGGTTTGGTGTTTGGGTCTATTAATGCTTTTATTGTTTTGTCTCTATCGCTTGCAGAAATCCCTGTAGTACAACCATTTCCGAGTAAATCTACTGAGATTGTAAAAGGGGTTTCGTAAGGCGAATCGTTATTTTGAACCATAAGCTCAAGATCCAATTCGGTACATCTTTTTTCCGATAAAGGAGCACAAATTAATCCGCGGCCATGAGTAGCCATAAAGTTAATTACCTCGGGAGAAGAGTTTCTTGCTGCTGTCAAAAAATCTCCTTCATTCTCTCTGTCTTCGTCATCCACCACAATGATTACCTTACCTGCTCTGATATCCTCTAGCGCCTCTTCAATGGTGTTTAGTTTGATGTCTTCCATGTTTATTTCAAAAAAATATTGATACTTTGCTTCCACAAAAGTACGCCAAATATTAGAGGTGTTCATGATTTTTAAATGTTAATTATGATTTGCCAATTATCATTTATCAATTATCTTTGAACTAAACCAAGATATAAAAACAGTAGAATGAAATTATTAGCAGATAAAGTTGTCCTAATTACAGGAGCTTCCAAAGGAATTGGAAAAGGAATCGCTATCAAATGTGCAGAGCAAGGTGCAAACATAGCCTTTACATATTTGTCATCGCCTGACAAAGCGAAAGAAGTTGAAAAAGAGTTGATTGGAATGGGAGTGAAGGCAAAAGGATATCAGTCGGATGCCTCAGAATTTGAAGCTTCACAAAAATTGGTAGATGATGTAATGGCTGATTTTGGTCAAATAGATGCATTGGTGAATAATGCAGGAATTACAAAAGATGGATTATTGATGAGAATGTCGGAACAAGATTGGGACGATGTGATTCGAATTAACTTGAAATCTGTATTTAATTTGACGAAAGCTGTACAAAGACCAATGTTGAAACAAAGAAAAGGTTCTATTGTCAACCTTACCTCTGTAGTTGGTGTGAATGGAAATGCTGGTCAATCTAATTATGCTGCTTCAAAAGCTGGAATGATTGGGTTTACAAAATCTGTAGCGAAAGAACTAGGTTCTAGAAATATAAGAAGTAATGCAATTGCTCCAGGATTTATTGCAACAGAAATGACCGCTAAACTAGATCAAGAAGTAGTGGAAGGATGGGTGAAAGATATTCCATTGAAAAGAGCTGGTTCTCCAGATGACGTAGCAGATGTTGTTGTGTTTTTGGCAAGTGATATGAGTGCTTATGTTACCGGACAAACGATTCACGTTTGTGGAGGGATGTTAACTTAATAAATAGTTTCGCTGATTGAAAATTCTTCTTAATTCTCCAGTTTGGTATATTGCAATTTGTATAATCATTGCGGGATTGGGAGCGTATTTTCTTTACCGAAATGATTCAAAATTAAAGGAACTACCTAAGGGTTGGAAACAGCTCTTGGGTGTTTTTCGTTTTGCAAGTTTGTTTTGTGTGTTTTTCTTGCTCCTAGAACCGCTCTTAGAATACACCAAAACAAAAGTTGATAAACCTATTGTGGTTTTAGTTCAAGATAATTCTTCTTCCGTTTTGTCTCGAACAGATTCTGCTTCATTTATACCTAAATACACCGAAGATATTAGTCAGTTATCTCGGCAGCTTTCCTCTGAATATGAGGTTGTTTCCTATGTTTTTGGTAAGGGAATTAATGAAGGTGAAAATGCCGATTTCAAAGAAAATACCACCAATATTTCTAGAGTTTTTGAAGAAATACAAGCACGGTATTACAATAGAAATTTAGGAGCTATCATTTTGTCTTCGGACGGGATATACAATCAAGGAAAAAACCCTGTTTACGAAGCTAGAAAACTCAAAAACATTCCTGTTCATACAATTCGTTTGGGAGATTCTACACCACAAAAGGATGTTTGGATTCAAGAAGTGTTTCATAACAAGTTGGCTTACGAAGGAAATACATTTCTTGTGGAAGTTTCGTTGAATTCCAATGAAATAAATCAGAAAACGACAGTTTTCTTGATGAAATCTGGCAAAGTTTTGAGTTCAAAACCATTAGAGGTTTTAAGTAGAAAAGGAATTCAAAAAGTACAATTTGAGATTGAAGCTAAAGACATTGGACTAAAGAAATACAGTGTAGTAGTAAAGGAAGTAGAAGGTGAGTTTACCACAGTGAATAATAGCTCTTCTTTTTATGTAGAAGTATTACAATCAAAACAAAAAATTCTGCTACTTGCCCAATCGCCACATCCCGATGTGCAGGCGATAAAAAATAGTTTGAGTTCCAATGAAAACTACGAGATAGAGGTGAAGCTAATTGCTGATGCACCCAAAGAGTTAGATGTTTTTGATTTGGTTATAACTCACAATTTACCCAACAAAACTAATTCTTTCAATGCTATAAAATCCTCTTCCATTCCTCTTCTTTTGGTTTTAGGAAATCAGACTGATTTGGGAAAATTGAATGAATTAGAAGCAGGATTGGAAATAAAAGACGGAAGAGAGTTTACAGAAGCTGGAACTTGGATTAATTCAAATTTTACTGAATTTACGCTGTCTGATGAGTCAATCAATTTGTTGAGAAAAGTGAGTCCTTTACAGGTTCCTTTTTCAACCTCCTACAAATTGGGAAACTCTTTTAGCACTTTGCTTTATCAGCGAATAGGAACTGCAAAAACTAGTTATGCTTTGCTTTCTTTTGGAACAATATCAGAAAGGAAAGTAGGTTTTTTTGTAGGGGAAGGATTTTGGCGATGGAAAATACAAGAGTACGCAGAGAATGAATCCAGTGCAGGTTTTGATGGATTGATTCAGCAAATAGCTCAATTGCTTGTAGCCAAAGAAGATAAAAGCAAATTTAGAGTGTCGGGTAAACCAAATTATGAGAATTCTGAGGATGTTATATTCTCTGCGGAGCTTTATAATGAAAGCTATGAGCTGGTCAATACACAAGAAATTGAGTTTGATTTAGTGAATGAAGAAAAAGAGGTTTTTCAATATTTGTTTTCACCCAAAGTGAATGCATATAGCTTAGATTTGGGCAGATTGCCAGCTGGAGCTTATCATTACAAAGCCAGTGTGAAACTGGAGAATGAATCATTGATTAAAGAAGGTGATTTTTCGGTAAATGAAACAGGATTGGAATTAAAAAATACTCGAGCTAATCACGAATTGCTGTATCAAATTTCTTCAGAAACAGGAGGTAAATCGGTTGAGGTTTCACAAATTGGTAGCTTGCTTTCGGCAGTAACTGGAAACAAAAATATGGTAGATGTGAGCTACCAAGAAAAAGAAATTGATGATTTAATTGAATTGAAATTCATCTTTGCAATAGTACTT
Organism: Crocinitomicaceae bacterium; assembly: GCA_024639505.1. Taxonomy (GTDB): domain Bacteria; phylum Bacteroidota; class Bacteroidia; order Flavobacteriales_D; family CAJJDF01; genus CAJJDF01. The sequence continues at coordinate 26,049 of JAHEIE010000014.1, forward strand.
TTCTTTTTGAGTGTAGAGTGGTTTGTGAGAAAAAGAAATGGCGGATATTGATTTATTTTACTTTTCGAGCCCTTTTTTTGACTTTATGCAACATTTGCAACTTAATTTTTAGTTAATTGTATTAGTTTTAATAACTTAGCAGAATAGAGTTGATTTAATAAGTTTAAAACCAATCTATTATTCTGATTTTTTTAAGTTAAATAATTGAAAAGAATTGATTTTGAGAGACGGGGATTAGAGGAGCAGGAACACATAAAAAAGAGAAGCTTAAAGGCTTCTCTTTTTTTTGGCAATTTTTTCTTTGTAACTTTTGTTACAATCTATTCGAATTATTTTTTTGATATTGAACCAAAATATTTAAAAAATGAAAGATCTATTAATTATTGGAGGAGGTACGGGAGGAATCATGACCGCAGCTCAATTTCTTAAAAAAGGAGGTGTAAATGTTACTATTTTGGAACCGGCAGAATATCATTATTATCAACCAGCCTGGACTTTGGTTGGGGCAAATGCCTATGATTTTGAAAAAACGAAAAGAACCATGGCCTCAGTTATGCCGAAAGGGGTAAATTGGATAAAAGAATTTGCTTCTTCTTTTGATTGCGCCAATAATTCTGTAATTACAAGCAGCGGAAAAACCTTAAAGTATGATTATTTGGTGGTTTCGCCAGGAATAAAAATAGATACTTCATTAGTAAAAGGTTTGACAGAAGCTATTGATAAGGGGGTTGTGTGTAGTAATTATACAAATCCTAAACATACTTGGGAAGTTCTCAAGAATTTTGAAGGAGGAACAGCTCTTTTTACTCAGCCAGCTACACCAATAAAATGTGGTGGAGCACCACAAAAAATAATGTATTTGGCAGAAGAATATTTCAAAAAATCAGGAGTGCGTAAAAATACCAATGTTGTGTTTGCAACTCCCGGAGGAGTTATTTTTGGAGTAAAGCCTATTGCAAAAACATTGATAGAAGTAATAAATAGGAAGGATATAAACGTGAGGTATCATCACAAATTGGTAGAAGTGGATGCCGAAAATCAAATTGCTTGGTACGAAATTACAAAAGATCCAAAAGCTGGTGGCTGTGTTTTGATGGAAGACAAAGATAATAGTTCGATGGAAATAGATGAGTCTATCAATTACAACAATAAAAATATTGTAGTTTCAAAAGAAAATGGTAGATGGGGAATTCATTTTGATATGCTTCATTTGGCACCACCACAAACTGCGCCAGATTTCATAAAAAATTCAGACTTGGCAAACGAAGCTGGATGGTTGGATGTGGATCATGGAACTTTGCAACACAAAAAATACGACAATGTATTTGGGTTGGGAGATGCTGCAGCTCTTCCCACTGCTAAGACTGGTGCAGCCATAAGAAAGCAAGTCCCAATTGTGGTTGAAAACATAGCCAGATTGATTGCTGCAAATCCACTCAGTTCAAAAACTTATAATGGATATTCTTCCTGTCCACTTGTTACAGGATACGGAAAAATGGTTCTGGCAGAATTTGATTATGATTCAAACTTTACTCCAGATCCCAAACTAAAACAAATGCTGGTATTTGATTCTTCCAAAGAACATCGCAGACTTTGGTGGCTTAAGAAATATATTTTGCCAAGACTCTATTGGAATAAAATGCTAAAAGGTGTTGAGGTATAGTGTTTTATTTTAATTTTGTGCCTGGATAAAAGAGAAGTTTAAATGCTTCTCTTTTTTTTGTGGGCATGTTATGGGCAAAAAGTGTTGGTTTTGTTTCTTAACTTTAAAAATTAATAATAATTTAGGCACTAAAAACAATTCCTTTCTCTCAAATTAAAGGTTTGCTATGTGTATCTAATAGTTAGTGCCTAATTATTTTTATCGGGGTCTTTAATCTATTTTTTTAATCGGATTTAATTTTAATCTAAATGAACCCAGAGTATTCTCAATTACTGATTGACATTCAAAAAAAATCAAACATTACGGTAAAAAACACCCGTGATTTGAAATTTTTGAAAGAAGAGATAGAAAGTCTCACCCATAAAGTAATCGGGTTTAATACATTAAGGAGGATTTTTGGATTTTTAGAGTCAAGAACTCCCTCTGTTACAACTCTCAATACCTTAGCTAATTTTTTAGGTTTTGCCTCATTTTCTGGCTATCAACATCATAAACTCAATTATGAGGAGTGGTACTTCCAGCAGAGCCTAAATCGTATCATTATAAACGAAGAGATAACAAAAAAAGATTTTGATCTAATAAATTATGGGTTACTGAATCAACATAACTTTGTTTATCTCGCCTATTTTATTGTTTATTTTATTGAAAAAAAGGATTTAAAATCAGTGGTTTCTATTTTTAGAGACGTCAATTTTAACCGCGCTTCTGGGACTCAGCTTCATAAATTTTCTCAAATCATATCAGTGCGTTTGAGCGTGATTAGCGAAGAGGATGCGCTCGAAGTATATGAGGCTTGCATTCCTATTGATAGTTTCAGAGAATATGTGGCTTTGCCCTACATTAATTACTATCATTTGCACTTGCGCTATAAAAAGGTATTAGATATGATTAAGGATTATTCTGCTAATTCTTCTGATCTTCTTTTTGTTGAGTGTATGGAGTTTTATATTTTATTTTATATCCAAAACAAAACAGAATTAGTTGCTCCTATTAAGCCAAAAGAATTTAATGAATTCTATTCTGTATTGAAAGGAAGGTATTATGGTTGCTGTGTTTTGTCGGAAGGAAAGGTGAAATCAGGATTGAAAAAGGAGATTCTCTTTGAATGCAAGAATAATAAAGTAAGTCATTTTTTGGAGGAAATTGTTCCTGCACTTTTGGTGGTTCAAGATTACAATTTTTTAACTCTACTTTTCGAAAATTATTACGAAGATATTTTTGAGTTTGGTGTATGGTCATCTTCCACTACCCAATCCATTTATTTGGTAGCCTTGGCATGGCTGAATTGCGAAAAAAACGAACTAAAGATTGCGAGGAAGAATTTAGAGTTTGTACAAATTTCTCGAGTTGAGATAAGCTATGAAAAGTACATTCGGTTGTTCTATCAATTTATTCTGCTTCAGCTGACTTTCAAAGAGGAAGATAAAAAAGCTAATAAACTGGCAAGTAGTGAATTGAAATCATTAGTATCTGAAACTAAATTTAGTAAATTTCAAGAAATTTCATCGTCCTATTTGTTGTAATTCATCTTGGTTATACAGTTTGAATATGCAATAAAAAAGCACCCAGGGAAATGATACCAATTGCAAGCCAATTTTTTGTTGTGACTTTTTCTTTAAAAAAGTATGCGCTAAACAAAATTGTTGTAAGCGGACTAGCTAAAAATATGAGGCCAGAAACAAGCGGATCTGTCACTTTTAGCCCCATAAGGCTTGAAGTGAAAGCTCCAATTACTACTATGCTCATAAGAAGTACTTGACTAAACTTTGATGAGATGGTCTCCTTGATTGCAGAACTTGAAATGGTTTTTAATGTTACTGCAAGACTAACCATAAATACAATTAGTTCTTGATTTGCTATGATAACCAAAGGGGGAACATTCGAGATTAGATTTTTCCAATGAATGACAGAAACTACGGTGAAAAACAAAGTCATTAAGATCAGAAGAAAATGTTGTTTGATTGTAATTCTCAATCTGTTTTTGGAGGTTGAAAAGATGAAAAATCCGAATCCTAGAAAAATGGTGAGAATTCCTACTACAGATTCATTTAAATCAAAGTTTTCAAAAATCAATAAATACAAAGCTGTAAAAATTACCCCGATTAGATTGTAGATTCCGATCCATTGTAAGGAAATGTTTTTGAGCGCAAAAAGCATACAGAACAATCCAAGAACTCCCGAAACAGAACCTAGTGTTACTTTAATAAATTCTGTGAAGGAAATTAATCTGATATCAACAAACAACCAGATGTAAATCAAGGAAATAACGGATGTGAAAAACGATCTATAAGCCATTAGGGATGTAACAGAAGTGTTTTCTAAGTTCTTTTTCCAGAGAACATTATTGATGGAAAACAGAAGGATGGCTAAGAAGATAAAAGTCATAAATAAATCATTTAAGGGGGGAATTGTGTTAAATTATTATGAATTAGCATTTTAATTCTATGGCTGCCTGCTATTTTTACTACATATGTACTACCCATAGAGCTCTAAGGCTCTTATTCAGAGTCCAAATTGAGTATTTTTGATTTAAACACAAAATATATGAATGATTTGTTTTTAACAACTTCCTAGGTACATATGTTTGGCAACTTTCTATTGCGTTAGATGGAGCAAGTGAAAGAGAGATCTATCGAGGTCATATTAATTTAATCAGATAAGAAATATTGAATATAAATAGATTGAGTATGTTTTTTGGAGCTGTCGCATTGTTTTTTGCGACTGCTAACTCTTTTGCGCAAATTCCTCTAGGCTACTATTCTTCGGTTACCGGATTAACCGGGGATTCATTAAAAACAGAATTGAATCAGATTATCAAAAATCATATAGAATTCCCTTATACGAGTAGTTCAATTGATGTTTGGGATATCCTTAAACAAACTGATAAGGATACGACAAATCCTAATAATGTTTTGTTGATTTATTCAGGTTGGTCGGTCAATGCCAATCAGGAATATAACTCTGGTACTGGTTGGTCACGCGAGCATGTTTGGGCTAAGTCACGTGGGAATTTTGGAACGGCAATTGGTCCAGGTACAGATGTTCATGCTATAAGACCTTGTGATGTTAGTGTAAATTCAGCCAGAAATAATCGTTGGTTCGCTGAATGCACTGAGGAATATATAGATGCCGATGGACCAACAGGAAGTTACAGAAGCTCAACTGAATGGGTTTGGAAGCCCAATGAAAATGTGAAAGGTGACGTAGCTAGAATGATTTTTTATATGGCAACCAGGTACGAAGGAGATTCTGGTGAGCCAGATCTTGAAATAGTGGATTCTATCCCTGCGGATAATAGTACAAATTTGCCTATTCATGCTAAGTTGTCTGACTTGATGCGTTGGCATTTAGAGGATACAGTAGACGACTGGGAGAGAAATAGAAATGATATAATTTATTACAGTTTTCAGCAGAATAGAAACCCATTCATTGATCATCCTGAATATGCCCAGTTGATATGGGGAAATACATCATCTTTGACCGAATTACCTTTGCTTGAAAGAAGATTAAAAAGAATTGTGAACACCATGGGAGTAGAGGTAGAGCCTAGTTCCAATGAAATTCTTATTTATTTGTATTCAGATGGGTCTGTAGAGAAAAGGTGTGTTATAAAGTGATTTTTTTACCGAAGAGGGTTTTAATTAGGATTCTGTTTTTAAGGAAATGAAACGCTCGATAGATATTATGCTGGAAGACTTAATTAAGGACGATAAAATCCTGAATGAGGTCACCGATTATTTATTTGATTTACTTGAAAGACACAGTTTGTTTGAAGTCTCAGGGTATTTGGCACTCAAAGTTCTAAACGAAACGAGTTGCACTTTAAATAGTGATTTAGCCAATCAACTTGAAAGTTATAGAGCCATGAAAAAGGGCAATGTAGCCCCTGATATTGTAAATAAAAGAGATAATTACGCTCCCGGTTTTGGACCTCAAAATTTCCCTAAATCACTTTCTGATTTAACTTCAGAGTATACTTTGGTTGTTTTTGGAGCAAGTTGGTGTCCGAAATGCGCTACAGAAATTGCCGAACTTGCCAAAATCTATCCTCAATTAAAAAAGAAAGGTTTAGAGTTGTTGTTTGTCTCTTTGGATGAAAATAAATCAAATTTTCAAGAGTTTGCAAAATCATTTCCTTTTATTTCCATTTGTGTTTATAAGAAATGGGAGGGAAAAGCTCTAAAAGATTACTATGTATTTGGTACTCCTTTGATGTATTTATTAGATGCAACAGGAAAATTATTCTTCGTCCAACCTCAGTCCAACAAGTTGAGTCTTGGGTTGATTTTTTTGTTAAAAAATCAAATTAGTTGAGTTCGGTTAATAGTCGTTAAACCTTGTTAAACTAAGTTTTGATATTGTTGAACATGGCTAAACTTGGTTTAAATCTGTTTGATGAGTTTTTTTAATGTTGTTTTTGTTCCTAATTCACTTCGTTTTTCACTACATTAATACTACCTAGTGTTTCTGTTAAAGTCTTAATTTATATTAAATTAAGTACATTTAAAAATGTATATGAGTAAAAAAAATGTGCGTGTTTTTTTATCGAATTTAATTAGAGGACTCTTTCTCGTTTTCTTGTTTATTTCTTTAACGACAAAATCTTTTTCTCAATGCCCAAATTTCACTGTTTCTTTGGGTGTTGATCAGTCTTTTTGTGCCGATCAATCTTTTGATGTTATTGCCCAAGTGAACG
>JAHEIE010000078.1 GCA_024639505.1 Crocinitomicaceae bacterium
TCATTCATTCCAAATGGAACGAATTCACACAAACTCAAATTGGAATAAGAGGCGACCTGAATGAATTTGACATAAAGAAACAAGTCAATGAAACAGAGAATATTACACTCAATTACCAAAGCTTAAATTATTCCGCAGGAATTAGCTACACAAGAAAAAAACATGCTTTTAGAGTAAATATTTCTTCCGGCTACAGGCCACCGCATCCTATAGAAAGTCTGGCAAATGGGGTTCATCATTCATCGCGAAGATTCGAAATTGGTTCCCTTTCGCTGAAACCCGAGTATGCAAATCAACTCGATTTTTCTTACGAGTATTCCAACGAACATTTAAGCTTTATTGTTAACCCATACTTTTCTGTGATTCGAAACTATGTGTATTTGGCCTTTACCGATTCTATTTCTAATGGTTATCCTGTGGTAAATTACAGACAGAATCACTTGACCTATTTTTATGGAGGCGAGGCAACTTTCCATTACCACCCTCATTTCCTACACAACCTACATTTGGAGTCTAATTTCACTTATTTATTTGCCAAAGATGAAAACCAAAACTCAATTTCGGCAATACCTCAGCCAAAATTAATGGCTCTTATTACCTATGATTTAAAATCTACACACAAACTAATTCCTCAGTCACTAGCAATCCAAAATACTTATTTCGGTGAACAATCGAGAGTGATTGAGAACGAAATTCCTACACTGGCCTACAACCTTTTGGATATTGGTGCAAACTGGAAAATAAAGAGCAAAAAACTGGAGGGTTCTTTAAAAATTGGAGCAAAAAATATTTTCAACTCCGATTACATCAATCATTTATCAGAACTAAAACCTCTAGGAATTCAAAATCCTGGGAGAAACTTTTACGTGACTTTAAATTTAACTATAAACCAAAAAATAAAATCAAATGAAAAAAATAACTAATACAGCACTTATTATCGCAGCACTTTCTATGTTCTCGGTTTCTTGTAACAAAAAAGAATGCCACGAATGTCATTACGAAAAAGATGGTGCAGAAGTAGAATTGGGGGAAAAATGCGATTCGGATTTAGAAACATTAGAAGCTGACGGAATAGATGTGAATGGAGTAAACTATGAAGTACATTGCCACGAACATTAATTTTGTAACTTTGGGCTGATTACTTATCTAGTATTACAACTATGAATAATATTATAAAACAATTAGCCCTTTTTACCTTCTTTACAATATTCTTGATTTTTAACACGTTTGGAAAACCTCCATTAAGAAAAAGGAAAGTAACAAAAAAAACAATCTGTAAAACTTGGTTTGTTGGCCAAGCATGGGAAATAAGACAACACGGAGACAAAAAAGACAGGAGCAATAAAGCTAGAGGATCTCAGTTTATTTTCAATCAGAATAATACATTCCAATTGATTGACAAGTCAAATTATCGCGAGGATATAGACAAAGGGACTTTTTGCATCTCAAACAACGACAGTATTTCGATCACCTTCGAAAGAAAAACCATGATCTTTCATGCTGTTTTTATCTCAAAAGACAGCCTCACTCTGCAAACCAATACTTATGGTCGAACCCTTTTCATCGGTCTTTCTTTAGACTCTATTTTTCCAAACAAAAAGAAAGAGTTTTTGAAAGAAAGAGTATATGAAAATGAACCAGTTGCTATGGAAGAAACATATGAAATTTCAGAGCCAGAAACTGTTGTCATTGATGATGAAATAGCCGAGGCAATAGAAGAAGTGGTAGAAGAAACCTATGAAATTCCTAGAAAAGAGCCTGAGCCCATTACCCGTGAAAGGGCAAAAATTAAAGCTGAAATGGAGCTTATAGGTCAATGGAGAACTGAGGATACCAAGAAACCCTTTTTCACGCTGAGTTACAACAATTACAGCATTACAAATAAGGAAGATTTGGAATTATATGGGTCTTGGATTCTCCTTAATGAATTGATTCGAATCACCAACAAGAAAGGTACCTTCTCTTACAAAGTTTTAAGCCAAACCTCGACAAGTTTAAAATTATCTAACTTACAGACTAACAAGGTAGTTGTGCTGGTGAAGTAGAAAATCATAAACTTAAATCACATGAATAAATTCTCGAAACTAATTATTTTTCTGATCTTTATAAGCAAGGTAGCTATATCGCAGCCCCCAGTCCTAGTAAAGAATATTCATCCGAGTTTTTCAACATCAAGCTATCCTCAAAACCTCGCACCTCTTAATGGAACCCTATATTTTTCGGCAGATGATGGAACCCACGGTTTTGAATTATGGAAATCTGACGGGACAAATTCTGGCACAATATTAGTTAAAGATCTCACGCCAGGAGTTTCAGGCACAGATAACTTAAGAGACTTTGTAACATCGAATACTCATCTATTTTTCACTTGTAGAACAGGAACAGAACTATGGAGAAGTAATGGGAATTTAACGGGAACAGATACATTAATTACCTTTCCAGATATTGGAACAATTCAAGATAACAGCCTATTTCCATTGAATAACTCACTCCTATTTGTTACTCAAGACTTTTCATCAGGTCATTTAAGTTTATGGAAAAGTAACGGAACATCAGGAACTACCATAAAACTAAAAACATTTAGCACTGGGGGAAACTCAATTCACTTTTCTACTTTCACATACTTCAAAAATGAAGTGTATTTTGTAGCAAACGATGGAGTAACTGGACAAGAAGTATGGAAAACTGATGGAACTGCAATTGGCACAAATATTCTGAAAGATATAAACTCAGGAATAAATGACGGAACACCTTGGCCTGATTCGCCATTTTTTAATTTGATAAATGGTGAATTATTTTTTATCGGTAACGATGGTATACATGGAAATGAGCTTTGGAAAACTGATGGCACCTCTTTAGGGACAACACTGGTAAAAGACATAAAAGCAGGAACAGGAAGCTCCAATATAACCTTCCCCATTTGTGTCGGAAAAAACCTATACTTCCATGTGTTTATTAATGGAAGAACCTCTCTTTGGAAATCAGATGGAACAAACACTGGAACAATCAAAATAATTGATTTATCTAGGAATGACTTTATGATTGCACTAGATTCTAACACGCTCATATTTAATCAAGACAACACGTCACCGATGAATTATGGAAGAGAACTCTGGATTACAAAAGGAACTCCTGCTAGCACTGTTTTACTAAAGGATATTAATCCAGGAAACGCACACGGATTACCCGCAAATCATTTCAAGGGATTAGTCATCGATTCCATACTGTACTTCAATGGGCAAGAGACAACTCATGGGCTTGAATTGTGGAGGTCAGATGGAACAGATACAGGGACCTATTTAGTAAAAGACTTAAATCCAGGGACTGGAGATGGCTTTTTGAATAACTCCAAGTTCTTATTTGATGCGAACGGAAACTTATTTTTTGATGCTATCTCAAGAGGTGGAGGTTCTTCTACAGAGCTTTGGCGAAGCAACGGAACTGATACGGGCACAGTAAGATTAAATGTGGACACGAATGGTGGTGGCTCAATTCCTTTGCAGCTAACATTAATAGATACAACGTTATTTTTTACGGCCAACGATGGCTTCACAGGAGTTGAGTTATATTCCACAATTGCAGATTCCATGAAAAAGAAGGTGATTGTTGTAGGTCCTCCGTCATCTATGATGGAAACAAACCTCTCTAATGCTTTCGATATTTATCCGAATCCAACGACAGGGACTGTTTATTTAATTAAGGATAATAACACAATGCAACTTGGCAACTTCAACCTAAAAATAACAGGCATTGATGGTAAAATAATGATGAAGAAAACAGGATTAAGTTATTCTACAGAATTGGATATTTCTGATTACCCTAACGGGATTTATCTTTTTATTGTAACAGATAACAAAGGAGGAGTCTTTCGAAAAAAACTAGTAAAAAACTAATTTCTCTTATCCATTCCCCAAAGGAGCTTATTTCTTATGGTTTTGAAAAAATCTTGATTTGGAAACTGTACCAAATTTATTTTCAAATCTGATTTCGTAACTACCAAATGGTTTTCTGTGGAAATCTCCTCGCTTCTTGAATCCAAAGTGGCTAAAAACTTTTGTTCTCTACCTTCCACTTTCAGCTCTATTACACTATCGTCTGGAACTACCATCGGACGGATATTTAAGTTGTGTGGTGCAACGGGTGTAATCACAAAGTTATTAGAGTTTGGCATCAAAATTGGCCCACCACAACTCAAAGAATAAGCAGTAGATCCTGTAGGCGTAGCAATTATCACTCCATCGGCCCAATACGAATTAAGAAATATTCCGTTCACAAAAACATGAATAGTAATCATACTAGACGAATCCTTTTTATGGACAGTCAATTCATTTAATGCAAAGTTGTATTTTCCAAATAATTTAGATTTGGTTTCCAAATTAAGCATGGCTCTTTCCTCTATTCTATATTCGTTTTTAAGGAGTTTTTTCAGAACTTTTTTTATTTCTGTTTTGGCCGTATTGGACAAAAAACCTAGCCTTCCAGAGTTTACACCTACCACCGGAATTCCTTTTTTTATACTCGTCAAAGTATCCAAAATAGTTCCGTCTCCTCCAATGCTAAACAAAAAATCTAGCTTCAATTTAGGGTACGATTTTCGGGTATATTCCTTCACTTCTTGGCCAAAAGTTATCCCTTTCCCTACAACATTCTTGTGAAATTTTGAGTAAATAAAATAGTCTACTTCATTTCTATCCAACTCATCAATCAGTAATTGGAAGTAAGGAATAAAATCATCTAAAAATTCTCTGCCGTAAATTGCTATTCTCATGCTGTTTATTTCACCACCAAGCTCTCCCCTGTCATTTCGCTCGGTTGATTAATTTTCATTAAATGTAGCAAGGTTGGAGCAATATCACCTAATTTCCCTGGTTTTATTTTACTCACAATATCATCAATAACAAAACAAGGCACTGGATTCACTGTATGTGCCGTGTTTGGAGTTCCGTCCTCATTTTTATTTAATTCGGCATTCCCGTGATCCGCTATAATTACAAAACTATAGTCGTTTTTTAACCCAACTTCTACTACTTTTCTTAAGCAATCGTCAGCAGTTTCTACCGCCTTAATTATAGCAGATTGAATCCCAGTATGTCCTACCATATCTGTATTGGCGTAATTCAAACAAATAAAATCAGCCGACTTATTTTCTATTTCTACAAGAATTTTCTCTGTGACTACTGGCGCGCTCATTTCGGGCTGCAAATCGTAAGTCGCAACCTTTGGTGAGTTCACCAAAATTCTTGATTCACCTTCAAATTCTTCTTCCCTTCCTCCCGAAAAGAAAAAAGTTACATGCGGATACTTTTCAGTTTCTGCCAATCTAATTTGGTTGAGACCAGCTTTAGAAACAACTTCCCCCATTGTCATTTTTAAATTATCCTTAGTGTAAACAACTTTTACATTTTGAAACTGCTTGTCATATTGCGTCATTGTTACATAATACAAGTTCAACTTTTTCATGTCATAATCTGGAAAATCTTTTTGCGTGAGCGCCTCAGTTATTTGTCTGCATCGGTCCGTTCTAAAATTGAAACAAATCACCACATCATCCTCTTCTATCACCGCCAAAGGATTTCCATTTTTATCCGTTTTTACAAGTGGCTTCAAAAACTCATCAGTTACACCGTTTTCATAGGATTCTTCCAATCTAGAATCAAACTCTATCACTCGCTCTCCTTTCCCCTGAGTAAGCAAATCATAAGCCAACTTTATCCTTTCCCATCTGTGGTCGCGATCCATAGCATAATACCTTCCGATTACCGAAGCAACCTGAGTTGGTGTATTCTTTATATTCTCTTCTAGTTTTTGAATAGAAACTTTTCCGCTCTTTGGATCACAATCCCTTCCATCGGTAAAGGCATGAATAAAACTTTGCTCCACACCCATTTCGTAAGCCATTTCACATAATTTGTACAAATGATTTTCATGCGAATGAATTCCTCCCGGAGAAACCAATCCAATAAAATGAACTTTCTTATTCTTGTCTTTAGCATATTCAAATGCCTCAACGAGAGTTGTTTCATTTTTAATTGTATTCTCTTTCACCGCCTTATTGATTCGAGCAAAATCCTGATAAACAATACGACCAGCCCCAATATTAAGATGTCCTACCTCTGAATTCCCCATTTGACCTTCTGGCAATCCCACTTC
>JAHEIE010000022.1 GCA_024639505.1 Crocinitomicaceae bacterium
GATTGAAATGGCATTGTCACTTTATTCAAAAATTTGAAGTAGAGTGCGAATACGAAACAGATTGCTTGAATCCAGGCTACGAATCTCTTGTTCAGGCAAATGACAAACAGTTTCTTGAAGCTTGGAAACATGGAAAAACTGGCTACCCACTAGTTGATGCATGCATGAGAGCGGTTACAGAAACCGGCTGGATAAACTTTAGGATGCGAGCGATGTTGGTTTCCTTTTTGTGTTTTAATTTAGACAACGATTGGCGAAATGGAGTGTATCATTTGGCTCAGCAGTTTTTGGATTACGAACCAGGTATTCATTATCCGCAATTTCAGATGCAAGCAGGAACAACAGGAATAAATACCGTGAGAATGTACAACCCTATCAAACAATCTCAAGACAATGACCCTGAGGGGATTTTTATAAAAAAATGGGTACCAGAATTAAGAGATTTTCCACAGAAATTCATTCACGAACCATGGAAAGCCACAATGATAGATCTGATAGATTGCGGAATAGAACTAGGTAAAGATTATCCTACTCCAATAGTAGATTTGAAAGAAACCGCAAAAGTGGCAAGAGAAAAAATTTGGGGCCATAGAAAAAGACCAGAAGTGAAGGAGAATAAAAGAAGGATTGTGAAACTGCATACTAGAGATAGGTAGGAAATCCCATCCCCAACCCTTCCCGAAGGGAAGGGAGCTACGATAGCTCTTCATAAAAGAACTTATAGTTCTTTATTTTGTGAAAACAACAGGGTGAGATAAAAAAATAGAATTAAAAAACCATAGAATTAAAAATCCCCCTTTCCTTTCCCGATGTTTCGCGGACAAAAGGGAAAGGTTAGGGATGAGAAATAAAAAAACATAAAAATGCATTTAACCAAAAAAGATTTACAAGAGACGGATAGAGTAAAAAAACTGAATATAATCAACTCTATTACAGGAATAAAACCTGCTAATTTAATTGGAACAGTTTCTAAAGATAATATTTCTAATGTGGCGATATTTAGCTCGATTGTGCATTTGGGAAGTAATCCTGCATTGATTGGATTTATAGTTAGACCAACTGGCGAAGTGCCAAGAAATACGTATGGAAACATTCTCGAAAATGGACATTACACCATTAATCATGTGGGTGAAACTTTCGTGAAAAATGCCCATTACACTTCCGCAAAATTTGATAGCGATGTGTCGGAATTTGATACTTGCGGATTAACCGAAGAGTATTTGTTCGATTTTAAAGCTCCATTTGTGAAGGAAAGCCCAATAAAGATGGGGATGAAATACCTAGAAAGTATCCCAATCGAAAGAAACGGAACTATCTTGGTAATTGGAGAAGTAGAGCATTTAATAATGCCCGAAGAGGCGGTTTCCGACAAAGGTTATATCAATTTAGAAACTGCTGAAGTAGCAGGGATTTCTGGATTGAATAGTTATTATAAACTGGAAAAAATTGGTTCTTTTCCTTATGCAAGGGTTGAGGAGGTTCCAGAGTTTAAAAACAAGTAAACATTGAAAAAACAACATCTCCCAACAAAAATCTGCATGGTTTGCGAAAGGCCGTATACTTGGCGCAAGAAATGGGAAAAAGTATGGGACGAAGTGAAGTATTGCAGTGAAAAATGTAGAAGAAACAAAAACAAATAAAATGAACCAAGCAACCTTAATTTTCCCTCACCAACTGCATAAGAATCTGGATGAATTAGATAAGAATGTTCCTGTATATCTTATCGAGGAATATTTATTTTTTAACCAATATAAATTCCACAAACAAAAAATTGGGTTTCATAGAGCGACAATGAAATTTTATGAAAAGTATTTGCAAGAAAATGGTTTTGAAATAATCTACATTGAAGCAAAAGAACCCATTTCGGACATCCGTAAGCTCCTTCCAAAATTGGCTAAAAAAGGAATTGAAGGAGTAATTTACCGAAATTCTACAGATTACAACCTCGAAAAACGACTAAGCGAAGGACTTAAAGAGCAAAATATGGAGAAAAATGAGCTAGAAAGCTTGTTGTTTATTAACTCAAAAGAAGATTTAAGTTCCTTTTTCAAATCAACAAAAAAGAAGTTTTTTCAGACGAGTTTTTATAAAAATGAACGAGCAAGATTGAATATTTTGATGGACGAAGAGGGAAAACCAGAAGGTGGAAAACTGACCTATGACGATGCTAACAGAAAAAAATATCCTGCCACAAAAACTCCACCTGCCATTTACTTTCCTGAGGCTACTGAGTATCACAAAGAGGCTTTTGATTATGTAGAAACCAATTTCAAAGGCAATTACGGAGAATTTACTTCCGATACTTTTTACCCAGTAACTTTTGAGCAGACAGAAGCTTGGCTAAACCAGTTTTTGGAAACCAGATTTCATGAGTTTGGAAATTACGAAGATGCGATTGTAAAAGAAGAAATTCACCTGAATCACAGTATGTTGACTCCTATGATGAATGTTGGTTTTATTGAACCCAAATACATCATTGACAAAGCGATTGATTTTGGTAAAAAAAGTAATGTCCCGCTTAATTCCTTAGAAGGATTTGTGAGGCAAATCATGGGTTGGCGTGAGTTTATTAGAGGAATGTACGAAGTAAAAGGTCGTGAATCTCGAATAAAAAACTACTGGGGATTTACCCGAAAAATCCCTGCTTCTTTTTATGATGGAACTACTGGAATTACTCCTGTGGATGACGCAATCAAAAAAGTACTAAAAACAGGTTATTGCCATCACATTGAGCGACTGATGATCTTGGGGAATTTTATGTTGTTGAGTGAATTCGACCCAGACGAAGTGTATCAATGGTTTATGGAGTTATTTATCGATTCCTACGATTGGGTAATGGTTCCCAATGTGTATGGAATGAGTCAATTTGCTGATGGTGGTTTCTTTGCAACCAAACCTTACATCAGCGGAAGTAATTATATAATAAAAATGAGCAACTACAAAAAAGGAGCCGATTGGCAAACCACTTGGGATGGATTATTCTGGAGATTTATGCACGTTCACAGAGACTTTTTTGTAAAAAATCCACGGCTTGGAATGTTGGTAAGGAATTTTGATAACCAATCACCAGAGAAACGGAATGGACATTTGGAGAATGCCGAAAGGTTTTTGAAAGGATTGTAGAGCAAGGAAAATCAAAATAACTTTAAAAAGTCTTCAATTTTGGTTAAATTCAAGAGTATTTTCTAAACTTCATATGAAATTTTTCTATTTTCTTCTTTTCACCTTGGTGTTGGCCAGTTGTTCAACTATGCACAACACCTCAACTACAATTCCAAAGAATTTTGTTGAAGGAAATGAAATTTCCATAACAGGTACTTTTGCTCGTAGAGGGATAAATGGTTCATTAGCTTATTCTCCCGCTAAGCATATTTATATCCATGGATTAGCAAACTATATTGGCGACTTTGAGGGAGCCTTCCATAATTCGTTAAATTATGGAGTTGGTACATACTATAATTTCAACAATGTAAAGCTAGAAGCAGAATTTGGTATTGGGCAAGGTAAATTTAATTGGATTGAAAGAATGAGAGGCGGAAGTTCTGGATTTTTAGGAGAAGCCAATGGGAATTATAAACAAACCTATTTTTCAATTTCATCCACTTTTAATGATTTGTTTGGTGTCACAATTAGGTATGGCAACATAAATTCCAAGTATTCATATGTGCAACCTCCTTTTAACAATTTCTATACTTTCGGACAACGTTACAATAGCACCTACCTAGGAGGGATATTATTTCTTAAAAAGGAATCTAAATTTGGATTAACCTATTTCGCAACCTTAGCAATAGATATTTATGAAGGTGATGGAATAAACCCCGAACTTCCAGTTCAATTAGGGGTTGGACTCAAATACAACTTTAACTTTTT
This sequence comes from Crocinitomicaceae bacterium, assembly GCA_024639505.1. Lineage (GTDB taxonomy): Bacteria > Bacteroidota > Bacteroidia > Flavobacteriales_D > CAJJDF01 > CAJJDF01. The sequence goes on from JAHEIE010000022.1 coordinate 3,871, forward strand.
AAAAAAGACTACAACGTATTCAAAATCTGCTCTTTAATTTTCTCCAGCTGATCTTTCATTTCTACCACTATTTTCTGAATCTCTTGGTGGTTGGCTTTTGTAAAATATTACTATTTATCGAACTACCCAATTTTCAATTTCTAACTCAGAAATTCGTGTAAATTCTTTCACATTCTCAGTGACCATTATGAGTCCATTGCTCAATGCTGTGCAACCAATTAATAAGTCAAAATCACTAATCATTTCACCTTTTTTTCTTAGTCGTACTTTTTCTTTAGCATAAAAATGAACAGCATTAAATATTGGTAGAATAATTACCTGCTCAGAAAATGATTCAATTAGTTGAAAATTTTTCTTTGGGTTGGAGCTGTTTTCTGCACCAAATACGAGTTCCGCCAAAGTAATTTCTGAAATAGCACAATCACTCAATTTAATTTCTTGAAATTTGTCTAATAAATTAAATTTCCCTCTAAAAAAATGAATACAAATATTGGTATCTAATAAATATTTCATCCGAAACTTTCTGAATTTCCTTTCTCTACTCTCGAGTTTTGGATTTCTTCTATAATTTCATCAGAAGCACGGGTATCTTCCCATTTTCCAAAAATAGTTTTTAAATCAAAGTTATTTTTGGAATCTTTTTCCATAGATTTTTTTAGTTTACTTATCAAACTCTTTTTGGATTTAATGTCCAGTGTTTTTAAGTAACCAAAGTACTTTTCCAGCGTTTTATTTGATAATGTTAAACCTCCCATTCTTTTCGTTTTATTAAATATAAGAAAAAATTGTCAATCTGTTTTGTTATTGGTTCTAGAAACAATCGTGTTCAGCTTCTATTACAACGTATTCAAAATCTGCTCTTTAATTTTCTCTAACTGGTCTTTCATTTCAACCACAATCTTTTGAATCTCTTGGTGGTTTGCTTTTGAACCTAATGTATTCACTTCTCTTCCTATTTCCTGAGCAATAAAACCTAGTTTTTTACCTTCGGAACCATCATTTTTCATTACATCCAAAAAATACGATAAATGACCAGAAAGACGCACTTTTTCTTCAGTAACGTCATATTTTTCGATAAAATAGATCAATTCTTGCTCAAAACGGTTTTGATCAAACTGGGGACTGTCTAATTTTTCTTCCAAATTAGATTTCAATCTCGCCTTTACCGTTTCGATTCTTTCACCTTCGTATTTTTCTACTTCTTTAAGTAGCTCAGCAATTCTATCTATATTTCCTTTAAATTCATTGTAAAGCACCTCTCCTTCTCTCTTTCTGAACTCTTCAAAATTGGCCACAGCGTCTTCAATCATATTTTCTACCGCTTTCCATTCTTCAGGATCTAGTTCTTCTCTTTCTTGGCTATAAACCTCTGGCATTTTCATGGCTAACTGAATCAGTGCAGCATCATTATCTATTCCCAATGAAGTAGAAAGCACCTTTAGATCATTGAAATAAGTCGTCACAACTTCATGGTTTATTTTAGTTGAATTTGTTTTGGGTGGCAACTCCACATAAATTCCAAAATCAACCTTTCCTCTCCCTATCAATTTTGATAGTTTTTTATTCAATGTCAATTCATTCTCTCGATAAAAACTTGGCATTCTCATATTCAAATCAAAAAACTTACTGTTAAGAGATTTTATTTCGATGCTAATTTTTTTGTCGTTGTATGTTCCGGTTGTTTTCCCGTAACCGGTCATTGATTGAATCATAGTGATTGGTTTTGTTGTTGTAAAGGTAAAGTTAATTTTGGTATTTTATGAATGCTATTATCATATTGTCATTCTTGCGAAGTCAGAAATATTATCCATCAGGTTAGATGCTCGCATATAGATTCTTGCCTTCGCAGGAATGACAAAATTAACTATGCCAACTTCTTCCCTCGACTAGTCAAATAAACTCCTACAAAAATAAGTAAAGTACAAACTAATTTCTGCCAAGTGATGGCGGAAGCATAATTGCTACTAGAATTAAATATACTTATTCCAAAACCGATTAACATTGCAAATACAGGTTGCAAATAAATGTAACTGCTCGCAATGGTTGGAGATAGTTTTTTAACAGCAAAAATATTGAACAAATAGGTACAAAATGTGGTAAATAATATGATAAACCCAATAGATAAAAGAATATGAGTAGGAAAGTCAAAACTAAAATCTTGAAAATCTGAAATACCAAAAGGTAGCACCACAAAAAAGGCAAAGGTAAACATGTAAGTAATAACTGTGAGCGGCTTATATTTCGCCAAAAGCGGTTTTACCAAAACCAAATAAAGAGAGTAGCTGGTGGCATTTGCCATAATGAATAAATTCCCTTTTACAGAAGAACCTGTGTTTGCACTTCCACTTAAATAAATCAACATAATGGCTCCGATTAGTCCTAATGAAATTCCCGAAATTTTGTTTCCAGTCAGTTTGGTTTTGAGAATAATAAGTGACAACAAGGTTACAATAACTGGCGAAGTCACCATAATAATTGCCGAATCTATAGGCGAGGTAATACTCAGCCCCTGAAAAAACAACAATTGATTGAGAGCTACACCAAAAAATCCGACTAAGGCTATTCTTCCCAAGTCTTTTTTATCTACTTTTTCACGAATAAATAATCTTAAGGACCAAAAAAGGATAGCGGCCCCTGTAATTCGAAACAAAATAAAAGTATTTGGCTGCAAATAAACAGGCATTACCTCTTTTGCAATAAAATGACTACTTCCATAAATCAAATTCACTGCCAATAAAGCTAAATGGGCAAGGATGTTTTTAGACACCTAATTTAGTTTTAATAGATTCCACAGTCTTTTTTGCATTCCCGATAAAAATCTCATTGTCCAAAAGAAAAACTGGTCTTTTCAAGAAATTGTATTCTTCCAAAATCATTGATTTTAGATTCTCTTCATTCAAATCTTGCCCTTTGTATTCTGATAATTTTCTTGCTCGCTTGTTCAATAAACTGTCGTAACTATCTGTCAGGTTTCGCATTTCTTCCAATTGCTCCTCAGTAATTTTACCCGTTTTGATATCTTGCAATTCCCAGTCATTTGAAAGGTTCAATTCTTTCAAAATTCGTTTGCAAGTGTCGCAAGTTGATAGGTAGTAAGCTTTTTTCATAATCTGGTTGCAAGTTTCTGGTTACAGGATTCAAGTTTTTTGGATTCTCAGGACAAAAGTCATTCGTATAATTCAATAGTAAAAAATCATTCCCTTCTCGCTTTAAACTTCAGCCTCCCCTCTTCAAACTACTCTACTGAAATATACTTCCACAACAAATCTTTCAGTTCTGTGATTCCTTGCTGAGCAACTGAAGATATAAATACTGTTTCTATCCCCTCTGGCAATTCTTTGGTAATTTCTTCTTTCAATTCATCGTCTAGCATATCGCTTTTGGTAATAGCCAAAACTCTGTCTTTGTCCAATAATTCTGGGTTGTACGTTCCCACTTCATTAATCAGGATATCAAATTCTTTTTGAATATCATCACTGTCGGCTGGCACCATAAACAAAAGCAATGCATTTCGCTCTATGTGACGTAAAAATCTGTGACCTAGTCCTTTTCCCTCGTTTGCTCCTTCAATAATTCCAGGAATATCTGCCATCACAAAAGATTTATAACCTCTATATTTCACAATTCCTAAATTTGGAACTAAAGTAGTAAAAGGATAATCTGCGATTTCGGGTTTTGCAGCCGAAACAACTGACAATAAAGTAGATTTTCCAGCATTTGGAAATCCAACAAGACCTACATCTGCCAAAACTTTTAGCTCCAGTATTTTCCATTCCTCTTTTCCGGGTTCACCTGGCTGAGAATACCTTGGAGCTTGGTTGGTGGGCGATTTAAAATGATCATTTCCTCTTCCTCCTTTTCCTCCTTTGGTAAGAATTACTTCTTGTCCATCTTCTGTTATTTCAAACAATACTTTCTCAGTCTCGCCATCTTTCACAAGAGTACCCAATGGCACTTCCACTATCTTATCTTCTCCCTCTGCGCCAGTTTGATGCTGTCCTCTACCTACATCTCCATGACCTGCAATTACGTGTCGCTGAAACTTGAGGTGTAATAAAGTCCACAACTGACTATTTCCTCTCAAAATCACATGTCCTCCACGTCCTCCATCACCTCCATCTGGTCCTCCTTTGGCCGTTATTTTATCTCGGTAAAAGTGTGAGCTTCCTGCTCCGCCCTTCCCCGAACGGCAACAAATTTTTACGTAATCTATGAAATTGGATTTTGACAAAGCTTTCTTAGTTTTTTACAAAAGTAAAGATTTACGGATGATTAATACCGAATAACGAATTAATTCTCGACCGAAAGCAATCTTTAAGATTATAAACTAAAAATTTAGGGCTGATTGTTTATCTCACAAATGAACGAATTGCGTTACTAAACAAATCCCATTCATTTGTCATTCCTTTGAAAAAAAGATTCTATTTCTCGAGAATCATTTTTGGAAATATAGATTGCTACCGCAGTGCACTATGGCCGATAATAGTATGGCACAAACAATAGAGAAGAAACAAGCTATAGGATTCATTATTTGGAGCTAACATATCCCCAAGTAGGACAAGTATCGCATTTCTTCTTTTTCTTTTTGGTTGCGCAAGATGAGAATCCTACAAGAGTTACAATCAAAAATGCAATAGGTATCAGTTGTTTTCTTTTCATTGGTAATTTATTTTAATCGACTTATAAACGATTTGTGGTTATAAGTTAACGCTAAAAAGCCTTAAGCTATTTTGATAGAAACTAAAATAACCCTTATTTTAGTAGCTTAAATGTAAGGATTTTGAATTTATTTGAGCACATAGGAAGATTTATTTTGATGATTGCGGCTGCTTTCAAAAAGCCAGAAAAATGGCGAGTGCTGGGAAAGAACTTTATTCATGAGGTTCATTCTATAGGAATAAGTTCGTTGAGTATAGTTGCTCTTCTTTCTTTATTCATGGGAGCCGTGATGGTTATCCAAACTGCCTCGAACATAGATTCAGTGTTAATTCCTGCTTACACCGTAGGTTTTGCAACTAGGCAATCTATGATACTAGAATTTTCCTCTACTATGATTTGCTTGATTTTAGCCGGAAAAGTTGGCTCTAATATCGCTTCTGAAATTGGAACTATGAGGCTGACAGAGCAAATTGATGCACTTGAAGTAATGGGTGTAAACTCAATCAATCATTTGGTATTACCCAAAATTCTGGCTTCTTTATTTATATTTCCATTTATAGTACTAATAAGTATGGGACTAGGACTTATTGGTGGCGGACTTATTGGAACTCAGGCAGGAATTATCACACTCGAAAAATACATCATGGGTCTTCAATACTATTTTGACCCTTTCAGTATTACATATTCTCTTTTCAAGACTCTATTTTTTGCATTTTTTATTGCTACGATTCCTTCCTATTTTGGATATTATGTAAATCCTAGCGGAGGAGCCCTAGAAGTAGGTCGATCGGGAACAAAATCCGTAGTAGCAAGTAGTATGGTCATACTGCTAATCAATTTAATTATCACCTATTTTTTATTGCTGTAACCATGAGTATTATTGTAAACAACATACAAAAGGGATTCAATGGAACAGAAATATTGAAAGGAATTTCATTTGAGTTTGAACCTGGAAAAACCAATTTAATTATTGGGCAAAGTGGTTCGGGAAAATCTGTGCTAACCAAATGCATAGTAGGCCTTTATGAAGTAGACAAAGGTGAAGTAATTTACGGAGGTGAAAACTTTTCGGCTATGAATAAGGCCGAAAGAAAGCACATCAGGACTCAAATCGGCATGCTATTTCAAGGGAGTGCTTTGTTTGATTCTTACAGTGTTGAACAAAACGTAATGTTTCCACTCATCATGTTTTCGGATATGAGCAAGGAAGAAATGATTGACCGGGTAAATTTTTGCTTGAAAAGAGTTCAGCTAGAAAACAAAAACCATCTGTTTCCGTCAGAAATTAGTGGTGGAATGCAAAAAAGAGTTGCCATTGCCAGAGCTATTGCGCTGAATCCTAAGTATTTGTTTTGTGATGAACCAAACTCTGGATTAGACCCAAAAACATCTATTGTAATTGACAACCTAATTCATGATCTTACCAAAGAGTACAACATGACAACTGTTGTAATTACGCACGACATGAACTCTGTGATGGAGATTGGCGAAAACATCATGTACATTCACAAAGGAGAAAACTGGTGGACTGGTGACAAACACTCAATTGTAACAACCGAAAATAAAGAAATTGGAGATTTTGTGTACGCCTCAGAATTCATGAAGCAACTGAGAGGAAAACTTAGCTAACCATTTTTTTTAAATGGAACTCCGAAGGATTTATTGAAATTTTTCTTCTAACGAATAACAACTCATTATGAATACATTGAATACATTTTTTTTAAGCTCTACCGAAGTATTTGGTATAGAGGTGTTTGACAACGACTTTTACAAATTACTAGTTCTTTTTGGACTTAATTTTTTGAGCACCATTATTTTAGCTCGATTTATTTACTACCCATACAACAACAAAAAAAGAGAGTTCATTTTTGCCTACATGGTTGTGAGTAGTGTAATTTTCTTTCTGTGTTTCGCCCTCAAAGCTTTTAAATTCAATACAGGAGTAGCAATAGGTTTATTTGCTCTTTTGGGTGTAATCCGATTCAGAACGGATACAATTTCGCTCAAAGAAATGGCCTATCTTTTTGTTTTTATAGGTGTTTCAATGATCAATGCCTTTTCCAAAAAAATGAGCTTGTATGAGATTGGATTTATCAACCTTGCCTTTATATCTATTACAGCTATTGGCGAAATGTTACTTCAGCAAAAAACAGTGGTAAAAAGAACTGCCAACTTTGAATTAACTTATGCTAACCTAACCAATTTGAATCCCGAAAATTATCCTGCTTTAAAAGCTGATATTTCATCTAAGACGGGATTAAACGTTCAGTCAGTTAAAATAACTAGCATTGACCTGAAAACAAATGAAGCTAAACTAAAAGTGTACTTCGAAAAGTAAAAAAAGCGCTCATAAACCAAAGATTTTAGGCAAAAATAAATCCCCTTTCGCAACAACACTAAAGGGGATTTTTTTATAACAACAACTTTTTTACCTTAATTACTAAGGTATTCTTTTACCAATTTTGAGATGATTTTGCCATCGGCTTTACCAGAAAGCTGACCCATAGCAGCTCCCATAACTTTACCCATATCTGCAGGTGAAGAAGCGCCAGTTTTAGCAATAATTTCTTTCACCACTGCACCAATTTCATCTTCGTTCATTTGAGCAGGCAAATAAGCCTCAATGATATCGGCCTGAAACACTTCGTCTTCCAATAAATCAGGTCTATTTTGCTCCTCATAAAGTGCGGCAGCATCTTTTCTCTGTTTGTGAAGTTTCTGAAGTATTTTCATCTCAGTTTCTGCACTTACTTCTCCACTACTGTCCTTAGTAGCTTCTAGCATCAATGCCGATTTTATGGCACGTAAAGCAGCTAACTTCTCCTTTTCTCTTGCTTTCATTGCCTCCTTGATGTCAGCATTTATTTTTTCTGTTAAACTCATAATTTTATTTAGTAACTAGTGATTAGTTTTTTTTGACTCTTGTTAAAGTTCAAAATTAGAGCTAATAGAATTAAACAACAAAAATTCTATTAGCTATTTCTTATTTTCTATGGATTTAATAAACCCGTTTATCCGTTTTCTTTCTTCTGTAATAAATCCACTCATTTCATTAAAGCTATCAATTGAAACAAAGTCCAATTACTTTGCAATAATTATCTGTGTTTCTAATTCGAATAGTGAACCTCGAGCAACTCTTAAGAACTGAACAAAACTTTTGGAAATATTTCTCCCATTATAACTATCCTCTAATTACTTCTCACTAATCACTCCTTCCTTAATCCACGTTATCGTGCAAAAATGAATTATTTCCTTTTATTGAATTTACTTTTCCATCTTCTTCAGACAAAGTGAAACGCGACACATTATTTTCTGATGAGTGAGGAGTATCTTCTAATTTGATTTGTCTTCTTATGTAAGCTGGCTCACTTTCCAATTCCGACAAACCAAAAGGAGTTCTCAATTTAAGACTCAATTCTTTGATTCGCTCTTCTCTCTCTGCCGACAATTCTTGCAATTGTTCTTTGCTAATTTCTTCTCTCACATCCTCTCTTGCTTTGTTACTCTCTGTAACAGCAGCCACCGGAGAAGAATCCATTTCATCTTCCAAATCGTCTTCAAGGTAGTGTACTATTCGGTCTTCTTTTTTTGGTTCTGGCTGAACATTTTGATTAGCGGAAACCTCTTCTTTTACTTCGTCCACTCTTGGAGTGTTCAATTCAAAATTCAAAGAAGCTTGTTCTTCCAACATGATTCTTTCCATGTTATCTTCCTCCTCCACTTCTTCAGTTAATTCGGCTATTGGCTCTTCCTTTATTTCATTTTTTAAATAAGGCATATCTTGAGCTGGCTCTTCTTCTATTCTTTCTATTTCGGGGGTCGAAAACGACTGAGTAGGAGAAGTAATTGGCTTTGCAATCATTGTTGGCTCTTCTGCGCCCAAATCCAAATATGTTTTCTTTGGCTCTTCAGGAGTTACTCCAGTATCTACATTGGCACTAGTATGAAATCCTGTAGCAATTACAGTTACACAAACTCCAGTTCCAAGTGTTTCGTCATAACCTTGTCCCATAATCATTTCAGCTGATCCTCCTGCTGCATCAACAATAAAATCAGTGATTTCACTCATTTCATCCATCGTCAATTCTTCCTCACCAAAAGTAATGTTCAACAATACTTGCTTAGCTCCAGTAATATCATTGTCGTTCAATAATGGAGAAGCTAAAGCTTTTTCGGCAGCAATAATTGCTCTGTTTTCACCTTCGGCAGTTGCAGTTCCCATAATGGCAACACCACTGTCTTTCATTACTGTATTTACATCATTCAAATCTACATTGATAAATCCAGTTTTAGAAATCACCTCAGCAATTCCTTTTGCAGCAGATGCAAGTACTTGGTCTGCCTGAGCATAAGCATTACGGATAGTTAAGTTTCCGTACATGTCTCTTAATTTTTCATTATTGATAATCAAAAGAGTATCCACAGCATCTCTCATTTCTTTGATTCCAGCTTCTGCTTGTTCCTTTCTCTTTTTTCCTTCAAAACTAAATGGCACAGTTACAATTCCTACTGTCAAGATACCCATATCTTTGGCTACCTTGGCAACCACAGGACCTGCTCCAGTTCCAGTTCCACCACCCATTCCGGCAGTAATGAACACCATATTCGTATTGTCAGATAAATAATTTTTTATTTCATCTACGCTTTCAATTGCAGCGTTTTTTCCAACCTCTGGCAATGATCCTGCTCCTCTTCCTCCAGTTAAGGTTTCCCCTAATTGAATTTTTGTAGGTACAGCACTCATATCTAGAGCTTGAATATCGGTATTACATACGATAAAATCTACGTCCTTTATTCCAAGTTCGTACATGTGGTTTACGGCATTGCTACCTCCACCTCCAACACCTATCACTTTGATGATATTGGCTTTGTTGTTGTTTGGGATGTTAAATTCCATATTTATTGGTTTTTGTTGTTGTTGTCTTGTTGTTACTTGATGTCTTCGTCAAAAAAGTTTTTAATCTTTTCAAAAAAGTTAGGAGCTTTCATAAATGAAGTATCTCTCGGAACTGTTTCTGGTCTTTGAATTGCTCTTTGGTTTTCGTAGCCTTTCATTACAAGTCCGATACCAGTTGCAAACAAAGGGCTGGTAATGTCGTCCTGAATTCCTTTGCCAACATGCTCGTTAGGATATCCAACACGGCTATTCATTCCTGTTACATATTCAAACAATTGAGGCAAATACTTAAGTTGAGAACCACCTCCAGTGATGACCACCCCTCCTATCAATTTTTTCTCAAATCCTGAGTTTTTAATTTCAAAGTGGATGTGCTCTATAATTTCTTCCATTCTTGCCTGAATGATATTCGAAAGGTTCTTTACCGAAATTTCTTTTGGCTCTCTCCCTCGCAATCCAGGAATACAAACAATTTCATTCTCTTGACTCTTGTTAGCCAAAGCAGTTCCGTATTTTTGTTTCAACACTTCTGCTTGTCTTTTCATGATTGTCGTTCCTTCTTTGATGTCTTCTGTAATTACATTTCCACCAAATGGTATCACAGCTGTGTGTCTAATAATTCCTTCGTGAAAAATCGCAATATCAGTAGTACCACCACCAATATCTACAAGCGCTACTCCAGCTTCCTTTTCCTCGAAACTAAGAACAGCCTCAGCGGATGCCAATGGCTCCAGAATAATATCTGCTACCTCCAATCCCGCTTTCTCTACACATCTGTAGATATTTTTTCCTGCTGCAATTTGTCCCGTAATAATATGAAAATTCGCTTCTAACTGAACTCCTGCCATACCAATTGGATCCAAAATTCCTTGCTCTCTATCTACAATATAATCTTGCGGCAATACATGAATAATTTCTTCTCCTGGCATCATCACCAACTTATACATATCATCCACCAACGAATCTATATCTGCTTGTGAGATTTCATCTTCGTGACTACTTCTTGTAATCATTCCTCTGTGCTGCAAACTCTTTATGTGCTGACCTGCAATTCCTACATTCACCACTTTTATTTCAACACCAGATTTCAGTTCAGCCTGTTCTACAGCCGCCTTAATAGATTGCACAGTTTTTTCGATATTGGCAACAACTCCTCTTGTAACTCCAAGAGATTCTGATTTTCCCACACCGATTACTTCAATCTTTCCGTGTTCATTTTTTCTTCCAACGATACACGCTATCTTGGTGGTACCGATGTCTAATCCTACTACGATTTCTGATGATTCCATATTATTTATTTTTTTTGCAAACTATTTGGTTATCGAACTTTAAGTTTATGGTTTTGTATAAGTTTAAATTATTGGGATTGATTCCGTTTGTATAAAACAGTTTCAGTTTTTCAAATTTGGTTTTGATATCCTCAGCTTTACCAAAAATAATTTCTTGGTTTCCCACTTTAGGTATCAGTATTATTTCTTCATTCTTTTCTATGTATATCTGTTCGATGAGCGCTTTCAAAAACTCATCTTCTTCAATTGCTTTTGCCATTTCGTAAACCTCATCAAGTAGAGTAGATTCCTTTATCGAATCATTAAAAACTACATCGTTGTAATCTTCTCCTGCTTTCAGTTTCAAAAATCCATTCACACCCAAAACTCTAGCTGTATAATGCTCAGAGGTTTGCATCGTCTTTCCTTTATCATCAATGTACAAAGAGTATCCATTTCGGTTAAAAACACGAGCTATTGGCTTTCTTTGCTCTATTTCAATTTGCAGTGCGCCATTTATGTTTTTGTAAACCTCCACGGATTCCACACTCGACAGACTAAGCAGTTTTTTTTCCAACTTCTCTGTATCGATTTGATTGAACTTATCTACACCTTTCTTAAACCCTAAATTCAACAAAATATCTTCCACTCTTTTGGGAGTTACAAAATGATTTCCGCTCAATACATTAACTTTCACTTCTACATTGGTGCAAACAGTATTGGATTTTTTTCGTTGAGTAAAGCTCAACAAAACAAGGGTTCCTATGGCAAACAACACCCAAATAGATATGTTTAATATCTTTTTCATATTCGAGTGATTTTTTGTTTAATTGAATCTACCAACGTACTTATATCTCCTGCGCCTATCGTGAGCAAAACCTCTATTTCTTCTTTGTTCAATCCGTCAACCAAAGTTGCTTTGGTTTCTTTTCTTTTTGGAATACCTTGTATTTTATTCAATAAAAATTCAGCATCTATTCCTTCCATTGGCTTTTCTCGTGCCGGATAAATATCCAATACAATTACTTCATCCAATTCGGATAATTCTCGAGAAAATTCTTCGCCAAAATCTCTCGTTCTGGAGTAAAGATGAGGCTGAAAAACACCTGTAACTTTTTTTCCAGGAAACAATCTTCTTACCGAACTTACCAATGCATTTATCTCTGTGGGATGATGAGCGTAATCATCAATAAACACAACATCCTCTGTTTTTACAATGTATTCAAATCTTCTTTTTACACCTTTATATTGTTCTAACCCTTGCTTGATAGTTAAATTTTCGATTCCAATCTCTTGGCATACCGCAACAGTTGCCAGAGCATTTTCTATGTTGTGCAATCCACTTATTCCTAACTTTATACCCCTTATTGTTCCGATAGGTGTTGCTGCATCAAATACAAAACTGCCATTCTCTACCGAGACATTCTCAGCGTAATAATTGGAATCAAGATTGCCAAGTGAATAGGTTTCAGTGTTTCCAAAACTTAATTTAACATCACTCTTCAAAAACACTTTTCCAGCAGGATTAACTTTATTCACAAACTCTTGGAATGACTCATTCATTGAATCGGAATCTCCATAAATATCCAAGTGATCAGCATCTGTGGAAGTAACCACCGCTACATTGGGCACTAGAGTGAGGAAAGATCTGTCATACTCATCAGCCTCAACCACGACCCACTTCGAATGGGAATCCAATACCAAATTAGAGTTGTAGTTAGCCGCAATCCCTCCCAAAAACGCATTGCATTTTATTTCAGACTCGCTCATCACAACAGCAATCATAGAAGATGTAGTTGTTTTTCCGTGAGTACCTGCAACAGCTATTGTTTTGTATTGTTCGGTAATCATCCCCAATACCTCTGCTCTCTTTTTGAGCGTGTAATTTTCGTTTTTAAAATAATTCCAAATCACATTAGAAACTGGAATGGCAGGTGTATAAATAACTAAGGTATTTTCTTTATTTGCCTTAATACTTTCGTCAATTTCACCCAATTCATCTTTGTAAAAAATAGAAATCCCGTTGGATTCCATTTCTTGAGTAAGAGCAGTTGCCGTTAAGTCATAACCAAACACAGGAATCGCTTTGGAGTTGAAATATCGCGCTATAGCACTCATTCCAATTCCACCAATTCCGATGAAGAATACTCTATGTATTTCGTTAAGGTTCATTTTTCTTTTTAGTAACTAGTTATTCGTTTGCAATTATTTTCAAGTTATATTTTCAATGTTCTTATTCTTATTTTAATTTTTATTCCAGCTCTTAATTCATCAATTTAAAAACTTCGTTTGCTATCGAATCCGCTGCATTTGGCCTTCCGAATCCTATAATATTTACACTCAGTTTAATAAGTTTATCGCTATCATTCATCAACTTTACTACTTCATCTCCTAATACTACTGGAGCGTCCACATCTTTCACTAATTCTGCAGCGTTGTGGTTTACCAAAGCCATTGCATTTTTGGTTTGGTGATCCTCGCTTACGTTAGGCGAAGGCACCAAAATAGTTGGCTTCCCAACCAAGCACAATTCCGAAATGGAAAGCGCTCCTGCCCGGCTAACAACTATATCGGCACTGGCATAAGCCAAATCCATTTCATAGACAAAATCATGAACCTTGATGTTCGACAACTTGTTCTCTTCTACAAACGACTTCATATCCTTGAAATAGTACTTTCCTGTTTGCCAAAGCACCTGAATATTATTTTCTTCCAATTGCTTAGCTGCGTTTTTTATACTATTATTCACAGTTCTTGCACCCAAACTTCCTCCAATCACCAACAATGTCTTTTTTCCTTCCTCTAGTCCAAAATGAGCCAAACCTTTGCTCTTTTTCCCAGCGATATCTAATATTTCTTTTCTCACGGGGTTTCCTGTAAAAACAATTTTTGATTCTTCAAAAAACCGATCCATATTATCGTAAGCCACACAAATTTTCTTTGCCTTTCTTGCCAACAATTTATTCGTTATTCCAGGGTACGAATTTTGTTCTTGAATCAAGGTTGGTACACCTAGCTTACCTGCCTGCCTCAGCAATGGTCCGCTTGCATAACCTCCCACTCCAATCGCAATATCTGGTTTAAACTCTTTCACTATACTTTTTGCTCTTCTAAGACTTTTCATCAACTTAAACGGAAAAGACAAATTCTTTATCGTCAGTTTTCTTTGAAGTCCGGCTATATCCAAACCAATAATTTCATAACCAGCCTTTGGAACTTTTTCCATTTCCATTTTTCCATTGGCACCTACAAACAATATTTCGGTATTAGGCTGCTTTTCCTTTATCGCATTCGCAATGGCTATGGCAGGATAAATATGTCCTCCCGTTCCTCCTCCAGATATAATCACTCTCTTAGCTTGCATAATCTTCTTTGTTTTTATTCTTAGAATTCATTTGAGCTTCTCTGCTTACACCTAAAATCAATCCAAATGCTACGCAAGTAAACAGAATTGAAGTCCCTCCCATACTCACCAAAGGCAGAGGCTGCCCCGTTACGGGTAAAATATTTACACTTACACCCATATTTAAAAATGCCTGAAATACGATACTAAATCCAAGCCCAAAAGCTAGATAAGCACCAAAATCACTCATTGAATTTTTTGCAATAACGATGACTCGATATAGAATTATCAAATACAATAAAATCAAAAATACGCCTCCCAAAATAGAACCATATTCTTCGATAAAAATGGCAAAAATGAAATCTGCCCAAGCCGAAGGAAGTATGTTCTTTACACTACTTTTACTTGGTCCCGTTCCTCGCAATCCTCCTCTTGCAATTCCCGCTTTTGCAATGTCTGTTTGGTAATTTTTATCGGCCGAATCTTCTACTTCATCACCTCCAGCAAATGCCGCTATCCTCGAAGACCAGGTAGCTGCTCTTGGCAATAAATTAGGTTTCACGGTTCCTATGAGTAGAATAAACAAAAATCCACCGATTGCCAGTCCTAGCATACCAAACACGTGCTTTACACTTACAGTTGAAATAAAAACTAGCACCAAACAATCTACAAACAGCATAGCCGAAGTGGATAAATCTGCAGGTAAAATTAGAGCACAAATTAATGCTATAGGCGCTACGATTTTTATCATAAAAACCTTAAAACTTTTCAATTCATCTTTGTTCATCGAGAGCTCTCTTGCCAAATAAACCAACAAAGAAATCTTGGCTAAATCCGAGGGCTGAAAACCAAACAACCAACGAGCTGCAGCTCTATTGCCCGAAGGCATAACAAGAACTAAACACAATAAAACAACCGAGACTACTATACTAAACTGAGAAATTCTTGAAAAATAATTCAGTTTTACTTTATGTAAATAGTACATCAGTAAAAAACCAAATAGAATAATCATTCCATGTTTGAGAACGAAAGCTTCGGTGTTTCCATCCCTAAACTTATACGACAGCTGAGAAGTAGAACTGTATACAATAAGCACAGAAAAGAGGGACAACAAAATTGTTATCACCCAAATCACACGGTCGCCCGTTAAATATTTCTGAAATATTGTGTTCATAATTCTGGTTTCAAATTGCCAGTTACTGGTTTTTATAATTCTCTTACTGCTTTTCTAAATTCTAGCCCTCTTTCTTCATAATTATCAAACAAATCGAAACTTGCACAAGCAGGAGAAAGCAAAACTAAATCTCCTTTTGACCCCAGTTTGTAGCTTAGTTTCACTGCATCTTTTGCCGAACTTGTTTCATACACATCAACCACATCTCCAAATGCTTCCACTAGCCTTGAATTGTCTACCCCTAAACAAACCAATGCCTTTACCTTGTCCTTTACCAATGGAATTAATTCTTCGTAGTCGTTTCCTTTATCTACTCCTCCTGCGATCCACACAATAGGCTTATTGATGCTCTCTAGCGCATACCAAACAGCATTTACATTTGTTGCTTTAGAATCATTAATGAATTCTATTCCATTTACATAGCAAATGTGCTCTAGTCTATGTTCTACGTTCTGAAAGTCTGAAAGACTTTCTCGTACTATTTCTTTCCTCAAATCCAAAACTTTGGAGGCAATCCCTGCTGCCATAGAATTGTAAATGTTGTGCTTTCCGTTTAGTGCTAAATCGTGTATTGACATAGTTTGGGGTTGTTGTTGATTTATATGGTTAAATACTATTTCTTCTTTCTTGTTTAAAAAAGCTCCTTCACTCACTTCTTCTTTGATAGAAAAAGGGAGCTGTTTTGCTTTGATATTTTTGTCACTTAATGCTTTTACTATTGCTTCGTCATCCTTGCAATAGATGAAAAAATCTTCTTTCGTTTGATTGTTCGTTATTCTGAATTTTGAATTCACGTAGTTCTCAAACTTATATTGGTATCGATCTAAATGATCTGGAGTTATGTTCAATAATACAGAGACATCCACTTTAAAATCTACCAGTCCATCGAGCTGAAAACTGCTTAACTCTAGCACATAAAACTCAAAATCCTGAGTCGTCACTTGTTTTGCAAAACTGTCTCCTACGTTTCCAGCAATCCCAACATTCAGTCCTGCTTTTTTCAGGATGTGGTAAGTTAGGAGAGTGGTCGTTGTCTTTCCATTAGAACCAGTAATTCCTATTAATTTTGCCTTTGTATATCTTCCTGCAAACTCTATTTCGGAGATTACCGGAATACCTTTTTCCAAAGCCGACTGAACAATCTGAACCTTCTCTGGAATTCCAGGACTCTTTATTATTTCGGGTGCAGATAAAATTCTTTCTTGGCTATGTTTTCCTTCCTCCCATTCAATTCCCTCTTGTTCCAGTTCAGTTTTATACTTCTCTTTTATTTTTCCAAAATCAGAAACAAAGACACTATACCCTTGCTGTTTTGCAAGAATAGCAGCTCCCACACCGCTTTCGCCTGCGCCAAGTATTGCTATGTATTTTGTCTTTGTCATATTCTCGTTTCCGTTCGTTGCTAGCTGCAGCTTTATGTTTACTTTCTCTTTGTTCTTGGTTCTTTTCTCTTTATTCTCTTTACCCTAAAAGCCCTATCTCAATTTCAATGTCACAATCGTAAGTATCGCCAGGAATATCCCAACTATCCAAAACCTTGAAACTATCTTTGATTCATGCATTCCTTTTTTCTGGTAATGATGATGAAGAGGCGCCATCAAAAAGACCCTTCTCCCTTCTCCATATTTCTTTTTAGTGTATTTGAAATAAGCAACTTGTATCATCACAGAAAGATTCTCTGCCAAGAAAATCCCGCATAAAATAGGAATCAACAATTCCTTTCTAATAGCAATTGCAAAAACTGCAATGATTCCACCAATTGTTAAACTTCCTGTATCTCCCATAAAAACTTGAGCAGGATATGCATTGTACCACAAAAATCCGATACAAGCCCCCACAAACGCACTGATGAAAATCACCAATTCACCCGAGTTTGGAATAAACATAACATTGAGGTAATCGGAGAAAATAATGTTTCCTGATACGTAGGCAAAAATTGCCAGAGTCAATCCAACAATCGCAGAAGTTCCTGTGGCCAAGCCATCAATTCCATCAGTCATATTTGCACCATTGGAAACCGCTGTAACGATAACAATTACTGCCGGAATGAAAATAAGCCAAGCCCATTTTGCTCTTCCATCATTATCCATCCAACCTAAAAACCATTGGTAATTGAACTCATTATTTTTAACGAAAGGCAAAGTGGTTTTTGTAGAATGATGCTCCACCCAAGAATAAGTAGCATTGGAATCCTTTGCAGGAGTTACTTCCACCAAATCTCCTCCGATTTTCTCTACAAATCCAGCCAACACTTTGTTTTCAACCTTTTCTTTGATTGTAACATTGTCATTAAAAAACAACATAACAGCTACTATAATTCCAACACCGATTTGCCCTACAATTTTGAATTTACCAGCTAATCCTGCCTTATTCTTTTTGAAAACTTTGATGTAATCATCCAAAAAACCAATTAGTCCTAAACCAACCGTTGTTACAAGCATTATTTGGATATAATTGTTGCTCAAGTTTGCGAACAAAAGAGTAGGAATAAGTATTGCAGCAATAATAATAAGACCACCCATAGTTGGTGTTCCTTCCTTTTCCTTTTGCCCTTCTAGTCCTAGGTCACGAACAGATTCGCCTACTTGTAAATTTCTTAGTTTCTGAATTAATGTTTTACCAAAAACCAAAGAAACAAGCAAAGAAGTTAGCACTGAAAGAGCAGCTCTAAATGAGATAAAACTAAACAATCCTGCTCCCGGAAAGTCCATGTCTTGAAGATATGTGAATAAGTGATAGATCATTATTTATCTAGTATTTTGAGGGTTTCGGATAATATTTCTAAATCGTCAAATGGGAATCTTTCTCCATTAATTTCTTGGTAATTTTCGTGTCCTTTTCCTGCCACCAAAATGATGTCATTCTCCTCTGCTAAAGCAGAAGCTGTTTTTATCGCTTCTTTTCTATCTGTTATTGTCAATGTTTTTTTATAGTCCAAAGCTTCTACTCCAACCTGCATTTCTTCCAAAATAGTAGTTGGATTTTCTGTTCTCGGATTGTCTGAAGTAAGAATAACTTTATCGCTCAACTTACAAGCAATATTTGCCATCAATGGTCTTTTAGTTTTATCTCTGTCTCCACCGCAACCCACAACCGTAATTACTTTTTCATTTCCAGTTCTGATGTTAGAAATTGTTTGAAGCACATTTTTAAGTGCATCAGGAGTGTGCGCATAATCCACAATTCCTATTACATTCCCCTTCGTTTTGATGTACTCAAATCTGCCTTCTACATTATTCAGCAAACTCATTTGAGTTAGAATCTCTAATTCATCTTCGTGCAATTGTTTTGCTACTGCATACACCGAAACCAAGTTGTAAGCATTAAAATCACCTATTAATTTCACCCAAACTTCGGTTCCATTAATTGAGAGTTGCAAACCACTAAATTGATTTTCAATCACTTTTACTCTAAAATCTGCATCGGTTTTTCTAGCCACAGTTATTACCTCAGCCTTTGTGTTTTGCATCATCACCATTCCGTTCTTATCATCGGCATTCGTTATAGCAAAAGAACTTTTGGATAATCCATCAAAAAACGATTTTTTCACTCCAATGTACTCTTTGAATGTATTGTGATAATCCAAGTGATCGTGAGTTATGTTGGTAAACACACCTCCTGTAAATTCTAATCCTTCAATTCTGCCTTGATGGATGGCATGCGAACTCACTTCCATAAAACAAAACTCAACATCCTCTTCCACCATTTGAGCAAACAACTCATTCAGCCTTATTGCATTTGGAGTGGTGTGAGTAGATTTTATTTCTTTTTCGCCAATTCGGTAAACAACGGTAGATATCAACCCAACTTTGTAACCGAGCTTTTGGAACAAATCAAAAAGCAAAGAGGTAGTAGTTGTTTTTCCATTTGTACCTGTTACACCCACTAATTTTAATTTAGAGGAAGGATTTCCATAAAAATTTGAAGCTATAAATCCTAAAGCTTGCTTAGAATCTTCTACTTGAATGTAAGTCACTCCAGATACAATGTTTTCAGGAAGAACCTCACAAACAATGGCTTTTGCACCAGTTTCTATTGCTTTATCAATAAATTGATGACCATCAGATGCTGTTCCTCTTACTGCTACAAACAATCCATTTCTTTGCACTTCACGAGAATCAAAGGCAACAGAGGACACAGAAGAATTGGTTGACCCAATAACTCCAAGAAGTCTCACTTTGTACAATATGTCCTTTAATAATTTCATTCCTTTATATCACCTCTCGTTTTCCTAGAGGATTTTTATTTTGTATCTTTTTTTAACCTAAATTCAGTATAATCACCTTTTTGTTTCCCGCCAAAGCCGTTTGCGACTTCACTACTCCTCGTCCATTTACTCTCACCGCAAAACCTCTATTCTCCAGCAAAAACAAAGCATCCTTCATTCCCATACCCACCGTATTGGGAACTCCTTCTACCGATTTCTTTTTCAATTCCACTTTGTCTTTTTGAGCCACTGTAGAAATCCATTTAGAATCGCCATTTTGATAAGCAACAGGAACCGAAAGACTTTTAAAAACAAAATTCAAGTCATCCAGATTTCCATTTTTGGAAGCAGGCATATTCAGTTGCTCTAGCTTCTCTTTTGATCGTGCCATTTCAATATCCGTAGCGTAAACTTTCTCTGCAATTTCCTTAAATACTGTTCCCGAAACCACATTTCCATAAATACTCTTTGTAGGCGCAGCAACAACTACAATACAAGAATACTTAGGATTATCGGCAGGAAAATAACCACAAAACGAAGCTTGATGACGCACCCGAGAGCGAGTCTCAGAATCTGATTTACCATAACCAACTTGTGTTGTTCCAGTTTTGCCGGCAATCTTAAAATCTAAATTCTTAAGATTACTTGCAGTCCCTTCCGACACAACTTTTTCCAACAAATACTTGGCATCCTTAATGGTTCGTTCCGAACAAATGCTTTTGTTCAACACTTCAGGCTCACTCTTGTGTATAATTCTACTCCCGTCCCTAATTTCCTTCACAAATTGTGGCTTAACCATCACACCATTATTTGCAACAGCATTGTAAAAAGTTAATATCTGAAGAGGTGTAAACCTTGTTTCGTAGCCAATACTCATCCATGGAATAGAAATTCCAGACCAAGTAGAATCTTGGGTTGTTTTCACATAAGGTTTGCCTTCTCCCAAAATCTCAACACCTGTTTGTTTCCCAAGTCCCAATCTGCTAATTCCCTGCAAAAAGCTAGACTGAGATTTTTTGTAATTCTCATTAATCACCTGAGAAATAGCTACATTACTAGACAGAGCAAAGGCTTTCCACAAAGGAATAACTCCATCTCCTCCCTCGTGAGCATCTCTCATCACTCGGTCGTAATACTTGATAGTTCCGTCTCGGGTATCCACCAAATCTTCAATTCCAACTTTTCCATCCTCAATTGCTACCATCAATGAAGCCAGTTTAAAAGTAGAACCAGGTTCAGAAGAAGACCCAATAGCGTGATTATAGATTTCTCGGTAATTGCCTTTTCTGTCTTTCGAAATATTAGCAATTGCTTTTACATGACCTGTTTTTACTTCCATCAGCACTGCACAACCATGTTGAGCATTCTGAGAAACCAATTGAGCCAACAGTGCCTTTTCAGCAACATCTTGGAGGTTTACATCGATAGTGGTATAAATGTCTTTCCCATTTTCTGGCTTTACCAAATAATCATCGGTAAGCGGTATTTTATTTCCGCCCCCTACACTTTTCATAAACTGCAAACCTTGCTCACCTTTTAGTTTTGTTTGATAAGCATCTTCCAATCCTACACCATTTCCTTGTGCATTGATATAACCCACAGTCCTGGCAGCCAACATACCAAAAGGCTTCTCTCTTTTGTTTTGTTTCAATAAAATTCGACCACCTCTAAACCTTCCTTCTCTCAAAATAGGAGCTTTCAATGCTCTTTCCATTTGGTGGTAGGATACGTTTTTTTGGATCAGATGATACCTTCTTTTATTTCGCTTTGCATCAATTAACTCTGTGCGATATTGACCTTCTGTTTTATCTTTAAAAATTCGAGACAATTCGAAAGACAATGAATCCACATTCTCCGAAAACAGGTTTTCTTTCACAGCCACCAAATCCATTCTTATTTCATAAATAGGAACCGAAATAGCCAAAGCACTTTTTTCTTTATCGTCAGCAAAAATATTACCTCTCGAAGCATTAATTTCAACTTTGGAAACACTTGAAACATAAGCGTTGTTTTCAGTATTCACCGTCATTTGGATAGTAAATATCTTCCATATCAAGACACAAGAAAATACGAGTACAGCAAAGTACACGAGGTATATTCTTCCCGATATGTTTCTGTTATTTACCATTATTTCTTTACGTCCGCTTTTATTATAATTGGCGCTTGTTTTAGCTCCATAATTCCTTTGTCCTCTATCATTTTCAAAATATTTGACTGTAGACTAATTTGATTCAATTCCTTTATAGAAGAATGCAACTTCGAATTCAATTCTTCCATGTTTTCCAACTCAGATGCAATCTTCATTTGCTTGTCGGCATAATATCCGTAACCAATATATAGCATCACCAAAAAAGTGAAATACACCACAAAACCCATGTTTTTTTGAACAAACTCCTTCCCAAAGAAATTACCCGAGAGTAAATCTGTAATTGGTTTCAATATGTTTATTCCTTTGTCGGCCATTACTTAGCGTTCTTGTTTTTTTATTTTTAAAGCTTTTCAGCAATTCTCATTTTTGCACTTCTCGCTCGCGAGTTCACTTCTATTTCCTCTTCTGTTGGCACTACTGCCTTTCTTGTCACATCTTTTAATTGTACCTGTGGATTTCCAAAAAAATCTTTCTCAACCTCACCTTCAAACTTTCCTTTTTTGATAAAATTCTTAACCAATCTATCTTCCAAAGAATGGTAAGAAATCACCACCAATCTGCCTTTTGGACTCAATAACTCTTGGGCTGCTAACAGAAACTGTTTCAAGACCTCTAATTCTTGGTTTACTTCAATTCTTATAGCTTGAAAAATTTGAGCCAAAAATTGATTCTCCTTTTTGAAGGTTGTGAGAAGTTTTACCACGTCAATCAAATCAGTTGTGGTCAAAATTTCTTTTTCATTTCGAGCCTCCACAATTTTACGAGCCACTAATCTTGCGTTTCTGATATCTGCGTAAGCTTTAAAAATAAATTCAAGCCTATCTTCTTCATAATCATTAACTACCTGCTGAGCTGTAAGTTCTTGGCTTTGATTCATTCGCATATCCAAATCACCTTCGTAGCGAATAGAAAAACCTCTTTCTCCTGAATCAAATTGATGGGAAGAAACTCCCAAATCTGCCAAAATACCATCTACTTTTTCAATTCCGTGGAAAGCCAAGTAATTCTTGATAAAGGCAAAATTCTGATCTATTAGTTTGAAACGAGAATCTTCGAAAGCATTCTCGTGAGCTTCGGCATCTTGATCAAACGCAAATAATTTTCCGTTTTCTCCAAGGTTCTCGAGAATTTTTCTCGAGTGTCCGCCTCCACCAAAAGTTACATCTACATAGACACCATCTGGTACAATGTTCAATCCTTCGACCGAACTATTTAAAAGAACTGGGATATGATAACCGCTTTCATTTTTCATCATCTTTGCCATCACTCATAACTTCTTCGGCTAGAGTTGCAAAATCGCCCATTTCTTCGTTCATCACCTCATCATACTTCACTTTGTCCCAAATTTCAATTCTATCGGCATAAGCAAAAAGGACTACCTCTTTGGATATTCCAGCAAACTCTTGAAGATCTTTTGGAAGAAGAACCCTTCCATTTCCATCCATATCAAGCTTGGTGGCACCATTTTGAAATTTTCGAACAAAAGCTCTGTTTTTGATAGTGAATAAATTCAAATCATTTAGCTTTTTCGAAACTTCTAACCAGTCTTTGTGAGGATACAAACCCAAACACCCTTCGAACCCGCGGTTCAGAACAAACCCTTCTCTTCCCTCATTGTCTAATTGTTTTTTTAGACCTGACGGAACAGTAAGTCGCCCTTTGGCATCCAGTTTACATATGTATTCTCCTAGATAAGACATAGTTATTGTTAATTAGCAAAGATATTTATAATATCCCACATTTCTCCACATTCTACCACGATGTGAATAACTTTAGAACAAATGTAAACAAATTTTGTTTCATACAAAACAAAAACTATTGATTTTAAAGGCTTATGAGAAAAAATATTGTTAATAAGTATGGTGGGAGAGATTTCCATTCTATTAACAATCCAATGTTTATTAACACGGTTTTATTGGCTTTCTCATCGATTTTTCAAACTTAGTGGTAGGATGTGGGAACAGCAATAATTTCTCGTATCTTTGCCTCAAATATTGAGAAATAATGAAAGTAAAATCAGCTGAATTTGTAATAAGCAACACCAGAGTAGACATGTGCCCCAAGCCTTTGCTACCAGAATATGCATTCATTGGAAGATCCAATGTGGGGAAATCCAGTTTGATCAATTCTATTTGCAACAATAAAAAATTAGCTAAGACTTCTTCTACACCAGGAAAAACGCAACTGATTAACCATTTTATA
This sequence comes from Crocinitomicaceae bacterium, assembly GCA_024639505.1. GTDB lineage: Bacteria > Bacteroidota > Bacteroidia > Flavobacteriales_D > CAJJDF01 > CAJJDF01. The sequence goes on from JAHEIE010000022.1 coordinate 27,770, forward strand.
ATTAATGACGATTGGTACTTAGTGGATTTACCAGGATATGGATTCACAAAAACACCGGTTGCTCTGAAAGAAAAATGGATGAATTTTACTCGAAACTACCTAAGAAACAGAGAAAATCTGATGTGTGTGTTTGTGCTTTTGGATTCGCGACACAACGTGCTAAAGGCAGATGATGAATTCATGGAATGGCTGGGCGAAAATGGAATCCCATTTGTAATGGTGTTTACAAAAATGGACAAACTTGACCCAAGAGATGTGGAAGGAAACATAAAAGCCTACCAAGACAAAATGAGTGAGAAATGGGATTTTTTACCCGAATACTTCCTCACTTCTTCTGAAAAAAAGACAGGTAATGAAGAAATTCTTGAATTCATAGAAAAAACAAGTAAAAGTTTTACTCCAGTTTACGAATAAAAAAAAGGCTCAAATCAAGGATTTGAGCCTTTTTCAGTATTTCTTTTCGTTTACTTTTTTTCTGTGTTAAACGCAAATTTCACGACTGCCTCAACAGGTTGCTCCATTTCATTATCCACACTAAAATTAGCATCTAGAACCAAGTAGATTTTTCCATTGTCCATGTATTCTTTTAAGTCTACATCGTCAATCACATCAAGCTCTATTGAATTCACTCCTTCAGCAACTTCAGTCTTTACTGCCACAGTAACCATAGGAAGATCTTCACTCTCACTCATTATTTGCAGTTTTGAACTTGTAATTTCACTAAGTCCTATGGAATCATTTTTTGTAAGCGTTACCCCAGAAATAAAAATTGATTCAATTTCTTTTGAATCTAAAGACTCTTGCGCATCAATCATAGCTTCGGAATCCATTTCTATCGTTGCCGAATTACTTCCTTCGTAAATATCTTCGAACAAAAAGGTTTGAGAATCCATTGTAATTTCATTTAATTCTGTTTCTACTGAACAAGAGGACATTGCCAATACCCCAAATAGTGCTGCACCAAATAATTTTAATTTCATTTTTTTATGTTTTTCCGTTAATAAATCTTTCTAAAGATAAAGAAAGTTTTACAAAGAATATGAATCCTTATATCGTCCGATATTTCTTTCTGAACTTATAAATGAGCGAACCTCCTCTAAACATATTCCATACGAGAAAGGCAATCCAAATGGCATAGAGATTAAAATCGAATAAATCTAGAACAAAAATAACCGGAACAAACAAGAATAAAGTAGCCACAATAAGTGTATTTCTTAGGTATGCAGTTTCTCCCAACCCCTTAAAAATTCCATCGTAGGTAAAAGTAATTCCGCTCACAAACTGAGCCACAATTATCAACCAAAACACCGAATAAAAATGCGCCACCACTTCGGAGTCATTACTAAATATCCTTCCCAAAAATGAATACAACAACACAAATATAAGCGCTAATACTCCCGCAACAATTGAATTGTATTTTACCAAATCCTTTGAAAGCAGGGTAAGAGCTTTGAAATCCTTTTTGCCTAGCAATTTCCCAGAAATCGCATTTCCAGCATTAGAGAATCCATCTATAAAAAAGAAAGAAAACACCCAAAGATTAATCAAAATGGTATGAGCCGCCAAATAGCTTTTTCCATAACTGGTAGCATAGCGATTGGCAAGAAAAAAAGCCAGGTTGAGAGCAAGCGTCCTTATCAACATATTGACAGACATCAACAACATGGTTTTGAACTCAGGATTTGGTTTTGACCAGGAAGGAATAATTGAAAATTCTGTTTTTCTTTTCACTGTAATTGCAACAATCAATAACATGGTAAATTGAGCGAATACACTTGCCCAAGCCACGCCTTCTATCCCCATATTTGGATAAAAATCACCAACACCAAAAACCAATATATAATCCAATATAACATTCATTATGGCACCAAAAATACTTGCCTGCATAATCCAAATTGTATTTTGCATACCTCTAAAAACACCAAAAACAGTATACACAATCATAGAAATTGGCAGGCCAATAATTCTAATATTGAAATACTGTATAGCTTTCTCTAGCAGTTCCTTATCGGTTGAATCTACTCCATAAAAATCTAAAAATATACTGGGAGAAAACAGAAAAGAAATCCCTCCAACTATAACACCCAACATCGCTCCAAACAGAATAGTCTGTGGAACCAATGATTTGATATCGGATACTTTTTCTGCCCCAACATACTTGGACACGATCGAAGAAATAGAAGTTCTTATTTGCGACAAGCACCACAAAAGCAACGTATAAAATGCTGCCCCAAGCCCAACTGCAGCCTGAGAAATTTCCGAGTTTTCGCCCAGGTTTCCAATTACGGCAGTATCCACCAAACCAATTATGGGCTCGGCAATTCCTGCAAAAATTGCTGGTATTGCTAATATCCTTATTTCCTTAAAACTAATCTTTGTTGAATTCACCATGCAAAGATACTCTTTAATGCATCGAAGTCAATGGCGGCTGAGATTTTTGGCTAAATTGCCCAAAAATCAATTAATAGAGGCCGTTTTATTTCCAAGTAATCACCATTTTTGCTATTTTCGACAAACAAAAATTAATTGAGTTTATGCACGTTGCAATTTCAGGAAATATAGGAGCAGGAAAAACTACCCTCACCAACTTATTAGCAAAACATTACAAATGGGACACACACTTCGAAGATGTGGAAAACAATCCTTATTTAAATGATTTTTATGAAGACATGCAACGCTGGTCTTTCAACCTTCAAATATTTTATTTGAATAGTAGGTTTACTCAAATTCAGGAAATTAAAAGCAGCGAAAAAACTGTTATTCAGGACAGAACAATTTATGAAGATGCGTTCATTTTTGCGCCTAACCTGCACAAAATGGGACTTATGTCCACGAAAGATTTTGAAAATTACTTTTCACTATTTTCATTGATGGAGAATTTTATTTCTGCTCCTGATTTATTGATTCACCTGAGAGCAAGTGTACCAACCTTGGTCAATCAAATTTCGCAAAGA
>JAHEIE010000028.1 GCA_024639505.1 Crocinitomicaceae bacterium
AACATTGATGGATTTTACTATGTGCCCAGAATTGACAAAAAACTAATTGAACAATACAAAGAAGATTTAATTATTCTCTCTGGAGGCGTGTATGGTGAGTTGGCAAACTTAATCTTGAATGTAGGGGAAAAACAAGCCGAAGAGTCATTGATTTGGTGGAAAGAACAGTTTGGTGATGATTTTTATATAGAGCTTGTTCGACATGGTGAAGAGGAAGAGGAATATGCCAATAAGGTTCTCATTAATTTGGCAAAAAAACACGAGGTAAAACTTGTCGCAGCCAACAATACCTTTTACATCAATCAAGAACAATCAGAAGCCCACGATGTACTGCTCTGTATCCGAGATGGAGAGAAAAAATCTACTCCGATAGGAAGAGGACGAGGATTTAGATACGGAATGCCAAACAGCGAATTTTATTTTAAATCGCAAGATCAAATGGTTCAGCTTTTTCAGGATATACCTGAAGCAATTTCTAACACACAAGAAATTGTAGAAAAAATAGAGTCTTTCGTATTAGAAAGAGATGTACTGCTCCCAAAATTTGATTTTCCAGAAGAATTTAAAGATGCCAAAGACGATGAAGATGGCGGAAACAGAGGTGAAAATAATTATCTAAAACACCTAACGTATGTAGGGGCGCACAAGCGATACGGAGAAACCTTGACTACTGAACAGCAAGAAAGAATAGACTTTGAGTTAGAAATTATTGCAAAAACTGGTTATCCTGGTTACTTCCTGATTGTACAAGATTTTATTCAAGCTGCAAGAGACATGGGTGTTTCTGTAGGTCCAGGAAGGGGATCGGCCGCAGGATCGGTAGTTGCATATTGCTTAAAAATTACAAACATTGATCCTCTCAAGTACAACTTACTTTTTGAGAGATTTTTGAATCCAGACAGGGTATCGATGCCTGATATTGATATAGATTTTGACGATGAAGGACGAGGACGAGTAATTGACTGGGTAATAGAAAAGTACGGGTCGCAACAAGTAGCTCAGATCATTACCTACGGAACTATGGCTGCAAAATCTTCGATAAGAGATACAGCCAGAGCTTTGGATTTGCCATTGATGGACGCAGGTAGGCTTGCCAATTTAATTCCTAACACCAAACTGAACAAAATATTTGGGATGGAAGAAAAGGAATTGGCAAAAAAACTAGGAAGAAAAGAGGACATGGATATGGCAATGGAATTAAAATCCATATCGAAAGAAAAATCTCTGGAGGCTGAAGTTATCAATCAAGCCATTATTTTGGAAGGTTCTGTAAGAAATACCGGGACTCATGCTTGTGGAGTCATCATTACTCCTGGCGACATCACGAATTATGTCCCTGTGGCCACAGCAAAAGATTCGGATATGTACGTAACCCAGTTTGATAACTCAGTAGTAGAGGATGCTGGTTTGCTAAAAATGGATTTCTTGGGTCTTAAAACCCTAACACTGATAAAGGATACTGTGAAAATTGTAAAAGCAATTCACAACATAGATCTTGATCCTGAGGAATTTGACCTGGAAGACGAAAAAACTTACGAATTATTCCAGCGAGGAGAAACTGTAGGAGTTTTTCAATATGAATCTGCCGGGATGCAGAAATACTTAAAAGACTTGAAACCCACAGTTTTTGATGATTTGATTGCAATGAATGCGCTATATCGTCCTGGTCCATTGGAGTACATCCCTAGTTTTGTAAGGAGGAAAAATGGTGAAGAAGAGATAATCTATGACATTGATGCCAGTGAAGAATACCTTGCCGAAACATATGGAATTACCGTTTACCAGGAGCAAGTGATGCTACTGTCTCAAAAACTCGCAAACTTTACCAAAGGTGAAGCCGATGTTTTGAGAAAGGCAATGGGGAAAAAGATATTTGCGCTACTTGAAAAACTAAAGCCTAAATTTATTGACGGAGGAATCTCCAACGGTCATGACGAGGAAAAACTGAACAAAATTTGGAAAGACTGGGAAGCATTTGCGGCTTATGCCTTCAACAAATCTCACTCAACTTGTTATGCTTGGGTTGCTTTTCAAACGGCTTACCTCAAAGCCCACTACCCTGCCGAATACATGGCATCGGTATTATCCAATAACATGAATGACATAAAGTCTGTCACGTTCTTTATGGAAGAATGCAAGAGAATGGGTATAGAAGTTTTGGGACCGGATGTAAACGAATCCTATTTTAAATTTGCTGTAAATGACGAAGGAGCAATTCGATTTGGAATGGGAGCCATAAAAGGTGTGGGAGAAGGAGCTGTAGAATCCATAATCGAAACAAGAAAAGAACACGGAAAATTTACTTCTATTTTTGATTTGACTTCTAAAATTGATTTGAGAGCAGCCAACAAACGAACTCTTGAAAGTTTAGCAATTGCTGGAGGTTTTGATTCATTTGAAGGAGTTCACCGAGCGCAATACGTGACTCCCGATGAGCAAGGAAGAACAGCAATTGAAACATCAATAAAATACGGAAATGCCATTTCGCAAGGAAAAAACTCGAATCAAGGAAGCTTATTTGATACTGGAGATGGAGAAGTAAACATTCCCGAACCTACCATAGCTTTGTGCGAAGAATGGGGAAGCATTGAGGCTTTGAACAGAGAAAAAGAATTGGTGGGAATATTTATTTCAGGACATCCTTTGGATGATTACAAATTTGAACTAGATAATTTTTGTGGAAGTAAAGTAGAAACTTTGAATCAAATGGCATCCAATGTAGGAAAAGAAGTTTCGATGGGCTGTATCATTAACAATGTGGAGCACAGAGTGGCTAAAAACGGAAATCCATTTGGAACTTTTGAGATGGAAGATTACGATGGATCATTCAAGCAATTTTTATTCAAAGACGATTACCTCAAATTCAGAAACTACTTGGTGAATGGAAATTTTGTGCACGTAAGAGGCCGAATTGACAAAAAAAGATGGGGAGATATGGAACCCATGTTTGTAATAAACTCTATTGAGTTGTTATCAGAAATAAGAGACAAACTGAGCAAATCTATTACACTTACAATTCCCATGAGAACTCTTTCCACTGAATTTATAGACAACCTTACAGAATTGCTTGAAACGGATGAAAGCGAAGAAAAAGGGAACTGCAAACTGAAAGTAATTGTAACGGACGAAGAAAAAACAACGGTAAACTTATTTTCTAGAAAAATAAAATTAAAAATCACCAACGAACTCCTCGCAAACTTTGGAGAAATGGACGGTGTGAGTTATAAGTTGAATTAGATTTTTTTCATTTGTAAGGAATTAAAATAAATCCGACTTATATTTGTGTCAAGATGACAGATAAAACTGAATGGTATTCTTTTTGAAATACCTTCAACAGAATTAAAAACCAAATAAATAAAATAAAATGGCATTAGAATTAACAGCAGCAAACTTTGAAGAAACAATCAATTCAGGAAAACCGGTAATGGTTGACTTTTGGGCAGCTTGGTGTGGACCATGTAGAATGGTAGGACCGTTGGTAGATGAATTATCTAACGAGTATGCTGAGACAGCACACGTAGGAAAAGTAGATGTAGATTCAAACCAAGATATCGCAGCAAAATACGGAGTAAGAAACATCCCAACAATCTTGTTCTTTAAGAACGGAGAAGTTGTAGATAAATCAGTAGGAGCTGTGCCAAAAGCACAATTAGCTGAAAAATTGAACGCATTGGTATAATCCAAATCGAAGCAGTTTGAAACAAAAAAAGGGAAGCCAATTGGCTTCCCTTTTTTTATGTGTTAAAATCCGAAAAAAGCTCTGCCCCTTATTTTCGCAATAATTTTACACTCAACAAAACTAAACTTGTCATAAAAGTAAAGTGAAACAAAGTACCAGAAATCATAACTAAGTATTTCAATTCTTCAATTCCCAACCACAGTAAATAAATACCCGAGAATGTAATGAGCATAGAAACAAAAGGCTCAATAGCCAGAAAATTCTTGAATCGAGCAGGTAGTTTAGTAAAATACAGCAGAATGCTCAACACCAATTGCAACAATCCCATCGATAAAAGGTGATCGTGCAGAAAAGTTAAAATACTTTTTTCTGTTTTCTTGAATTTCATCACTTCGGCATCCTCATTATCTTCATTGCCTAAATAATTTTCCTGAAGAGTGGTTGTATTGGCCTCAGTGGTCAGATATAAATAACGCAAACCAAAACCGTAACCCAACGAAATTGTAATCACAAAAAGAAACAACATTCGTTTCAGCGGCTTGGCTAATTCTTCGATAAAAAAAGAGAGTGAATTCATTATTTATTTATATTTCGTATTGTGATTAAAGATTTCTGAATTTCTTTAGTAATGGCATCGCATGACATTGTTGCACCAGAAATTCCATCAATATCCTGTGTCAAATTATTGGCCTCTTTAGGAGTTTTTCCCTCAAATTGTTTCAACCATCTTTTGCTACCAATCTCGCCACCGTGATCTTCTCGGTAAATCAAAACCTTTACCGTTTTTATAGATTTATTGGGATTAAAAACCACCATAAAATCAAACTTATCGAATCTTCCAATAGCGGAATTCACCGAAACAATTCCCAAATTTTTCTTCGAAGATTTTTCTGTAATCCCAAACCAAGATTCGTTTTCCGACTTTCGATCTACTTCCATTTCTTCCTTTACAAAAATTTTGTTTTCAAAAGTTTTGCTCAGTACTTTTTGAATCTTTTTCTCCAAGTGAGCATCGTGAGAAAACCCAAACAGAAAAAAGGAAATTGCTAAAACACTTATATTTTTTAAAACCATACTCCTACTCCAAAATTAATTTGATTTCTGATTGAAGAACCTCTTAGTTCATTTCTGAATTGCTGAAAATCTGCCTTTAAAGCAACACCTTGATCGAGATGAAAAGTCAAACCTGTGGTTATATCTGTTCGGTTGTAGCTTTTGTTTTGAGTAAGTTCACCTGACACTTTGTGGTGAGTATTGTAATTTTCATACCTGCAGAATGCAACCAATTTTTTGTCTGTCGATTTTTTCATAAATCGCAACAAATCATAACCTGCTTCTACATAATAGCCTTGCATCGCTGAACCTACATTGGTTCCAAACATCGCGTTATACTGAGAAGAATTAGCAATATTGGCATACACATATTGTCCTCTTGCCTCAAACCCCTTGTTCTTATACCTTACATCAGCAACCATCATTCCCATTCCCACAACAGATGAATCTGCTCTTGCCAAAGTTCCATTTTCAGTTACTCCAATTTCATCGTACAAGGTAGATTGAGTTTTTCCAATGTAACCCGATAAACCAATTTTTAATTTACTCAAACCAAAATACTCTAACCTTAATGTAGCATTGGGATGCGAAAAAGTAGTTTGAGCTCCTTTTTGTCGTCCGCTTCTAAAACCTGAACTTCCCGAAAGTGAAGCTTCATTATCAAAACTGGATAAGCCATTTACAAAATAAGCTTGGTATCTGAATCCTATTTCAGGAATAGTACCAGAAAAACCTGCTCCAATTTCTCTCCAAGTAGTAGGAATCAAATACTTATCTATGTTTGGTCTTTCTACTCCATTAAAAGTAACTGGCTCGTGATACTCGTTGATAATTCCCATTGGAATTAACATCAAACCAGCTCTAAAATGAACAAATTCATGCAAACGATAATCAATAAAAGCCTGCTCAATAAACACCTCCTTAATGTGCTCTATCTCTAATTCAGTTACAAAACTTAATTTATCTGTGAATTTATAACCAGTTAAAAATACCATTCTATGAACATCAAAACTCCCGTTTCGTTTGTTTCCATTAGATGGCAAAGTATTGTTAAAATCTATTTCTCCATATCCACCAAGAGTAATTCGAGAATCACTCAAAATCAATCTGTCGGCTGAATTCACCATTGTATCTCCCATTCCAATTTGCGTCCAAGCACCAGAAACCATGAAAGAAAGAATAATAATTGAGACTATTTTTTTCATTTTTTTATGTTTTGTTATTTATTTTTATTCTAAATAGAGTTCAAATGTAGTACATTGTTTTTATTTATTCTAAATAAAAACAATGATTTTTATCACTTATTTTTTAATGTGTTTAAGAACAAAGTAGTCGAGCTAAAAGTTGTACATTTATAACTATAAAAAAAGACCATTGAAACTCACAAAAGACTCTATAGCGCAATTTGGCAACCTCGAAATCTTGGCAAAACAAGTTGTAGAAGGATTTATAACCGGATTGCACAAATCCCCATTTCATGGGTTTTCGGTGGAGTTTGCGGAGCATCGTCTCTACAACAAAGGTGAATCTACCAAACACATAGATTGGAAACTTTATGCCCGCACAGATAAATTATTTGTGAAACGATACGAAGAAGAAACTAATCTACGATGTCAGTTCATGTTGGATGTTTCCTCTTCCATGCATTTTCCTAAAGACGATTCCAAACTCAATAAATTGGAATTTTCGGCAATGGCTGTTGCTAGCTTAATCGAATTATTAAAAAAACAAAGAGATGCAGTTGGCTTGTCTCTGTTTTCAAATGAATTTAAACTCGAAACACCAGCCAAAACGAACCAAGCCCACCAGCGTTACATCTATTCGGAGCTAGAAAAAATGCTAAACAAAGATTACCAACTTGAAGGAGAACCCACCCAAATTGTGGATGCCATTCATCATTTTGCCGAAAAAATCCACAAGCGTTCCTTGGTTTTTATTTTTAGCGATATGCTAGATGGCGAATTAATGAATAATGAAGAAGCTTTTTCTGCTCTTCAACATTTGCGACACAAAAAACACGAAGTCGTATTATTTCATGTGATGGATAAAGCCAAGGAGCTGGAACTGAACTATGAAAATAGGCCAATCGTTTTTGTAGATATGGAAACTGGCGAAGAAGTGCGCCTGAATCCAAGTCAAATAAGAGAAGAGTACAAAGCCAAGCTCTCTTCCTATCAATCTACTCTCAAACTGAAATGTGGACAATACCAAATTGACTATGTCCCAACTAATATTGAGGAAGGAGTGTATCCTGTTCTGCTTCAATACCTCATAAAAAGAAGTAAACTGACATAAGTCATAAATGAAATATAAGCACGAAATCCGAGCGATTGATATTATTTCATACCTTTGTTCCATATTATTCTTTTAAACCTTAAAAACTCGTATAGCATGCAACTGTACAATACATTAAGCTCAAAAGAAAGAGAAGCTCTTATTGAACAAGCCGGAAAAGACCGCCTTACTATCTCTTTCTACAAGTACCACAAAATTGGTAACCCAGAAATATTTCGAAATTATTTGTTCCTCCTTTGGGATCAACAAGAAGTTCTGGGAAGAATTTATGTGGCACACGAAGGAATAAATGCCCAACTTTCTGTTCCTGCCGAAAATTTCAATGCATTTAAAACCAAACTCGATGAAATTTCTTTTCTCGAAAATGTGAGGTTGAACATTGCGATTGAGCAATACAATAAATCTTTTTTGAAACTGAAAGTAAAAGTAAGAGACAAGATTGTAGCCGATGGATTGAATGACGATTCCTTTGATGTGACCGATATTGGAATACATGTTAAAGCACAGCAATTTAATGAACTTATAGAAGACCCCAATACTGTTTTAGTGGATATGAGAAATCATTACGAAAGTGAAATAGGACATTTTAAAAATGCCGTAACACCCGATGTTGATACTTTTAGAGATTCATTGGACTTGATAGAAGATCAACTCAAAGACCACAAAGAAGATAAAAACCTAGTGATGTATTGCACCGGAGGAATTCGTTGCGAAAAAGCTTCGGCTTATTACAAGCACAAAGGATTTAAAAAGGTGTTTCAGATGGAAGGTGGAATCATCAACTATTTCAGACAAGTGAACGAGGAAGGACTTGAGAACAAGTTTCTTGGGAAAAATTTTGTGTTTGATGAACGAAGAGCAGAACGAATTTCTGACGATGTGATTTCTCATTGTCACCAATGTGGTGAGCCATGTGATGCGCACGTAAATTGTTTAAATCAAGGCTGTCACTTGCTATTTATCCAATGTAGCTCTTGTTCCGAAAAAATGAATACTTGTTGTTCGGATGAATGCAAAGAGGTTATTGCATTGCCCGAAGAAGAACAAAAAGCACTGAGAAAAGGCAAAGCTGCAGGAAACAAAATATTTAAAAAAGGAAGATCAGAGGTTTTGAAGTTTAAAAGCTAATTGAAAACCTTTAACCTATTTAAAGAAGCCAATGAGATAATTATCTTGTTGGCTTTTTTTGTTTAATCTGATCTCTCAGCTGGAATGAATTTGCGATCGTTTGCAATTCATCGAACTTATGAGTAAGCTCAGTAAAAGTGCTTCATTATTCAATATGCAAAAAAAAGGGCTTTCGAATCGAAAGCCCTTTAGGTAATTTGTCTTAGTGTGAATGTTCTCCTTCTTTCAGAGGAACGTTTTGTGGTACAAAATCCTCCTCGTGGTCTGGATTACTATAATCGTAAGGCCATCTGTGAACTACAGGAAGTGCTCCTGGCCAGTTTCCATGTATTGGTTTTACTGGTGTTGTCCATTCCAATGTATTCGATTTCCATGGGTTCTGAGTTGTTACTCTACCGTGGTACATACTGTGGAAAAAATTGTAGAAGAATATCAATTGAGCGATACCTCCAATGATTGCAAAAATAGTAATCACCTCGTTCAAATCTTGGATGTGATCTAAAAAAGCGAACTCAGTGTTTGAGTAATATCTTCTTGGTGCTCCTGCCAATCCAACAAAGTGCATTGGGAAGAATACTCCGTATCCTGAAACCAAAGTCATCCAAAAGTGAGCATAACCTAGTTTCTTGTTCATCAATCTTCCGTACATTTTTGGGAACCAGTGGTACACCCCAGCAAACATTCCAAAGATAGCCGAAAGTCCCATTACAATATGGAAGTGAGCTACAACGAAATACGTATCGTGTACTGGAATATCAAGTGTTGCATCAGCAAGGATAATACCTGTTAAACCTCCAGTAATGAAAGTCGATACCAATCCTATTGAGAATAACATTCCTGGTGTGTAGTGAATATTACCTTTCCACAATGTAGTAATGTAGTTAAATGCTTTCACCGCAGAAGGAATTGCAATCAACAAAGTTGTGAATACAAATATCCCTCCAATGAATGGATTCATTCCTGTGATAAACATGTGGTGACCCCAAACGATAAACGATAAGAAACCAATTGCTAGGATAGAACCAATCATCGCTCTATAACCAAAGATTGGCTTACGTGCGTTGGTTGATACAATTTCAGAAGTAATTCCTAGTGCAGGAAGTAATACAATGTAAACTTCTGGGTGTCCTAAGAACCAAAATAAATGTTGGTATAGGATTGGTGAACCTCCCGATGCATCCAATGCTTCTCCACCGATAAAGATATCTGAAAGGTAGAAACTTGTTCCAAAAGATTTGTCCATCAATAATAACAATACTGCTGAAACCAATACTGGGAAAGAAAGTACACCAAGAATTGCAGTTACAAAGAATGCCCAAATTGTAAGTGGCAGTCTTGTCATTTTCATTCCTATTGTTCTTAAATTCAAAATAGTTACGATGTAGTTCAAAGCACCTAACAAAGAAGAAGCGATAAACAATGTCATTGATAACAACCACAATGTCATTCCCGTTCCTGATCCTGGAATTGCTTTTTCAAGAATACTCAATGGAGGGTAAACAGTCCATCCTGCCGAGGCTGGTCCAGATTCTACCATCAACGAATACAACATGATTGCACTAGATAAAAAGAACAACCAGAATGAAAGCATGTTCAATAAACCTGACGCCATATCTCTTGCTCCAATTTGAAGCGGAATCAATAGGTTACTGAATGTTCCACTCAAACCTCCTGTCAAAACAAAGAATACCATAATGGTTCCGTGAATTGTAACGATTGCTAAATATCTGTCTGGTTTTAACAATCCATCTTCGCTTAAATAACTGTCTCCTAAAAAGAATTTCATTGCCTCAAATTGTTCATTTGGCCAAGCAATTTGCATTCTAAATAGTACCGATAAGATTACAGCTACAACTCCCATTACCATTGCAGTAATTAAGAATTGCTTAGAAATCATTTTATGATCTTGACTAAAAAGATATTTAGTAATAAAACTTTCGTGGTGGTGGTGACCTTCTTCGTGTGTGTGTGCTCCCATTTCTTTTTTATAAATCTATTAAAGTATAAATCTTCTAATTATTGAACTATTGCTACTGCAGTTGAGTCAACTACTGTTTCCACAATTACTTCTTCTGTTGTATTCTCTTCTGATTTTGGCTCTTCTAATCCAACCAATACTGGAAAAGATTTTGATTTCTTTTGTTCTGCATACCAAACATCAAATTCTTCTTGTGTATCCACTACAATAATGTTCATTTGCATGTTGTAGTGAGAAGATCCACAAATCTTGTTACATAACAAGACATAGTTGAACTCTACTTCTTCTTTTCCATCCAAAACTCTCTGCTCATTCGTTTTCTCATACTGAGCTATTACGTCTGGCATTTTTCTCATTTCAGCTGTACTAATTGTAGGCTTGAAAGAAAATCTAGTTTCCATTCCTGGCACACAGTTCATTTGTGCTCTAAAGTGAGGGAACAAAGCCGAGTGAATTACATCTCTTGATCTGAACTTGAATTCGTAGTCTTGTCCTTTTACCAAGTACAATTCCTTCACAATTACATCGTCATTTGCTGCCTTGTCTGTTTCTGGAGTTTGTGCTCTTCTCAATGGCGCAAGTCTAATTAATTGTCTTTCCAATCTTTCAACCTTTTCTTTCATTTCTGCCAATTTATCGTCTGGCGTCAAATCTCCATTTTCTTCAATTTCTTTCTTAATTTTTTCAATCTCTTCTTTCCACAATTCCTCTTTTGTATCAATCAATCCAGAAGTTACTACACCCAGTGGGTTGTTTGTTTCAATAACTTTAAAATCTGAATTCCCAAGTGTATTGTCCTCTCCCGCATATCTTGCATTCCAACCAAACTGCTGTGCATAAATCTCTATGACAGTAGAGTTTTCTTTTGGTGTTGTAATCTTATTCCAAACCAATAATCCTCCAATGATAATTCCTGCAAGTGTTACAGCTGGGATAATTGTCCAAACCAACTCTAGCTTAGTGGAGTGAGCAAAGAACACAGCCTTTCTTCCTTTCTTCTTTTGATATTTTATTGCAAACACAAACAACAATGTTTGAGTCAAATAAAATACAATCAATAGGATAATCCAGTTAGCATCATACAAAAAGTCGATGTCATTTCCATGTTCAGATGCAGAAACACCCAAACCTGGTCTTGGACCATAATGAAAGAACATCCAAGTGGAAGAGATCATCAAAGTGATATAAAACACCAACAACATTCCTGCGTTGAATTTTGTTTCACCAGGCGTCACATCTGCTTCATCCTTATTTCTCAATTTTGATGAGAGTTCGTACACTTTCATCAATTGAGCTAATGCAACGATGACTAATACTATTACTAAAACTATTAAAAATTTCATTTCTTATTTTTATTTAATCTTCTTTAATTTATCTCTGTCGTAAAATTATTCTATTATGTATGGTGATGCAAGTTTTCATCCAAATATGGGTGATTTTTTACAAGCATAGGAGCCTTTGATAAAGTATTTAGCACAGTGTAGATAAACATTCCTAAAAACGCTACAAACATTCCTACTTCCAAGAATCCAATTGCCCAGTGATCGAACACAGAACCTGGCATAACTAAGATAAATACATCTACCCAGTGGAACACAAACAAGATACTTCCAATAATAATGATTGTATTTTTGCTTCTTTTTGCCTCTCTTGACATCAACAAGATAATTGGAATAACAAAGTTTACTGCAACTGTTGTCCATAGAATCCATTTGTAGTCTCCAAATCTATCAAGGTAGTAAGTTACTTCTTCAGGAATATTCGCATACCAAATCAACATAAACTGAGAGAAGAATAAGTATGTCCACAAGAAACTAATTGCAAACATCCATTTCCCCATATCGTGAATGTGAGATTCATTGATAAAATCCAAATATCCTAATCCTTTCAACCAGAAAGTCAATAATAAGATAAAGATTGTTGCTGATAACCAAATTCCTGAGAACACATACCAACCATACAATGTACTAAACCAGTGTGTATCGATTGACATCACCCATTGCCATGACATAGCCGAAGATAAATATCCGAACAACACCAAGAACAAAGCACCTTTTGCAAAGTTTTTCATGTGAATTTTAGTTCCACCTTCCAAATCTTCTTGTAGTGATCTTTTTCTGAATCCTCTGGCGAACAATAAGAATACCGCGAAGTAAACTGCATTCATCAACCAAAAGAACCATTGAGACAAGAATGGTTTCTTGTTTGCAATAATAATATCAAAATGAGCACTTTCAGGGTTATGAACTTCAGGATCCATCCAGTGATAAATATGATTCCAATGCATTGATGCACCAACGAATACAATAATCAAAAAGATTGCACCAATTGGCAACCAACCAATTATTGCTTCAAGAATTCTTTTATATACAACACCCCAACCTGATTCAGTAGCATATTGCAAAGCAATGAAAAACAAAGCTCCTAATCCTATTCCAAAAAAGAAGAAAGCGTTAACTAATAAGTTAGACCAAGTTCTTGCATGTCCAGTATCATTAAATGAACCAACTTCATGAACGATGTGTTCCAAAGTTTCCATTGGAGTATGGTGAACACCTGCATGAGCATCGTGCCCGCCTTCTTCTGCATGTGAATCCCCATGATCTTCAGCGTGGGCATCTCCATGCGCTTCTGAATGACCGTGTTCACCTTCTGTTTCAAGAGAGTGGGGAGTCAACAACATTTTAAATTCAAAATCATCGTGGTGTTGAGAACCGTGGTGATCGTCTTTGTGCAATTCAATCAAATCCGAAAAATCAACAGATATTCCAGCCTCAGTAGCTGCAACAGTTACATCCTCAACAAACTTTACTTTTGTAAAAGGAAGTTCCTTGTAATATTCTACGAGTAATCCCTCTTCTCCTTCATGGACAGAGTGAATTTCTGTATATAAATGATTTTTTTCTGTAAGAAATCCTACTACAAACATTGCCAATCCAGCAGCGATGATGATAAATAAGTTTCTTTTTATTTTACTTGTAAATTGAAAATTCATAGTTCTAATTTTCTACAATTTATGGTTAATTATGTTGTGCGGTTTGTGCGATAGCTGCAACTATATCTAATGAAACGGATGATGTAATAGTTGATCCTTCACCACAAGGTCCTTCGAGTACTTCTGCTCCTTTCATCGAATTGATGTAGTTAATTACTTGCCATCTTTCTTTTTGGTTCAATTGAGATGCGTGTGCTCCCATTACTCCTTTTCCGTAAGTTATTGAATAGAACATCTGACCATCTGTTCTTTCAAATGCATTTGCCGGAGGGTTAATCGCATCGTGGTTTGATACTTTTCCGTCTCCTGCTCCTTTTTCACCATGACAGTGATCACAAAATCTATTGTACAATTCTTTTCCTTTTTCTGAGTTACACTTTGTCAAAGGCAAAGGATTTACATCTGCAACTGATGCTTCGTAATCGGCATCGCTGAATTCTAAACTTGTAAGGCCGTGAGTGGTAACCATCGCTCCAGAAGGCAATCTTTTGTAGGGTAATTCGTAAGCTGCACTTACTTCTGAACCTTTAAACGGTATTGTTCCTAGTGGAGGCAATTTAGCCGATTGTAAATTCTTAATAGAATCATTGGATTTCCAGGTTCTCACTTCTCCGTAATCCACGTAAGTTTCGATTGCCGGAGAACGGTACATATCTGGCATGTATTCGTATCCTGCAGAGTTTTCATCTTTTACACAGGAAAACAACATTGTGGCAATGGCAAGTCCTGCAGTGATTTTATGTAAAGTTTTGATAGTCATCATATTTTTAAATCTATAAGACAGTTTATTTATACAGTTTTTTCGTCTAATTCAACAATTGCAGTAGATTTTACCATAGACTGTAATTCGTCTGCACTGTACTTTGTGTTTTCAGCAGTTCTTATTTCCATTACGAACATATCATCCGTTGTTCTTGGATCTGGATTAGAAGCAGGCATACCTGGTAAAGTTTTGTTTCTTAACAAATAAGTGATTGCCATACCGTGTGCAGCACATAAGACTGTGAACTCAAACGTAATTGGAATAAAAGCAGGTAAGTTTTCTAGGTAAGAGAAACTTGGCTTTCCACCAATATTCATCATCCAATCATCAATCATAAAATACTTCATTCCTAATGTAGCCAACATCAAACCAGTTAACCCATATAAGAAAGATGCAATTCCTAGTCTTGTGTGACGAACACCAATTACATCATCCAAACCATGTATTGGCATTGGAGAAAATACTTCGTTGACATGAATTCCTTTAGAAACAAGCATTCTTGCTCCGTCTAACAATTTATCATCGTCATCGTACATTGCATATATAATTTTATCTGCCATGTTTTCTTATTTATTTAGTCATTAATTCTGTTGCTTGAGCAGCCCAATTGTCTCTTTCTGCTCTTCCTGGGAATGATTTCGTAAGAGAATCTAATAAATTATATTCCTCACTTGTCATTTTACTAACTTGTTCGAATTTGAAAATTCCAATTGAATTCAAAGTCTTTTCAAGAACTGGCCCTACTCCACTGATTTGTTTCAAATCATCCGCTTCTGATGCCTCAGCTGTTCCAATTCTATCTAACAATGTAGATTTATTTTTAGCTATTTCTTCCTCAGATAATTCTGCAACAGTTTCTTCGTGCTTTGTGTTTTCTACTACCTCATCATGAGATTCGTGGTGATCGTGTCCGTGAGATCCATCTGCACCGTAATATCCTTCACCTGCTCCAAATCCATCTTTGTAGTTTTCTCCAGAAGATTTCAAAATTGTTTTTACTTCACTGATTGCCAATACTGGGAAATATCTTGCATACAACAAATAAAGAACTGTAAAGATTCCAATTGTTCCTACAAATACACCTACATCTACCCAAGTTGGGTAAAAGTATGCCCAAGATGCAGGCATGTGACCTCGGTACAAAGAAGTTACAATAATTACAAATCTTTCGAACCACATTCCTATGTTTACTACGATAGAAAGGATGAAAGTAAATGTTAAGCTTCTTCTCCATTTCTTTACCCACATTAATTGTGGAGAAATTACGTTACAAGTCATCATTACCCAGTAGGCCCAAGCCATTGGTCCAGTTGCTCTGTTTAAGAATGCATACGATTCGTATTCTACACCAGAGTACCAAGCCATAAATAACTCAGTAAGGTAAGCTACACCAACGATAGAACCTGTAACCATAATTACAATGTTCATGTATTCGATGTGCTTTGTGTGAATGTATGCCTCTAGGTGCATTACTTTTCTTACGATAAGCATAAGAGTTTGTACCATTGCAAATCCAGAGAATACTGCTCCTGCCACAAAATAAGGAGGAAAAATTGTAGTGTGCCATCCAGGGATAACTGAAGTAGCAAAATCAAATGATACAATCGAGTGTACCGAGAATACAAGTGGAGTTGCAATACCTGCTAATACGAGCGATACTATTTCAAATCTGTTCCAGTGCTTTGCTCTTCCAGACCATCCAAAACTTAATAATCCGTAAATTTTCTTTGTCAAGGGCTTAGTCATTCGGTCTCTGATGGTAGCGAAATCAGGAATTAAACCTATGTACCAAAATACTAGAGATACCGAGAAGTAAGTAGAAATCGCGAATACATCCCAAAGAAGAGGAGAGTTAAAGTTTACCCACAACGATCCAAATTGGTTTGGCAAAGGTAAAACCCAGTATGAAACCCAAATTCTTCCCATGTGAATTCCAGGGAAAATTGCTGCCATAATTACGGCAAAAATAGTCATTGCCTCAGCAGAACGATTTACCGCCATTCTCCATTTCTGACGGAAAAGTAAAAGTACCGCAGATATCAAAGTTCCTGCGTGACCAATTCCTACCCACCATACGAAGTTAGTAATATCCCATGCCCAATCTACGGCATTGTTCAATCCCCAAGTTCCTATTCCTTCACCTATCAAGTAAAGGATACAACCTACTCCATAAAGAGCGATTACTGTGGCGATGGTAATAAGGATATACCATCCTCTTGGTGCTTGGTTTTCAATAGGACGACAAACATCATCTGTAATCTGTTTGAAGGTTTTGTCTCCTAAAATTAACGGTTCCCTTATTGCTGATTCTTTATGCATTCGTAAGATTTTTTAATTCTTTGCTGACTAATTATTAAGCTTCGTTCGTGTTTCTAACTTTTACTTGGTAGTAAATGTTTGGCTGCGTACCTATCTCTTCCAGAATATGGTAAGCTCTCGTTCCTTCAGATTTCTGTCTTACAACAGACCCTTTACTTTCATGAGATTTTTTATCATTCAAATCACCAAATGTAATTGCATCCGTAGGACAAGATGATGAACAAGCTGTTTGGATTTCTCCATCAATAATTGTTCTTCCCTCTTTCTTAGCTTCTAACTTTCCTGACTGGATTTGTTGTACACACATACTACATTTCTCCATTACTCCTCTTGACCTTACTGTTACGTCTGGGTTCAACACCATTCTTCCCATATCAAATTGCGATGGGTTGAAGTGCTGGAATCTAGAGTTTGTTGGATAGTTAAACCAGTTGAACCTTCTTACCTTGTAAGGACAGTTGTTTGCACAATATCTTGTACCAATACATCTGTTGTAAGTCATTTGGTTTAATCCTTCATTACTGTGCGTTGTTGCAGCAACTGGACAAACAGTCTCACATGGAGCGTGGTTACAGTGCTGACACATCATTGGAATATGAACTACTGATGGATTTTCTTCTGGAATTTCCAACTTAGCGTAATCATAGTCCTTTGTGTTATTGGCAAGTGCATCTGCTCTTACTTCATCTTCTGCCGAAGAAAAATATCTATCTAGTCTTAACCAGTGCATGTCTCTTCCTCTTCTAATCTCATCTTTTCCAACAACTGGTACGTTGTTTTCTGTATGACAAGCTACAATACAAGATCCACATCCAATACAAGAACTCAAATCAATTGACATTCCCCATCTGTGACCTACGTTCTCAACTGGGTGAGAATCCCATAAGTCAAATTCAGAAATATCTTTCTTTACAGTTCTACCTTTCTCATGTGTAGATAATTGGTGAGCTGGGTTAAAATCATTTTTGTCTCCTGCCTTGTACACTCCGAAAGAAGTTTCTCTAACAATAGAGGTTCTTCCCATAAATGTATGGTGAGTTTGAGTACAAGCTAATGGATATTCTTGATCTAGCTTTGTTAATTTTGCAGCTGCTGAGAACATTAATTCTCCGTCTACAAATTGAGTCAAGCTAAATGCGTTTCCACCAATCAATTGCTTTTTTCCATCTTTCATGATATGAGTTCCGTACTCTTGAGTTTGATAAGCCGAGTCTCCAATGTTTTCTTGGTTGGCTCCTCTACCATAACCTAAAGCTATTCCTACTGTCCCAGACTTCTGTCCTGGAAGTACAAATACCGGCAATTCTAAAGATGCACCATTTACTTCAATCTTAGCGACTGTTGCTGGGCTCTTTTCTCCTAACAATATATTACATCCCAATTTTTCAGCATCTGCTCTAGACATTGTCATGTAATTATCCCAAGTTACCTTAGTAATAGGATCTGGTAATTCTTGCAACCATGGATTGGCAGCTTGTTGCCCATCTCCAATACCATTCTTTTGATACATGATTACTTCAAAATCTTCTGTTGATTTAGATTTCTTAGCAATGTGTTGTCCTGCTACAGATAAATCTCCAGCAAAGGCAGCTGTTGCAACTGGTGTTGCATTCACATCCATAGATCCATTGTGAACCAACATGTTCCAATCTCCTGTGAATCTTGATTTAATGTAATCATACATTACTCTTGATTCTTTTCCTGCTCTACTTGCTTTTCCAGCAAAAACCAAGAAAGATTCTTGAGCTTGAGCTGTATCATATAAAGGTCTTATTGCTGGCTGAGCTACTGCATAATGAGAAGCTGAAGGAGCAAAATCATTCCATGATTCTAAATAATGATTATCTGGACAAATAAACTGACAGTTAGTTGCAGTTTCATCTGCATATTGTGAAAAAGAAACAGATAAATCTAATTTCTTTAAACCTTCTGCAAACTTAGCTCCATTTGGCAGTGTATAAACCGGATTTACACCATACACAAACAAAGCATCAATTTTTCCTGCTTCTACTTCTTTTACCAATCCTTCTACTTCGGCATCATTTCCTTTTGCCATGTTAGTAGGATTTGCCATATCAATTGTAGAACCATAACTAGCCAATGCATCGTTGATGGCATTGATCACAGTTTGTGTTCCTGAACAATTGCTTCCACCCACAACCAAAGCACTTCCTTTGTTAGCTTTTAGTTCTTGAGCTGCAATTTTTGTTTTGTCTAATATTTCTTGAGGAACAGTTACACCCGACACAGAACTACCTGTTATGTGCTTGTACAAAGCTGCAGCTACCAACCCTTCTTCTGATGGTTTAATTGGTATTCTCACATCAGAATTAGATCCTGTAGTTGACATTACTGATTCGAATTGGAAATGTCTTGACATCCAATTGTTATCTGGGTTTCTGTTCGATAAATAATCTGGCATGTAATCTGTTGCCAACAACCAGTTGGTTAGGAAATCTGCAGAGATACTTACTATTACTTTTGCCTTATCAAAGTGATAAGTAGGAACAACAGCACTTCCAAAACTTACTTGGTTTGCTTTTGTAATTCCTGAATACGAAATAGGATCGTAAGTCACTATTTTAGCATCAGCTCCTTCAAGTGAAGAAACAAATTCATTTAAAATAGCATCCGTTGAAGGACTTAAAGTAGAATTAGTCATAATTCTTACTTTCCCTCCTTTTGCTGAAATTTCAGCTAATTGTTTTTTTATTGAAATGTCAACTGTACTCCACGTTGCTTTTTTACCAGCAGCCATTGGCATTTGAAGTCTAGCACCGTTGTACAAAGACAATACAGAACCAATAATTCTTGGTGTTGTAGCTCCTTTGTTTATTCCAAAACTCTTGTTTCCTTTAATAAAGATTGGACGACCTTCTCTTGTTTTTACCAAGATACTAGCGTAATCGTTTCCATCCCAATAGGTTGAAGAATACCAGTTTGCAACACCTGGAGTAATATCCTCTGGTTTGTTTACGTAAGGTATCGATTTCACAACTGGTGATTCACAAGCTGCAAGTGTTGCTGCTGCTACACTAAACCCCATGAATTTCAAGAAATCTCTTCTGTTCGTTGAACTTTCAGCTAAATTTTCATCAGCTAAAAACTCTTGAACAGGAAGTTCTTGAGGGAATTCACTTTTACTTTGCTCGATAAAAGAAGCTGATTGCTCTTTCTCTTCTATCCCTTTCCAATATGTTTTGACTTTACTCATAAATCAATTAAACTATTTTGTTTTTTAATAATGGCACTTTGAACATTCCCATCCTCCTAATTCTTTCACTTTCACTTTTCCGTCTTCCATTACACTTTTGTATAATTCTTTGTCAGACTTCAATCTTTCGTGAATATCGTCATAGTACTTGCTATCAGCAGTTGATACTTCAGCAGTATTGTGACATTCGATACACCATCCCATTGTAAGCAACGGCTTGGTTAATTTCACAATCTTCTTTCCTTCTAGCTTTAGATTGTTGATTGTTTCTGTTCCTGACACCTTCCCTGTTGTGTATGTTTTTACATCTCCATGACAGTTCTCACATTCGATTTTTCCAACAGTTACGTGCTGTGCGTGGTTAAAATATACGTGATCTGGCATGTTGTGAACTTTTACCCATTTGACAGGTTCAGTTTTCCCTGTGTAGGCTCTTTTTTCCACATCATACCCTGCTGCTGCATGGATTTTAGCAATCTCTCTCGTTCCTTTCTCATCCGTTCCTTCTTGAATTCCTTTGTGACAGTTCATACAAACATTCACTGTTGGGATTCCTGCAGATTTACTTTTCGCAGCTGAATTGTGGCAATACTGACAATCAATTTCATTCGTACCTGCATGGATTGAGTGATTAAATGCAATTGGTTGCTCTGGGTTGTAATTTTCTGGAACTAATCCTACTTTATACAACTCCTCTGCCCCGTAATAAGCAAGTGTACAAGTCAAAATAAAACCTAGAACACTCACCAGCTTTAGGTTTTTGCTCATCCATCCTTTTACTTCTTTGGCCACAGATTCTTCGTCTTCGTCTATTTCTTCTCCCTGATTTCTCTCTCTTACTGCGTAATACAATTGTTTACGAACTCCCCAAAGAGCTACAATTAGCATGGAAAGTATTCCTCCAATTATTAACCACATCAACCACGTATTGTTTGATTCGTTAGTTGGACCTACCGGAACATCAGTTGGACCTGCAACAGAAACTGGCGCTGTCCACTCGTCCACATACTTCAATATTGCGTCTATCTCTTCATTGTTAACAGCTTGTCCAGGCATTCCACCTACCATATAGTTAATAGCTAAAGCAGATTTTACACCAGCATCGTACTGAGCTTGAGGGTTTTTTACCCAAGCATAAATATCATCACCTGCTGCTTCCCACTTTGCTTTTGCTCCTTGTAAAAGAGGTCCAGTAAGGTTTTTTGCAGGATGGTGACACGATGCACAGTTCTGTTTAAATAATGCTTTTCCGTCAAGTTGACTGCTAGCACTGAAAGAAATCAGCACCAAGAAAAGTAGGGCGAAATATGAAGGTAATTCTTTGTTTTTCAATTTTTTGGATAAAAATGCGTTCATGTGAAGAATTTCTGAAATATCTAATAATGTAGCAAATGTAACATTGTGGTCATTTAATCGAAACTAAACTAACAGTTTTTTTTGACTGTTTTAGCTTATTTATAACAATTCTAAATTAACCAAAATTAACAATTTATTTCTTGTTTAAAACCGTAGAAATTTTAAAATAGTCAGAGTCTTTGCTTGGTGCATTTTTTAATGCTTGTACTTGGGTAATTGTTTCTTTCACCTCGTCTTCACGCAACACATTTATCTCTTTACTCATGTGGATTAAAGGCTCAACCCCATCGGTGTCCAATTCATCTATCTTATCTACAAAAGCAATAATTTTCGTCAAATCATTTCTAATGTCTTCCTTTTGTTCGTCTTTGAATTGCAACTTAGCCAAGTCTGCTAACTTGTCTATTATTTCGTTTGTGATTTCCATGTAAAATAAGTTTGTGTAAAGGTAAAAAACTTAGGTGATTCCATTTATTTATTCCCAAAATTGTTCGGCTAATCTATTCCTTTCTCTATTGTGGAGTAAGTTAATTTTATCAATTCTAGAATATTCTCTTCTGTTTTGTGAGATGTTGAAATTAAAGGATGAATCACCACTTTGGAAACACCGGGTCTTCCAGCTCCAAAGGGATCTGATTCAGTAGCAAATAATTTCCAATTGGTGGCAAATGAAATAGGCTGTATTGGAACTTGCTGAGAAACTGCCAACAGAAACGCTCCTCTTTTGAACGGCTTCATTTTTGGAACATCATGAACTGGAATTAAACCTTCGGGGAAAATAGCGATAGTAAAACCTTCTTTTACTGCTTGTTTTGTCAACTCAATAGATTCTCTCGCCTTAAACCCATTACTTCTATCCACAGGGATATCCATGTTTCGGAAAAAGATTCGAATAACTGGCCACTTCAATAATTCTGCTTTTCCTAAAAACAAAAAAGTATTAGGAATCACCACAAACATTACCACAATATCGAGATATGAAGCGTGATTCGCGCAAATTACACAAGGCAAATCTGTCAAATTCTCCTTTCCTTCTACCCTTACTTTAATACCAGTAAGTATTAATAAGATTTTTGCCCAAATTCGTTTTAATTGAAAGGCTTTGTGCACATTTTTTTTTGAACGTAACAAGACAAAGAAAATGGGATAAAGCAAAAATGCGAGTAAGAAAAACACGAACAAAAAATAGATTTTGTACAAAAACCTTATAGGGGCTCCAACGTACCAAATTATCGATTTTTTCTGCATGGTTCTAAGTAACAAATAATCTAAATAAAAACACAATATTAGCTCATAAAAAATGGTCAGAAGCGCACTTCTGACCAAAACATTTTTGTATATCTTATCCTAAAGCTTTCTTCCTTTTACAGACCTAGCATTCGATTGTCTTTTTGTACTGTTTTTTAGTTTGAATGCTAAAAAAGCCTGTAATCCGTTTGATCTTACCCAAAACTCTTCACCACCGTATGTTACTGTTCCCATTCTTTTTCTTGGGTCAAATTTTTCAGATTTCATCCTGTACTTTCCATCTGTTGGACTAGCTTTAAACATCAAATTTTTACCTTCCTCAAAACTAACATACATCATATCTCCGTCTACCTTTTCAACAACTCCTCTAGTTCCCGAAGGTATTATCACTTTATTCCAATTTTGCTCATCTTTAATTACTAACTCACCACCTTCTGTTTTTGTTGAATTATCACTATTTCCATTGGTTAAAACTAAATCTCCTTGAATGTAAAACTGAAGTTTTTGAACATCATCATTCGTCAATTTATAATCGGTAAGAGCCTTAGTTGTGAATGGCACTTTAGACGAACAAGAAGCCAAAATAGATAAAGCAAGGATAGCGTAAATTATTTTTTTCATTTGATTTGTTTTTGTTTTATAGATAGTTATCAATAATCTTGCCAAGAGGAAAGAGATGCAAATTTATTACAAAAAGGTAGGTTCACCTACGGATTTTTATCTTTTTTACTCCACCATCAAATTACACCCTCGTATTTCGGAGGTGTCAAACCTTCCGAGAACTTCAAAACTACCGTCCTGATGAACAAAACCCAGATCCTCAGTTGCTATAAACGAACAGGAATTCACATTTGCCAAATCAACTATATTGAGCAATCCTCTTTGATTTTGAACCAAAGTAAGTGGATCAGTTGTAGATCTTGTAACCACTTTCATCCAAGATGGAGATTTGTAAATTCCTTCTCCTTTGGAATAAGCCTGAGACAGCAACTCGGTCATTCCGTATTCGGAGTGAATAAGTCCTCCTCCCGAATTTTGACTCAAAACGCTGTGTAATTCTTTTTTTGTGAGTTCTTTTCTTCTTCCTTTCATTCCTCCAGTTTCCATGATGAATCCGCAAGTCAATTGCTGAGGAAATTTCTCCAAAAAATCCAAAAGAGCATAACTCACTCCCAGAATAATGTATGCTTGACCTTGGGCTTCTAACTTTTCGATGGAATGATTCAATCTTTCAAAATCATGAAGAAAAAAATCGCTGCCCAAACTTCTTGTTTTTTCCACAAATGACTTTGCCATATAAACCAAAGAAGAATCTCCTTGTTCGAGATACGAAGGCAAAAGAGCTAATACTGCGAAGGAATTTATATCGCCATACAAGCTTTGAAATCCGAATGAAAAAGACTTTTCATAAACCGATAAATCTGCGACAAAATGTTGACTCCTCGACTGCCCTGTAGTTCCACTGCTTTTAAAAACAGCTTGATGATTTTCCTTCAAATTCAATGTATGAGATTTGAAAAAGGAAATCGGTAAAAAAGGAATAGATGCTATGGATTCAACCGAATTTGGATTCACTTTTAGCAAATCCACAAAACGCTGATAAACGCTATTGTTGTGATATTGATACTGAAAAACCTCGAGAGATTTTCTTTCAAAATCCTCGTCAGATTCAATATTAAAAAGGGTTTCTATGTTTGGGTCAAGTATTTTCATTAATTTTAAGGTCACAAATTGATTCCCATGAATGCAAAGATAAGTTTATTCGTCATACTTTTAATTGGAATGCTGAGTTCTTGCCTAAAACCAGAAACATTTCCCTTAGAGCCAATTATTGAATTCGATTCTTTTAGAGCTATGAGCGACTCGGGAGAAATCTCTATTTCATTCACGGATGGAGATGGAGATATTGGCTTGAGAGAAGGAGATACAAATGGTAGTTTTTCTTCCAATCAAACTTTTCACCACAACCTATTTATCGAATATTATGAAAAAGATGATATTTTGGGATGGATTCGAGGAAAAGACTTGGCTGGAAACGACATTACTTTTTTATACCGAGTTCCTTATTTGACTCCAAATGGAAACAACAAAGCTTTGAAAGGAATTATAAAAGTTGTGATTGAACCTTCTTACTTCAATCCTTTGTCTTCGCAATCAGACACAATACTTTACAAAATCAGATTGGCAGACAGAGATTTAAATGTCAGCAACACAATAAAATCACCCGTTATTACTCGATAAATTATGAAACCTGTATTATTTAGCCTTTTTTGTTTCGGATTTTCGTTTTTAGGAATAACTCAAGACACTGCATTCATAGATTCCTTGCTGATAAACAAATACCAACTAGAAAAAGACGATCCCGTGGTGGCAGCTTTGGATAGCATGCTTTATTTCTATCAGAATTTAGACCCAAAACTTACCTCCGAGAAATTTAAACAAACGGATGATAAGCTATCCAAAGAATTTAGCACCGAAGAAATAAGACAGAAATTATTGCTTTTGGATGAAAAAACACCTTTTTCTTTTCCTCTAAATTCTGTAACAGAGGAATACATAAGAATGTACGAGCAAAGAAAAAAATCGATAGCAATATTTATGGCAAGAAAAGAAATGTACTTCCCTATTTTTGAAGCGTTATTATTGAAGTACAAATTACCTCTTGAATTAAAATATTTGCCTATTGTAGAATCGGCATTGAAACCAACAGCCGAGTCTTGGGCTGGCGCTGCTGGATTGTGGCAATTCATGTACAACACAGGTAAACAATACGGTTTGGAGGTAAATTCCTACCTCGATTTACGAAAAGATCCTTACAAATCGACTGAGGCTGCTTGTAAACATTTGAAAAAACTACACAAAATATACGGAAACTGGGAACTTGCCTTGGCAGCATACAACGCTGGCGGTGGAAACGTAAACAAAGCAATAAGAAAGAGCGGTGGAAAAACAACTTATTGGGAGATTTACTCCTATTTGCCAAAAGAAACTAGAGGTTATGTTCCTGCATTTATAGCAGTAAATTACATGATGAATTATGCCAATGACTACGGAATTGCCGCAGTAGAGCCTTTGGCCTCGCATTCCGAAATTGATACCGTGCATGTGGCTCATCGCCTAGATTTGACGGTTACGGCTAGAGCTCTTGATATTCCTGCCGATTTCTTGAAGTATTTGAATCCAACCTATTACCATGGAATTGTGCCAGAAAATTCGGGAGAATTATGCATTTATTTACCCAAAGAAAAAGTGGGCGAGTTTCTTGTGAACAGAACTTTAATTTGCGAAACAAGTAAAGAATTACACTTGGCTTACGAAACAAATGAAGCTAGCAATTCTGTTTCGGGTAAAAAATCAAAATACAGAGTTCGCAAAGGAGATTATCTAGGGAAAATTGCTTCAGCAAATGGGTGTTCAGTTTCTGAACTAATGAAATGGAACAACCTGAAAAGTGATAAACTGCATATTGGTCAGTCGCTTGTGGTTTTCAAACCTATTCCTAAAGTAAAAGTGGAACAAAGTCCAAAACCGAAAGAAAAGGAAGAAGTTGAAGAAGAACAGGAAGAGGAAGTTGAAGAAACTAAAGAAGCAATAGAAAAGATTGTAGAAAAAAAGGACACAACCAAAACCGAGGAGACAGTCGTTACAGAATATGCCCCACACAGTTTTATATTGTACAAGGTGAAAAGTGGCGACTCGCTAGTTTCTATTATAAATCAATTTCCTGGGCTTAGCCTAAAAGAACTGAAAGATCACAACAAAGGATTGACTGCCGAATCGTTGGTAGAGGGAAAGGAAATTAAAATCATTCAGTACGATTAACTTCACAACAAACCGATAAATAATTGGGAGTCTAACATTCTTCAAAAAGGTACTATTCTTGTGGAATAGGTAACAAAAACTAAATCAATGAAACATTCTATTTTAGCACTTTGTGCGTTATTCATTCTTGCAAACTGCAGCAATGAAGAGTCAGATACCGCTGCTTACAAACCTCATTCGGTAGGCACCCAAGGAATAATTGAAATTGTATTGGACGAACAATTATGGGAAGGAAGATTGGGAGAAATTATTCAAAACGAGGTAGCACCTATGATTCCTTATTACCCAAACGAGGAATATTTATTTGATTTGCAACACTCCACAAAAAAAGCTTTTGACATGAGTCCGAAAAAACAACGGTACATCATTCAATTCATAGTTAACCCCAATATTAGTATAAAACCAGCGATTGACTACGCAAAAGATGTGTGGGCTTCTAGCCAATCTCTTATTCGAATAATAGGAAGAAATCAGCAAGATTTGTACGATGTTTTTATGTCAAATTCCGAGGACATCAAAAACCACTTTACTCAGCTAGAAATTGCCCGACTGAGCTTAGATTTGAAAGCAGATCAAAACTATTTTGCAAAGCAAGAACTAAAGAAAAAGCACAATTTATCTCTCACAGTTCCTAGCGGAATGGACTTGAGTATCAACAACGAAAACTTTGCTGCACTTCAGCACCTGAGACTGGTATCGGAAAGACAAAAATCTCCAGGTGATGTTCAACAATTTATTTTGGTATATCACTATCCTTACACCGATAAAAGTCAGCTAACGAAAGAAGCGTTGCTGGCAAAAAGAGATTCGGTGGTGAAAAAGTATTTCAGAGGTGTTACCGATGATTCTTACATGATTACGGCTCCGGATTCTTTAGTCCCTAGTTTTGAAAAAGAAATCTTATTCAAAGGAGTGTACGCTTACGAAATAAGAGGACTTTACAGCATGGTGAAAGATTTTAGAGGCGGTCCATTTATCAATATTTCTCTGGTAGATGAAGCACGAGGAAGAATAGTTACTATAGAAGGTCACGCATTTTGTCCAAAATTTGCCAAACGGCCTTACATGATGGAACTGGAAACTATACTGAACTCACTTTCCTTCGAGTAAATCAGAATTTATAGTTTTGTAATTCATTGAATCACGAAATAAACTTACTTTTGCATCAAACAATCAGACCATGAAAAAAATTAGAGTTTCCAAAGAGTTTTCATTTGAAACGGCTCATGCCTTAGATATGCATGATAGCAAGTGTAGAAACATTCATGGACATTCTTACAAATTAACGGTTACCGTTTTGGGCCCTGTGATTACGGACGAAACCAAATCGGATGTGGGGATGGTAATTGATTTTACTGATTTAAAAAACATCGTGAACAGCGAAGTGGTTGACAAATTGGACCATGCACTTATTTTAAAATCAGACTCAAGATTCAAGGGAATAGAAGCTCACAATGATAAGACCATTTACGTGAATTACCACCCAACTTGCGAAAATTTATTGCAAGAAATAGTAGAAGTTGTTTCGGCAAAATTGCCAAAAGATGTGACCTTGGTGTATGCCAAAATGAATGAAACTGCCAACAGTTATTCCGAGTGGTTTTTGGAAGATTAATGGAGAATTTAATCTATGTGGCTAAACTTTTTTTCTTCCATTTTTTATATCATTCCTCTCGATTTTAGTTCGAGGTATTTGTTAATCGTATTTACTGATAATTCCTCTGGCTTGGTCAATATGGATTGAATTCCATACTTTCTTAGCTCTTGCACCATTC
The DNA here is from genome assembly GCA_024639505.1 of Crocinitomicaceae bacterium. Lineage (GTDB taxonomy): Bacteria > Bacteroidota > Bacteroidia > Flavobacteriales_D > CAJJDF01 > CAJJDF01. The sequence goes on from JAHEIE010000028.1 coordinate 27,626, forward strand.
TCTTTTTGTCATTATTAAATTTTTGGGCAAAAGTTTGTAAATAAATATCCGAAACCGTTTCACTTTCAATCTCCGAAGCTTTCGAAATCTCTGTGTTTTCAAAAAATACAACGACCACCAAATAGCTCTTATTCAACCTTCTTAGAATAGGCATAGCTATTGTTAGGGAATAAAAACTCTCGAAATTTAGGTACATGATTAGCAAACTCCTTCCACGCACAGTTCTTTTTATACTTTGATAAAGCAATTCGTAATTTGCTTCCAAAAAATCTGTTTTTTGGTTGTACAAAACTTCCATAACTTTTTTCAAGTGAGTAGCATTACGAGATGCTTTTACTTGAGCTCCAATTTTATCCGAAAAAGTAATCAAACCAGCTTTATCTCCTTTTTTTAGCGCAATATTGCTCATCACCAAGGCAGAGTTGATGGCTTGATCCAGCAAGGTCAATCCATCAAAAGGCATTTTCATCGATCTACTTTTATCAATGACATAATATACCTGCTGCGATTTTTCATCCTGATATTGATTCACCATCAATTTGTTTCTTCGGCTCGTTGCTTTCCAGTTGATGTGGCGGTAATTATCTCCTTTTACGTAATCTTTTATTTGCTCAAATTCATTTGTATTTCCTAACCTCCTCATTTTTTTCACACCTTGGTTTTGAGAGGATTTGGTGAATACCTGAAACTCATGTTTTCTCATTTGCAACACCGAAGGATACACGCCTATTTCTTGGTTCACATCTACCACATATCGCCTTTCTACTAATCCCAACACGGAAGACACATACACATTGACATTCCCAAAACTATATAAACCTCTTTCTGTGGGTTTTATGGTGTAATACAAAGTTCTTTTTCCCTCTGGGTTCAGGGAAAAACGAAAGGAACTATCTCGTCTTTGCAGTTGATAAGGCAATTCATCTATTACCTCAACATCCAGAGGAATGGTGTAGGAAGACGAAATGGTTAGTTCCACTTTGTTCTCATCTCCCAGGCTCAATGTATCGTTTAGTTTACGAGTTACAACAATCTCTTGCTTTCTAAAAAAAAGAACCAGTACATCTACAAGAACCAATGCAATCAAAACATAGAGCAAAACCTTGAAAATAGGAAACAGGACATTCCATCCAAAACTAAAAGCAAAGCCTATGGCAAGCAATAGCAAGAAAAGAAAAATTCTATTTTTTAAAAACAAGGATTTCATTCGGGAGGTAATTAACGAGGCACTTCTATTTTATGAATAATTTCATTGATTACAGACTCAGGTGTCATGCCTTCCATTTCTGCTTCGGGAGTCAATATTATCCTATGGTTCAATACTTGCGGAGCTATAGTTTGAATATCGTCCGGAGTAATAAAATCTCTACCTCTTATCGCTGCAAGAGCTTTGGAAGCCTTTGCCATTGACAAAGATGCTCTTGGAGAAGCGCCCAAATACAATTTAGCATGATTTCGTGTGCTGTGAGTTATTTGCGCAATGTAGGAAAGTAGGTTTTCTTCTATTTTCACTTCGTTCACCAATTCCTGAATTTTTTGTAAATCGGCTTTGGTAAACACTTTCTGAATAGAATCTAAATCTGGAGAAAGCGAAGTGTTTTTATACCTCGAAAGAATTTGCTGCTCCTCTGCCAAAGTTGGATATTCAAGATTTATTTTGAATAAAAACCTATCCAACTGAGCCTCTGGCAAACTATAAGTTCCCTCCTGCTCTACTGGGTTTTGAGTCGCAATTATAAGAAACGGATATTCCATTTCGTACTTCACTCCTTCAAAAGTAATTTGTCTTTCTTCCATTACTTCAAACAATGCCGATTGTGTTTTGGCCGGAGAACGATTCACCTCATCAATCAAAATAATATTAGAAAAAATAGGCCCTTTGTGGAACGTAAATTCCGATGATTTCATATTAAACACCGAAGTCCCAATAATATCGGAAGGCATTAAGTCTGGAGTAAACTGGATTCTCGAAAATTCCGTATCCAAGCATTTCGACAGTACTTTTGCCGATAAAGTTTTGGCGATTCCTGGCACTCCCTCGAGCAAAATATGTCCGTTTGTAAAGATTCCAATAAGTAGTAAGTCAATTGTATCTTGCTGACCAATAATAAAACCTCCTGCCTGAGCTCGAGCTTCGGCCAATTTTTGTTTTACAAAAGCCAACTCGAGCGAAGATTCAAACTGAAAATTATTCTCTGGCGATTCTGGAATCTCTATGGATTCGTTTTCCACCTCGTTTTCAATTGTTTTTTCCGTTTCTGAGCTTAATTCCGTTTCCGAAACATGTTCTGGCTCTTTGTTTATTTCCTCTTCCATATCGTTGTTATTTACAATTTTTATAAAAATACTCTATCTTTTTATGCAGCTCTATCAATTCATGGGATGAAAAGCTGTATGATTTTTTTGCTCGTTTAAATTCTTTGAATATCTCCTCTACTTTCCCTTTCTCAATGTCCGATTTGTGAGCTACTAATTCTATAAATTCTTGCGTCACTTTTGCTGACGACAAATAATATTTGTCCTTGATAAAGTGCAAGAAACTTTGCTGATAATGCTTTATAAATTTATAATGTTTTTCTTGTTTTAGGTACAATAAACTCACATTCTCCACAAACTCCAAAGAACTATTAGTGTTTGGCTCCACAGTTGGGATTATTTCTTGCCTTCGTTTTACTTTGAACAAAACATACACAATAAGTCCCAACACCAAAATAAGGTAGGCATGAC
>JAHEIE010000029.1 GCA_024639505.1 Crocinitomicaceae bacterium
TTTTTCTCCCAAATAAGGCTATACATTCCTCCCAAATCTCCCAAACTATCCTCTCTACTTAATTTCCATTCGCCTACTACAAAGATAATCTGTTCTCCAACAAAGTCAAGGCTTTTGTTTGTGAATTTGAGTGTTCCCATCTCTTGTTTATTCTGGTAAGATTTCTTGTAATTGTCAAGCGTATTTTGCCAACCAGTATTCAGTCCACTTTTCCCAATAAAACGAAGCGAATCGGATTTCCAATAGCAATCCATAAACCCTTCCAAGTCTCCTTTGTTCCAAGCTTCTTCTTGTTTTATCATCTGATTAGAAACCATTAACAAAGCGTTTTCATTCTGATTTGATTTACAATTGAAAACAAAAACAAGAATTAAACATATAAATACAGATTTCTTGATGCTAAAAGTGAGTAGATTGTGGTTGATGAGCATTATTCTGAGAGAATTTAATAATTGAAATGGTGAGTAAATAAGTTTTTGTTCTGTATAAAAATAACAATATGGTTGCACTTATTAGCCGCATGGAGCACTTTAAAAAATCACTCTCCTAAAACCAACAATAAAATTCAATGAATTAACGTTAAATCATTGAAAATAACAGAGGATATTATTTTAACTTCTTTAATAAAATACTGAAAATTGAGTTGAAGGTAATTGGTTATAATTACATTTTTTGCTTTTCATTAAGCGTGGCATAATAGCCATTCAAAGCCATTAATTCTGCATGATTCCCTTGCTCTATCACTTTCCCTTCATTCATCACCAAAATTAAATCTGCATGTTCCAAGGACGAAATTCTATGACTAATTATTACAGAAGTCTTTCCTTTCATGATTCGTTTCAGATTCCTTAAGATTATGTCCTCTGTTTCGGTATCCACGGCTGACAAGCAATCATCAAAAACCAAAATATCTGGGTGCTTGATTATCGCTCTGGCAATTGAAACTCTTTGTTTTTGACCTCCAGACAAAGTGATTCCTCTCTCTCCCACTACAGTTTCAAAACCTTTCTCAAAATCCATAATATTGGAATAAATATGAGCATCTTTTGCTGCACTTATCATCAATTCTTCACTTCTCGAATCCAATTCACTCAATCCAAACTGAATGTTGTTTGCGATTGTATCTGAGAACAAGAAAGCGTCTTGAGGCACATACCCAATGGATTGTCTGAGCTGAGTTAAATCTATGTTCTGTATCGAAGAATTTCCAATTTTTATCTCACCAGAATTCACATCGTACAACCTAGCAATCATGTTGGCAACAGTTGATTTTCCCGAGCCAGTTTCGCCAATTATTCCTAACGTTTTGCCTTTTGGAAGTGCAAACGAAATATTTTCTAAGGCTTTTATTCCTGAATCGGGATACACGAAGGAAACATTATCAAATACAATATCACCTGATTTCATATCCTCTGCATTTTCTTTCGAAAAAATATCCGGTTCTTGTTTCAAAAACTCATTGATTCTTTTTTGAGAAGCCGCAGCTCTTTGCACCATAGATGTAACCCATCCTATAGAAGCAAATGGCCAAGTAAGCATATTTACATAAATTACAAAGGCTGCAATATCACCATTGGTTATGATTCCTTCATTGGCTTTTATCCCACCTATATAAATGGTCAGTACAGTACTAACACCGATAAGTAAAACAATTACCGGAAAGAAAAAAGCATTTATCGTTGCCAATTTCATGGATCTGGATCTATACTCGCTAGCTTCATCAAGGAAACTCGCATTCAATGACTTTTGCATGTTGTAAGCCTTCACTACCCTAATTCCCGAAAAAGATTCTTGTACAAAAGTGGAGATGAGCGACTGCTGAACTTGTACTTCTTCGCTCCTCTTGTTCATTATTTTACTTATGTAATAAATAAGGATTGTCATGATTGGCAAGGGAGCCAAAGCATAGAGTGTAAGCTCTAGGTTTACAGAAACCATGTAATAAATTGTAAGTCCACTCAATACCAATAAATTGATAGAATACATAATAGCCGGCCCCAAATACATTCGTACCTTACTCACATCCTCCGATATTCTATTCATTAAATCTCCTGTGTTGTTTTGCTTATAAAAAGCCGGAGTTAGTTTTTGGTAATGGCTATAAATTTCGTTTTTCAAGTCGTATTCAATCAACCTAGACATAATAATAATTGTTTGCCTATTTAGAAAAACAAAAAAACCGCGAATAAGCGAATAGGCCACATAAACTAGAGCCAAATAAAATGCTCCATCCAATATATCTGATTTATCTAACTCAGTAAGCGAAGAAGATTGAATTGCGCCAATTTTTTTTTCAAATAAATCGACTGCATTCTTAACCAATCTTGGCATTTCTACACCAAAATAATTGGAAGCGGCAATAAAAATAGTACCCAAAATAAGGCGCCATTTGTATTTGAATAAATACTTATTGAGATATGCGAGTGATTTCATTGCGACAAAGATAAGTTTTTATACTTACCATTTTAAGAAATTAAGTTAGTTTTCAGTCCCAAAAGGAGGGAAAGAATACTACATTTTTTTAATTTATAATTTAAGTCACAAAAAATAAATATTAATCGTAATTTTGTACTCCTTAAATAAATTTAATAATCATGGAAAATATCCTAGCTGAAAAAGCTCAAGAGCATGGATTCCTTCTCTACAGAATGGAAATGATGGGACACGAACAAGTAGTGTTCTGTAACGACAAAGAATCTGGATTAAAAGCAATTATTGCAATTCACAATACCACTCTTGGCCCATCATTAGGAGGAACAAGAATGTGGAATTATGCAAGCGAAGCAGAAGCACTGAATGATGTGTTGAGACTTTCTAGAGGAATGACATACAAATCAGCTATTTCTGGATTAAACTTAGGTGGTGGAAAAGCTGTAATAATGGCAAATCCACACACAGATAAATCGGAAGCTCTTTTCCGTAGGTTTGGAAAATTTGTAAATAGCTTGGGCGGAAAATATATTACTGCTGAAGATGTAGGTGTATCTCCAAGAGAAATGACATGGGTAAACATGGAGACTAATCACGTAAGTGGATTGCCAGGAAAAAGTGGAGACCCTTCGCCAGTTACAGCTTATGGTGTATACATGGGAATGATGGCCGCAGCCAAAAAAACATACGGAAACGATAGTTTGAAAGGTAAAAAAGTATCGGTACAAGGTGCGGGTCACGTAGGTGAATACCTCATTCAGTTTCTTGAAAAAGAAGGAGCAGAAATATTTGTAACAGATATTTACCAGCCAACTCTTGAAAGAATTGCAAAAGAATACAAAGTAACTGTAGTAGCACCAGAAGATATTTACGATTTGGATGTAGATATTTACTCACCTTGCGCTTTGGGAGCGACTGTAAATGACGATACATTGGGAAGATTAAAATGCAAAATCATTGCTGGAGCAGCAAACAACCAATTACAAGATGAAGTAAAGCACGGAAAAATGTGTATGGAAATGGGAATTACTTATGCTCCAGATTACTTGATAAATGCTGGAGGAGTAATCAATTGTTTCTTTGAAGTTACAGGATACGACAAAGAAAGAGTAATGGATTTGACTAAAGACATTTTCAATACCACTTTGGCTATATTGAACAAAGCCGAAGAAGAAAATATCCCAACGTATTTGGCCGCTAACAAAATGGCTGAAGAAAGAATCGAACAAATAGGAAAAATAAAACTCTCATTTTAATGCTATCTAGAAGACATATAAGAATAAAATCCTTCTTGGCATTGTACGCCTATATTTTCTCCAACAACAAAGAATTGGACAAAGGAGAAAAAGAACTTATGTTCAGCTTGAATAAAGTGTATGAATTGTACGTCACTTTGCTTTCTGTTTTTAACGAAATAAAAAACGTTTCGGAAGAAAAAATAGAGAATGCAAAAACGAAACTTCGTCCTACTGAAGACGATATGAACCCCAACATGAAATTGGTTCACAACAAAGCGTTTGCTTTACTGAACCAAAACAGTCAATTGAAAAAAGACATTGACAACATGAAGATTCAGTGGAGATCTGATGCGGCTTTTACGGTTATTAGTCAAATTTTTAAAGAGTTGAGAAGCTCAGAAGACTACACAGCCTACATGAACAGTGGTGCCGATTCATTTGAAGAAGACAAAGAGTTTTTAATCACTATCTTCAAAAAGTTTGTTGTGAACAACGACCTACTTCACGAAGTATTGGAAGACAACAGCATATTCTGGAACGATGATTTGGATATTGTAGCAATGGCAGTGATCAAAACGCTTGAAACAATGAGCGAAAGTGATTCTGGAATCGAAAGCCTTAGTCCTCTTTTTAAAGACAAAACTGACGAAGAATATGCAAGACTATTGTTTAGGCATTCTATTCAGAAAGAAGACGAATTGGAAAACTTGATTACAGCCCAAACCAAAAACTGGGACGTAGACAGACTAGCTAAAACAGATGTTATCTTGATGAGAATGGCACTTGTTGAAGCTATGGAATTCCCTTCTATTCCAGTGAAAGTTACGATGAACGAATATATCGAAATCTCTAAATTTTACAGTACTCCAAAGAGTAAAGGTTTTATCAACGGATTGTTGGATAAGATTTTTGCTAAATTAAAAGAAGATGGTAAAATAAACAAGAGCGGAAGAGGGTTAATGAATAAGTCAATACCTAAATAAGATATGAAAACTACTATTCTAATTCTATTTTCTTCTATTCTTCTTTTTTCTTGTGGAAACACTGAAATAACCGAAGATAACTTTACAGATATCATTGAAATGAAGAATCCTCCGGTGATAGAACTGGAAGAATCAGAATTTGATTTTGGCTCTGTAATTGAAGGAACAGAAATTAGAAGAACTTTCAAATTTACAAATACAGGAAACGGTCCTTTGGTTATTGCAGATATCAATGGAAGTTGCGGATGTACAGTTGCAAAAAACTGGCCAAAACGACCTGTTTTATCAGGAGAAAGCGCAAGCGTGGATGTTGTATTCAATACAGAAGGTCGTGTGGGTGACAATGTAAAATTTATAACTATCACAGCGAACACTCAACCTGCTGACACAAAAATAAAATTAACTGGGACTGTTATTGGTCCTGAAACAAACTAAAAATAAGAAACGATGAACACACTATTTATGATGGCTCCAGGAGGAGAAGGTAACCCAATGCAAATGATCATTATGTTGGTTTTAATGTTTGGAGTATTTTACTTCTTTATGATAAGACCACAAATCAAAAAACAGAAGGAATTAAAAACTTTTAGAGAAGCTTTGGCTGTAGGAGCAGAAGTAGTTACAATAGGTGGATTACACGGAACGGTGAGCTCTATCCAAGATACTACGGTAAAATTGAAAGTAGAAGGAGGAACTATTATTAAAGTAGAAAAATCTGCTTTGATTACCGACTTTGCTGCACACCAACAACAAAACGGAAGAAAATAATCTTCTACACATTCTACCGAAACAAAAAGTTTTGGGTAAATTTGAAAGAGCCTTATCAAAAAAGGCTCTTTTTTTTATGCAAAAAAACAAACAGACAATAGGGATTACCGGAGGAATTGGCTCAGGAAAATCGGTGGTAGCGAAAATCTTGATTTCGATGGGCTATCCTGTTTACAACTCAGACGATAGAGCAAAGGACTTGATTAATTCCAACCCCGAATTAATCGCGAAGATAAAGAGCGAATTTGGGAACGACATATACACTGATTTAGGATTGGAAAGAAAAAAAATGGCCGCTATTGTTTTCAATGATCCAAACAAATTGGCTGTGCTCAATAGCTTGGTTCATCCAGCAGTAGGAAAAGATTTCGAATCTTGGAAAAATTCTCAAACCACAAAGTTCGTTTTTAAAGAAGCCGCTATTCTTTTCGAAACTGGAATTTATAAAGACTTGGATGCTGTAATTCTCGTAACTGCACCCATTTCTATCAGAATAGATAGAGTTCAAAAACGAGACAATGCGAGTAAAGAAGAAATAGAAAACCGCATGAAAAATCAATGGAGTGACGAAGAGAAAATAAAATTATCAGATTATGTTATTGATAATTCGGGAAATCAACTTATTATTCCGCAAGTGACTCAAGTTATAGAATCTCTTGGCTCTTGAAAACAGTTTTTATAATATCGTTACTTTTCCTATTTAGTTGCTCCTCGAAAGAAAAACCTATTAATCTGGGCGAAAGTTTTGATGTGAATTCTATTCAAAAAGTCAAAATGTACAACTATTATGGAGATTTTTACCTCAATAAAAATCAACTAATCTCATTCAAAAAAGATTTGGGAAATGCTGTAATCGCTAATCAAACATTAAAACTAGGTGGAATAGGATTTTTAATATTTTTTAATAACGATTCTAGCATGATTTATAGCAACTCCAATAGCTCATTTTTGGAATGTCCGCCAAATATGTTTCAATCTGAAAACGAATCAAACGACTTAGATAAAAAAACCAGATATTACTCCACAGCTGGAATCAACTACCAAAATTACAAACCAACTAAATAGATTGGACACACAACACGATGTACGTGATATAGGCTGAAAGAAGAATTAATCCATGAATTCTACCCATTTTCTTTCCTATAAACATCATTGGATACAAAGCCAAAGCTATTCCTAACATCCAATACATATCGAAACTCATTACACTCTCCGACACTTGAATTGGCATAATAAGCGAGGTAATTCCTAGTACTATCAGAATATTAAATATATTGGAACCTACCAAGTTTCCCAACGAAATATCTGTTTGTCTGCGATAAGCTGCAACTCCCGAAGCTACAAGTTCTGGCACAGAAGTACCAAATGCCACAATGGTAACTCCGATTACTTTGTCAGTCATACCAAATGATTTAGCTACTCCTTTTGCCCCTTCTACAAACCAATCAGCACCAAATTTAAGACCTATTAAGCCACCTACAAGATAAAGTGAAGTGAGCCACATATTTGAGGGAGTACCATCCACATCTTCATCTAGATTGAGATTTAGTTTCCTCGAATTTCTGATTAACAGAAACGTAAACACCAACAAAATGGCAACCATAATACCTCCCTCCAAAGGAGAAATGACATTATCTAAAGAAAATATGTAAAATAAAATACTAGAAAACATCATCATAGGCCAATCAATGATTTTTGAATTTCTATCTACGATAATGGGGAAAATTAGGATTGTAATAGAAAGAACCAAAGCAATGTTTGCAATGTTCGATCCTATCACATTTCCTATTGCTAAGTCTGGCGAACCATCCATGGCGGCTTTTATACTTACAAATAATTCGGGTGCCGATGTACCAAACGAAACCACAGTCATCCCAATAACCAAAGGAGAAATTTTGAATTTTTCAGCAATTCCCACTGCACCTTTTACCAAATAATCACCGCTAAAAATAAGGACTGCTAGTCCTAATATGAGCCAAAAAAAATCCATATTTAATCTATTTTTATATCCTTAACAGAATCATCCAGTTCCTTTTTCATTTCGGTTATTGGATTAGATCCATCTGTTTGATCCAAAATATCTTTCTTGATATTGTCTGTCGATTCTTTAATATCTCTTTTGATATCATCTGTTGCGTTTTTAATTTGATACATCACCTTACCAAATGAACGGGCTATTTTTGGAATGCTTTCCGCTCCAAAAAAAATCAGAATAAACAAAAACACGATGAAAATTTCACCGCTACTTAAGTTCAAAAACAACAAAATAGGAGAAGCTGAAAGCATATTATATTTAGGTCAATTATATTTTAAATTTCCTTCGCTAAGGTAATAAATGTTTGGCAACTGTGTACTGAACAGAAACATGATTTAACAAAAAAAGTCCCCTGATTTCTCAGAGGACTTTGATTTTGAAATCAATTCAATTTAGTTTTCTTCTTTTTTCTCTTTTCTGTAAGATTTAGTAAAATCAATCACAGAAGGAGTTGCGATACACAACGAAGAATATGTTCCTACCACTACACCAATCATTAAGGCAAATGTCATTCCTTTTATTGAGTCACCACCAAAAAGGAAGATAATTAATAACACTAAGAACGTTGTAACCGAAGTATTCACTGTTCTACTTAGCGTAGAATTCAAGGCTTCATTTATCACTTCAGAAGTCTGTCCTTTTCTTCTATCTGTTAAAAATTCTCTTATTCTATCGAATACAACCACTGTATCGTTTATAGAATATCCTACAACAGTAAGGATAGCTGCAATAAATGCTTCGTTTATTTCCATCGCAAATGGGAATCTTCCCCATCCTATTGAGAACAATGACAATACAATAAGTACATCATGAAACATTGCAAGTAAAGCTCCTAGACCAAACTGCCACTTTCTAAACCTAAATACGATGTATAAGAAAATGATGAGTAAAGACAATAAGACTGCTTTTATTGATGAAGTTTTGAAACCAGCCGAGATATTTGAATCTACTTGTCTTGACTCAATGATTTCATAACCACTTATATCTTTTAACCCTTCGTTCAGTTTAGCTTCTACTTTCGCAGATCCCTCAGACGATTTGTCTCCCAACATGTATTGAGTTGTGATAAGCGCTTTATATCGGTTATCTATCATTTTTACCTCAGGCATATCTCCAAAAGATACAGCCAGGTTATCTCTTACATCTTGAAAGTTTACTTCATTCTCGAATTTCACTTTGTAAGTTCTTCCTCCAGTAAATTCTACTCCGTAATCCAGCGACCTAGAAACTAATGAGAAAATACCACCAGCGATAATTAATCCAGAAATAATGTAGAATACTTTTCTTTTCTTGATAAACGGAACTTTCATGTTCAAGAATAAGTTTTTGGTAATAGTAGTAGAAAAAGAAATGTCCTTTTTTCTATCTATCATATAACTGAATATCAATCTTGAAATGATAAGTGCAGAGAACAAAGAAGTAAAAATACCAATGATAAGCGTAATTGCGAATCCTTGTATTGCTCCGTGTCCGAAGTAACCTAATACAATCGCAGTAAGCAATGTAGTAATGTTTGCATCCAAAATAGCCGAAAGCGCTTTTGCATACCCTTCTTCAATTGCTTGTCTTTTTCCTCTTCCGTTTCTCAATTCTTCTCTTATTCTTTCGAATACAAGAACGTTAGCATCTACCGACATACCAATTGTAAGTACGATACCTGCAATACCAGGAAGTGTAAGTGCTGCTCCTAACGAAGCAAGAGTTCCAAAAATAAAGAAGATGTTTGTTATCAAAGCTAAATCTGCTACAGCTCCTGCTTTTGAATAATAAAAAATCATATAAACCAACACCAACAACAAGGCACCAGCAAATGACCAAAGTCCTGCTTGTACATTTTCTGCTCCCAAAGTTGGACCAACAATCGATTCATCAACAATTTTTGCAGGTGCAGGAAGTGCTCCAGCTTTCAAAATGTTTGCCAAATCTTTTGCTTCTTTTATTCCATCTGCCCCGTTAAAAGACCCTCCTGTAATTTGAGTTCTTCCTCCTTCTATTTTTCCAGATGCTACCGGAGAGGAGAATACTTTGTTATCCAAAGTAATAGCAATTCCTGTTTGGTCTTTGGCACTTTGCTCCGTCAAATCTGCCCAAGCAATTGCTCCAGCATTTTTGAACTGCAAAGAAACCATTGGCTTTCTTGACATAGGATCAAAATCTTGTCTTGCAGACTCAACTTCTTCACCATCCAATTCAGCAATTCCACTTTTTGTTTTCTTAATAAGGTATAAGTTCAATAATGGAGTTCCATCTTCTGTAGAACCAGCTGTTTTTGATTCCCACATGAATGCCAAATCTCTAGATATTGAAGAAACCGCAGTTTGCACAGCGCTCAATTTCATAAAATCATTTATCTCACCCGTATCAGTAATTTTAGCGTATCCCAAAACTGCTCCTTCCATCCACTGACTTTCTTGGTCAGCAAAAGGATATAATCTTGCAGACAATGGACTTGTCTTTCTGAAAACTTCTTGTTGTTCTTCAGCAGATAAATTTGCGAATGGATCATTTGCAGCAGAATCTTCCGCTACAACAGCAGTAGAATCTTCAGTCATAGTTGAATCTCCTTCTACAGCCATTTCAGCTGCGGCAGTAGTATCTTTTGTTGCATTCTCTACAGAATCTAAATATCCAGGATACATAGTTCTACTAATGATGTCGTTTAATTTTTCATAAACAGCATTCCCTACTTCAGTATTCTTGTATGTGTGCCAGAACTCAAGTTTTGCAGTACTTTGTAATAAGTTTCTTGCTCTTTCTTTGTCTTTTACACCAGGCAATTCAATAGTAATTGTTCCTTTGCTTTGATTTTTTTGGATAGAAGGTTGAGAAAGTCCTAATCCCGAAACTCTTGAAGAAATAACAGTTTCAGTTTTGTCCAAAGCTCCAGAAGCTTTTTCTCTCAACATTGCAATCACTTCTTCGTTAGAAATATCAGTAAGCTTGTTTCCATCTTCATCTTTAAACTTGAAAATTTCGGCTAAAGATTCTTCTGGGTTTATTTCATTGAATTTCTCTTCGAACAAATCAACAAATTCTTTTTCATTATTTGCCGTTGTAAATACTGCGTATGCAGCATCAAAAGGTTTAGAGAAAGAACTTCTTGAAGAATATCTTCCAGCAAGGTTAGAAACCATATCTGGAATAGAAACTTGCAAAGTTACACTCATTCCTCCTTCAAGGTCAAGCCCTTTTGCCAATTCATTGTCTTTACAATATTTGTAAGTATGTCCAAAAACTGGGTAGACAGATTCGTTTGTTTTGTTGATCAAGTAATTCTCCAACACAGCTTTTTGAAACACATCTCTTTCTTCTTGAGTAGAAACAAGGTATTCTGCATTTCCCACAGTTGCTCTTACCGCAGAGTCACTCCCTACATACTGTGAAGCCTCAGATTGAGCGAATTCATTTGCTTCTTTCTCTACGCCACTTGTCACCCATGTAAAGGACAGTTGGTAAAGACAAGCTAGTGTTAGTAATATGGTAAACACCCATATAATATTTCTATTTTGCATAGTTTATTTGTTTAATTTACTTACTTTTTTAGGGGTGCAAATATAAAAGAACCTTTGTTATTAAACAATTTTAGTCCTATTTATTTTACTGAATGAGAATGTTCTAATCTGCAATTTCTCCGCGGTGAGGAATTAACGCATCTCTTACCATTCGCATATGGGGTTCTGAAACGGTAATAAAAGCTGTCGAATGCAAAGTATCAATCTCTTCCACCCCGCTATTTACATGAGGAATATCTTCTTTTTTCACAAACTCCTTCAAGTGAATTTCGTGATGAATAGCAGTTTGATGTCCGTCTTCACCTCTAAAATCCCAAATCAACTTTATGTTTCTTACAATTTCTTCCATGAGTGCGAATTTATGCAAATATTTGTTTCTAAAGTCTTAAAAAAAGGAAAGGTCAATTTTGGAAAGATTAGAACTAGATTGAAAAGAGGCTTGTCATTAGTCCAAGCTTTAAATACCTTTGTAACACAAACACAAAAAAGATGGAAGAAGCTATTCAGGTATTATGGAACGGAGGAATTATTCTTTACCCAACCGACACCATTTGGGGAATTGGTTGTGATGCAACCAATTCTGAGGCTGTGGAGAAAGTTTTTGCTCTAAAACAAAGAGCTTCCAAAAAGAGTATGATTACCTTGGTCGAATCTGATTCTAAACTGAATAGATATGTAAAGCAAATCCCTGATATAGCCTGGGACATCGTAGAATTATCTGAAAAACCAACAACTATTATTTATCCCGAAGGATATAATGTTGCTCCCAATCTTTTGGCAGAAGACAAATCGATTGCTGTGAGGATTGTAAAAGAAGGGTTTTGTCATCAACTAATAAAAAAATTCGGAAAACCATTGGTTTCTACTTCGGCAAATATAAGTTCCGAATCTGCACCACTGAGGTTTGAGGATATTGACAAGAGAATTTTGGACGGTGTAGATTATATTGTAAATTTGCCGTCCGATACAAAATTAAAGCCAAAAGCTTCTACCATTATGAAAATTGATATGGATGGAACCTTCACTTTGATAAGAAAGTAATTTTCATATTTCAGTAATGACAGAAACACAATTTGCAGACCAACTAACCCACCCTATTTTTGAGGTGATAAAAGAAACAGTTCCTAATGAACGAGTTTTTGTTATCGGTGGTTTTGTGCGTGACTTATTACTCAATAGGCCTTGCAAAGATATTGATATTGTGATTGAGGGAAGTGGAATAGAATTGGCAGAGAGAATTGCAGAAAAAGTAAAAGCTTCAAAAGTTTCGGTGTTCAAAAATTTTGGCACTGCCATGATAAAACTAGACGATGGTTACGAAATTGAATTTGTGGGAGCAAGAAAAGAATCCTATGACCGAGGTTCAAGAAAACCAACTGTTGAAAATGGCTCTATTGAAGATGATCAAAAGAGAAGAGATTTTAAAATTAATGCCCTCGCAATCAGCTTGAATGCCAAAAATTACGGTGAGCTAATCGATCCATTTAACGGAGTTCAAGATTTACAGGATAAAATAATAAAAACTCCACTTGAACCAGGAATCACCTATTCTGACGATCCGCTTAGAATGATGCGCGCGATACGATTTGCAACGCAATTGAATTTCTCTATTCATCACGCTAGTTTGACAGCAATAAGAGAAAACAAAGAAAGAATTTCTATCGTTTCGCAAGAAAGAATAACTACAGAGTTGAATAAAATCATCATGGCCGAAAAGCCATCGATTGGTTTTAAATTACTGTTTAACACAGGATTGCTAGAAATCATTTTTCCAGAAATGGTAGCCTTGCATGGAATAGAATTTATTGACAACAAAGGGCACAAAGATAATTTTTATCACACGCTTGAGGTATTGGACAATATTTCTCCAAACACCGACAATTTGTGGCTGAGATGGGCTGCAATTCTGCACGACATTGCAAAACCACCAACCAAAAGATTTGACAAAAAAGTAGGATGGACTTTTCATAGTCATGAAGTTGTGGGATCCAAAATGGTAAAAGGAATTTTTAAAAGAATGAAGCTACCATTGGATGGAACCATGCAATATGTGAGAAAACTTGTTTTTCTTCATTTGCGTCCTATTGCACTTACAAACCCAAACACAAAGGATGCTGCCTACCGCAGAATGCTTATGGAAGCTGGCAACGACATTGATGATTTATTGACTTTGTGCAGAGCTGACATTACATCCAAAAATGAAAATAAAGTTCAGCGTTATCTTCAAAAATTTGACAAAGTAGAAAAACGAATAGCCGAAATTGAAGAAAGCGACAGAATAAGAGATTGGCAACCCCCAATTTCTGGAGACATCATTATGAAAACATTTGGTTTGGAACCTTGTTTTGAAGTGGGTAAAATAAAAACGGAAATAAAAGAAGCAATCTTGGAGGGAACCATCAAGAATGACTTTGACGAAGCTTTCGCTTTTATGTTGAAATTAGGCGATAATTTGGGACTAAAAAAGTAGTATAACTCCATATTTTTTTCGACTAAATTTTCACTGCCTTTCCGACCAAAACAAAACATCTCTTTTTAAAAATACTTAGCTTTGATAACTGTTTACACAAATAAGCTTAGAACAAACAAATGATATTAGACAAACAAAGTGGCAAAGACCTTGAATTTGGAGTAGTTTGCGACATACTTTCAACTTACTGTAAATCACAAAAAGCCAAGGAAAATGCACTTAATTTAACCTCATTTTCTGAATCTGAGCTATTAAACAGAGAGTTTGATTTATTAGAAGAAATTCAGGAAATTTACCTCGATGAAAGGTTAAGTTTCCCTCATCCCAATGCCGAAGACATTGACACGGCACTTAATATACTTCGAATAGAAAATGGCGTATTAATTCTGAATGAATTATTAAAAGTTTTTGCGCTGTGTCAGGGAACAAAAATCCTGATTGATTTTGCTCGAAACCAACAATACGACTACCCAATTCTTTACGAAGCCTGCCAGCATATAACTGGAATAAAAGATGTGCTGGGAATAATCACTGAGGTTTTGGATACAAAAAAACTGGATATAAAAGATGACGCAACGCCTCTTTTACTAACCATTCGAAAAAAGCAAAAATCGAATAGATCGGAAATAAATAAGAATTTTGAAAAAGCATTGAGACGATGTCGTCAAGATGAATTATTGGGAGAAACTGAAGAATCCTTTTTGGACAATAGGCGATTACTAACTGTCCTTTCTCAATACAAAAAACGAGTGCCGGGTCGAATTTGCGGAGTAAGTGCAAAAGGAAATTACACCTACATTGAACCCCAAGAAAGTTTTGAGCTGAACAAAGAGCAGGAAAGATTGAGAATTGATGAGAGCAACGAGATATTTTCTATTTTAGAAAAAGTAACTTTTCGATTGCGTTCAGAAAAAAAACACTTAAAAGCCTTTCAGGCTCTTTTGGTAAGATTCGATTTATTGAATGCAAAAGTCCTTTTCGGTCAATCCTACAAAGGGACTCGGCCAAAACTGAACAAAACAAAAAAGATGCATTGGAAGAATGCGATTCATCCTTTGCTGTATTTAAAGAACAATGAAGTAAACAAAAAAACCATTGGACAGGAAATCGAAATGAACGAAAACAGTCGGTTTTTGGTTATCTCGGGACCCAATGCTGGCGGAAAATCCATTACTCTAAAAACAGTAGGAATATTGCAACTGATGTACCAGTGCGGCTTGTTTTTATCTATGGATGCCGACAGTTCTTGTTGTTGGTTTCACCAAGTACTTTCTGACATTGGAGACAATCAGTCCATAGAAAATCAATTGAGTACGTACAGTTACCGATTGAATAGAATGAATCATTTTTTGGCTAATTCGGACGAAAACACCTTGTTACTTTTGGATGAGTTTGGTAGCGGAACCGATCCAGAATTAGGAGGAGCCTTAGCCGAAGTGTTTTACATGGAATTGTATCAAAAAAATTGTTTTGCAGTGATTACAACTCATTACACGAACATTAAAATACTGACTTCCTCCTTGGATTCTGCAACAAATGCGTGTATGCTTTTCGACACTAAAAAACTCGAACCACTTTTTACTCTTTCAATTGGCCAGCCCGGATCTTCTTTCACCTTTGAGGTGGCACAGCACAACGGAATCCCTAATGAATTAATTGAATTAGCCAAAACGAAAGTCTCTGAACACAAATTGCAGGTAGATGCCTTGTCAGTTTCATTGCAAAAGGAGAAATCGAAGTTTAAAAAAATAAATACCGAACAGTACAAGTCCCAGCACAAAGCTAGACAGAGCATGCGCGAATACGATGAAAAACTGGAAAAGCTACAAGCTAAGTCCGAACGCATCAATCAATTTGTTGAGCAACAAAATAAGTTTGTAACTATGGGAAAGAAATTTTACGAAATACTGGGAAAATTTAAGCATCACAAAACAGAAAAAGCAACAATGGAAGCTCTAAAAAAGCTTGCTTCGATAGAACGAATAAAAATAAAAGAACAAGCGAATCCTGTTGTATTGAACAAAAAACTAAACACTCCTGAATTGCCAAAGGCATCTGAAATTGCCGAAAAACCATCTGCCAAACAAGCTGAAATAATAAAGAAAGTGGAAGAAAAGGTAAAAAAAGCATTGGTTGTTGGAAATAAAATAAAACTCAAAAATCAAAAAACACAAGGAGTTATTTTAGAAATTGAAGGAAAAAAATTAACTGTACAACTAGGTAATTTCATCATCAAAACTACTATGAACGAAGTGGAAGTGTAGACAAAAAAAATCCTTTGAGAAGACTTCTCAAAGGGATTTTTTTAATACTTTTCGATACAATTATTTATTCAAAAACGAAGAATACATCCATACCATTTTTTCTTGTTCTCTAATGTAGTCACTCATCAAAGCATTGGTTCCTTCATCATTGGCATCATCCGATAATTCCAGCAATTCTCTTTGAAGAATGATAATGGTTTTAAAAGATTCAAGAATGTTTTCTACGGCATTTATTCCATTGTTTACTTCTGTACTTTCCTTTATTTTGGACAAGCTTGTGTACACCGAATAGTTGTGCTGTGGTGTATGAGCCAAGGTTAAAATCCTTTCGGCTACTTCATCTATTTTCAACACCAAATCGTTGTACAATTCTTCGAACTTTAAGTGTAGTTCAAAAAACTTTTCGCCTTTAATATTCCAGTGATATCCTCTCGTATTTTGATAAAAGATGGAATAATTAGCTAACAATTCATTTAGTTTTCCAGCTATTTTTTCTGACTTATCTTTGTCTAATCCTATTCTATTCATAACTAATATTCTGTAAGTTTTTTGTATAATTAAAAATAATTAATTCTTTGTCCTTTTAATGTAACAAACCTTACAGAGAACTCAAATTATTCTACCTCATTCTTCGCGCATCCTCCTCTACTCTGTTGTCCTGACCTCCCACACGCATATTCAACATATATTGCCAATCCCTGTTTGTAATTTCGCCAGGCATATCTGAATGAATCAGCTCAAAATCTTGAGTAACCGCAGATGTGTGATAAAAAACAAAAAGAACGTTACTGCGGCTTTGAGTTTGATAATAATGCCAAATTACATAAGGATAAGTTCCTTGTTCGTTTAGTTTTTCTACTTTATCGTTCGGTTTTCCGTACTTGATGTATACTCGTCCCATATCAGTCATGAAGCCAGGTTTTGTAGAATTCCCAAACATTTGTTCTACTTCTACCACTTTTTTTCTGTACTTCCCCCATTCTTTTATAGCATTCACTCCGTACCTCGTTTGCCAAAAATACACAAAATACTGTTCCTTCACCTCATCGCTCAGCTTTGATTTTCCGCCTGTCAACACTTTGTACTCCAATGTATTGGCAATTGGGACAAGCGCTTCCAGAAAATAGTCAAGAGAATCGGTAGGCAAATCATAAGTAAGGGCAATGGGTTCTGTTGTATCTATTTCGGGTACGATTATTTGCGAATTAACCCTTTGAAAAAACACTTTTTCGGAAGAAACCAGTTCATTAT
Source organism: Crocinitomicaceae bacterium (assembly GCA_024639505.1). Taxonomy (GTDB): domain Bacteria; phylum Bacteroidota; class Bacteroidia; order Flavobacteriales_D; family CAJJDF01; genus CAJJDF01. Next base: position 16,952 of record JAHEIE010000029.1, read on the forward strand.
TTTCATTCCTAATTTCAACAACCAAATTGTAATTCCCAGTAGGAAGATTTTCTATATCAAATGCATGGAAAACAGGAGTTATCTCTTTCAGCTCCTTTACACTTCTTTTGATGTATTTTGGCAGCAATTTACTTCCATAATAAGTCTCAATGTATTCTTTTACCAATACTTTTCTTGTAGAATTTTGATTATAAACTTCAAAATAAAAAGCCAGTTTAATAACCTCGGTAGGAATGTAATTAGAAATCAAGGGATACAAGTCATATCCAGATTTTGAGAACTCATTTTTTTCGGTTGTTTTTTTATAATAATCAACCAATTGAATGTCAGAAACTGTGGTTTGCGAATCGAAAGAACGAATAACAAGGTGCTTGCTGAGCTCTACAGGAATTTGTGTTTTGCTATTCAAATCAAGCAGTTGAATCTCGAGTTCGTAAACTCCCGGTTTAACAAAAAATCGTTTCTGATCTTTAAAATCTACCGCTACACTATCTATCAATTCTGGGCCCAAAACATTGTACTTCTTAAAATCAATGATCGAATCATTCTTCCTTAATATCTGCGTCACTAATACTCTGGCTTGCAACACTTTTGAATTTGGATTTTGATACTTTAAAGAAGAAGACACAAACGACAAATAGTTTTCAATGTAAATTCCCTTTCCAGGAATTTGAAACTGCTTGTAATTGAATATGGCCTGCAACTCAGATTTGGCTGAAAAACTCAGAAAAACCATCAAGAAGCAGAAAATTAAAATTCGCTTATTTTTGATTAATAACATATACTATTTTTTCTATCACTTGATTCAAAACACTATCTGGACAAGAAGCTCCGCAAGTGATAATAATCCTCAATTCTTCTTTGTTAAATTTACTAATAAAGTCCGTAGTGTTTTCCTCCTTAGAATGAATATCAAAGTGATTTATACAACTCTTACTTGCTATTTTATCCGCATTTTGAACAAAAAAGGTTTCGAATTTTTGTTCTAACAATTCCACCAAATGCATGGTATTGGAACTGTTATAACCTCCCACAACTACCGCAAAATCACCTTCCTCTTTCATGAGTTCAAGGGTCGCTTTTTGGTTGTCATTTGTAGCATAGCACAATGTATCACGAGTATCGGCATATCTTTCACTCAAATTCTCTTCCCCAAACAATTCAATCATTTTATCCTTAAAATAATTGGATATTTCGTGAGTTTCGGTAGCCAGCATCGTAGTTTGGTTCACTACTCCTACTTTATTCAAATCAGTGTATGGGTCAAATCCCGGAGAATATTTTCCTTCAAAAAACGAATAAAAATCTTCAGCCGGAAGCTGTTTATCAATAAATTGGGCCAGGAGTTTCGCTTCTTTTATGTCTTTTACAATGATAGACTTTCCGTTTTCACTGCTGTGCGAAAAAGTTGCACGAGTTTCTTCGTGGGCTGCTTTTCCATGAATGATTATGGTGTAATCCTTTTCTCCCAATTTTTCGGATCTGTTCCACACTTTTTCCACAAACGGGCAAGTAGTATCGTAATCTTTTGAAATAATGCCTTTTTCTTTCAAAATAGCTTCTATTTCAAGAGTTGTTCCAAAAGCTGGAATCAAAACAATGTCTTCGGAGGTAATGTCGTCCCAAGAAATAAGTTGATTTCCTTTTGTATCCATTACAAACCGAATCCCTCTTTCCAATAAATCTTCGTTCACGGTAGGGTTATGAATCATTTGGCTCAGCAAATAAATGTTCTTTTCGGGAAATTCATCCAAAACCTTGTACACCTTTTCTACAGCATTCTCTACTCCGTAGCAAAAACCAAAGTGCCTAGCTAGAACAAATTCTACTCCTTCAAATTTTAAGGTGGAAGGTGTAAAATCCTTTTTCATTCTATCTTCAGACCTCCTCTTTTCTTTTATTTCTCCTATTATAGAAGCTTTATACTGTTCGGGGATTTCAAATTTCTTCAAGGTGATTTCTATTTTTTATGGTAAAACAGGATAACTTATGTACTTTTAAGAAACACTGTAAAAATCAAGTATGAAATTACAAAAAATTGGACTAATATTCTTTATTATTTTTTGTGTTATTACACTACTAATAATCGCAAAAGGAATTATACTACCACTTATTCTAGCTATATTTTTGTGGTTCATTATCAAGGAAATTCGAGATTTTATGGACAAGGCAGAATGGATAAAAACCAAAATACCTAGAGCGATAAAAACTGCAATCGCTTCCATTGTTATTCTATTTATAATTGGTTTTATTTCTAATCTTATTATTTCTAATGTGCAAGACTTGTACAACGAAGCTCCCAAATACCAAGAAAACCTTGAAAAAGTAGCCACACAAATTGAAACCAAATTTGGTCTTAATATCGGAGAAAACATAAATAATTTTATTGTTGACATAGATCTTACTTCCATAGGGAAAAATTTGCTTGATTCATTTTCAGAATTGTTTTCGAGCGCCTTCATGATTTTACTCTACCTCATTTTTATATTGATGGAAGAAACTAGTTTCCTGAATAAGCTAAAAGCCATTTATGAAAAACCAAATGAATTTGAAGACGTGAATAAATTGCTGATTGAAATTGACAAATCATTGAGTAAATACATATCAATTAAAACCTTACTTAGTTTAATAACGGCCGTGAGTAGTTTTGCCGTTATTAAGCTCATTGGAATCGATTTCGCCTTTTTCTGGGCAGCTTGTATTTTCATCCTCAACTTTATTCCTTCCATTGGTTCACTTATTGCCACTCTTTTTCCGGCCATAATGGCTCTGGTTCAATATGGCGGAACCGATTTTACACCGTTTATTTTAGTGGTTCTATTTGTTGGAATTATTCAACTCCTAGTTGGCAATTTTTTAGAACCTAAAATGATGGGGAATTCTCTAAATATCAGTTCTCTTGTTGTTATTTTGTCTTTGAGCGTTTGGGGAGCAATTTGGGGGATTATTGGAATGATTCTTTCTGTGCCTATCACAGTTATGATGATTTTGATATTTTCTAAAATCAAAGGAACAAAGGACGTTGCAATTCTTCTGTCAGAGAAAGGAATTATTAAATCAAATCTGGACTAATGAAGCGAAGTCTTTTTATCCTCACTTCTTGTTTTGTTTTTATTTTGGCAGGAATATTATCCTATCAGGCTTGGAGTTATTCTTGTAAATTTCAGCGTTATAAACTGGCATATACCAGCGAGCTGAATTTCGAATCTAGTTTGCTTGATGTAACCGATTATTTAAACAGCAACGAATGGAAATCTACCCAAGCCAAAAGCAAAGAAACTTGGAAAAAAGCATACCGAGCCAAACATTCTGCCATTGATTTTTGCCTAGGATTGGGCGGTCTCATTTTCGTCTACCTATTCCTTTTTGGATATTTATTCAGAAGAAAAAAAACATCACTTTCGCAGCTGGGATTTGTAATTCTCAATAGTTCATTGATATGTTTAACCGCAGGAATCCTTTTACCTTTTATAGAACTGGGAGCTTTTATGAAAGACCTTAACATTGATTTAGGAATAGGAATAGCCAAAAAATTTGAAGGAAAAATTTACTTTTTTTATCAGAGTAAAACTGTGCTTCAGCTAGTTGAAACATTATTTACCAATGGAAATTGGATAGTAGGAGTTTCCATCTTTCTCTTCAGCGTGGTTCTTCCTTTTTCTAAGTTGATATTATTCTACACCTTTTTGTATTCCCAAAAAATCTCTCAGAACCACCGATTACTCAAAATTGCATCCTACATGGGAAAATATAGTATGGCAGATATTTTTGTGGCTGCCAGTTTTTTAGCTTTCTTATCCTTTAATAATCTTAATGTAGGTATTCAAACAGAAAGCACCACCCTTCCAGGACTCTATTTCTTTTTGGCATATTGCCTTATTTCTATTGGAACTTACTACGTAATTAAGAAGAACAAACTTGTTAATCTAGACTAACATTTTCTCTGATTCAAAACCTTATCTTTGTATTATGAAATTAGATATTTTGGCCTTTGCGGCTCATCCAGACGACATTGAACTTGCTTGTAGCGGAACGCTTATAAAGCACATCAAAAACGGAAGTAAAGTGGGAATCATTGACCTTACGGAAGGAGAATTGGGCTCGAGAGGAAGCAGAGAACTTAGGTATGAGGAAGCAGGAAATGCAAGTAAGATCATCGGAAATATCGCTAGAGAAAACCTAAATCTAGGAGATGGATTTTTTGAAGTGAACAAAGATTCTCTCATGAAAGTCATTGAAATGATTCGTAAATACAAACCCGAAGTAATTTTGTGTAATGCAACAAACGACAGGCATCCAGACCACGGCCGTGGCAGTGAGCTAGTCAAAAGAGCTGCGTTTCTTTCTGGTTTGGTAAAAATAGAAACCAATCTTAACGGTAAAAACCAAGAGAAATGGAGACCTAAACAAGTATTTCACTACATTCAGGATGAATACATTGAACCCGATTTTGTGATTGACATTACCCAAGAAATGGAAAACAAAATGGAATCTATTTTGGCTTATTCCTCTCAGTTTTACAACCCAAACAGTAAGGAACCACAAACCCCAATCTCTAGCCAAGAATTTATGGATTTTCTGGATGGAAGAGCAAGACAATTTGGAAGAATAATTGGATGTAAATATGGTGAAGGGTTCACCAGTTCCAATGCGATAAAAGTAAAATCACTTGAGGATATTCTGTAATCATGGGACTGGAAATTGAAAAAAAGTTTTTGAAAAAAAACGACAATTGGAAACAGTTTGTTTCGGAAGAAAAAGAAATAACTCAAGGTTATTTAAACGCCAATCCCAACCGCACAGTAAGAGTAAGAATTGCCGGGAAACGAGGGTTTCTGACAATAAAAAGCAAATCAAAAGGGAGTGTAAGAAGTGAATTTGAATACGAGATTCCCATTGAAGATGCCACAGAATTGATTGAACTGTGCGAAAAACCAATTTTATCGAAAACAAGATTCATAGTAAAATTTGAGAATCACACGTGGGAAATTGATGTGTTTGAAAAAGAAAACAAGGGGTTAGTTGTGGCAGAAATCGAACTTTCCAAAGAAGATGAATTCTTTTTGACTCCAGATTGGATTGGCAAAGAAGTAACCGAAGAAACCAAGTATTACAACTCGCAACTTATTGAAAATCCTTACTCGGAGTGGGATTAAAAATTCAAAACCTCCTGAAGTACTTTATCATTCCAAAGCATTCTGTAATGCCCAATTCTCTCAAATGGAATTAGTTTAGAATTGGCAAATTTCTTACTCAATGTTTCTGATTTTTCAAATGGAATAATCTTATCAAAACGATCATGAATCAGAAGTAACTCATTAAAATTAACTTTCTTCAGTCTGTCTTCCACTTTCATATCTACCAACTTATCTCCAGAAACTCTTTCTATTCGATCAGCAATCAAACGAAAAACACGGTCATTAAACCCAAGTAATTTCTGAAAATCATCAAAAACTTGAACGATGTCATTGTTAGCTGAAAGGAAAACAAGTTTATCGGCCTTGTAAGTTGTTTCTGAAAGGGCAAAAGCCGTAACGGACGAACCCAAAGAATGGGCTACAACATGAAACTCTTCTTTTGGCGAAAGATAATCCAACACCAATTTGAAAGCATCTTTGCATTCGTACATATTAGTGTGAGTTTCTTTGTTATGAGCATGACCGGGCAATGTAAAGGCTATGATTCTATAATTACTAAGTTGAGGCAAAAATTGAGTAAAACAACCAGGATTACTTTCCCATCCGTGAACCAAAAAAAGGAGTTTACCCTCTGGATTCCCATTTTCGTAGCACGAAATATCTTCGCCCTTGCGAGGAACAACAAATAACTTTGATTGGTCAAAAAACTCTTGTTCCTTTCCTTTCACTTCTTTTTTTCTCACTTTAGAAAAAACAGAAAAAGCTTGTTTCCCAGCAAATTTCGGAGAAACAAACGACAATACATTCAAGGAATACCGAATAAGAATTAAATAATATCTCATGGGATTTAAAACAAAGAAGCCTGGCCATCATCACCTATACTACTTGGCGGTGGCGGTGGTGTTTCCGATTCTTCTTTTTCACTTTTCTCTTGTGTAGTTTCCACTTTGGACGCCTCTTCCTTTTCCACTTCTTGCTCTTCAACCTCTTCTAATTTTGGCTCTGGTTCAAAAGGAATAGGATCAAGCACATCAATTGATTTCAGTTTATAATTTGTTAGTTTATTCCCCAGAGCTTTCATTCCCTTTATCGCTATAAACTCTTCCAAATTCACTTCCTCATCGTCTCGTTTGTTGGCTCTTCCATCAAACTGTAAATTAACCACCGGTTTCCAATCTGTCGAAGCTATTTCTAAAAATGATTTTGGATGCTCCGAAATAAAAACAACTGGGTTATTAGAATCTTCCAACAGGAATCTTTTTACATAGTAATTTTCTTTTTCACCATCCCAATAGATTACGGACATTGGCTTGTCCGAATTCCATTTTTCGATATGAATCATATCTTCGGCAAAATGGATGTTCAAATCAAAAGGATACAATCTGTATTCTCCAGCCTGAGTAATTACCAAGATTCTATCATCTCCTTTAAATTCTCCTAAAAACTCACCTCTTTCTTCTACATTGAGTTTACGTACAATATCATCATACCACAATTTTCGGGCAGAGAGCGTTGAATCTCCCTGCTCTTTCTGGGTCACTTTACTAATTAAATATTTGGACGCTCTATTTCCATTACTCCCTCTACCTTTAACAAGTAATTCCCCAAAATCAATTTCAAATTTCAGTTTTTTAATGTTAGGTCTTGGTCTTAATGCCACCTGAACCACTTCTGCTTCACCATTTGGGTTGGCAGTAAAATAATGTACTTTACTTCCTTTTGTCCCTTTGGTCAAATCGTACTCTTTGTCGCGAGTAATACTGGTAACATTAAACCTTTTCATGTAAGCAGCACCCGTAGTTCCGTCTTGGTAAATCATGTGATAAATGGTTCGCTTGTCTCCTTTTTTCCAAACCGCTACATGAATTATATCTTTTCCAAAGAAATGCTTGTCGGCAGCTTTACTCACCATCATTACTCCATCTCTTCTAAACACTATGATATCATCAATATCCGAACAATCTTCTACAAACTCATCTTTTTTTAGTGTAGTCCCTACAAATCCTTCCTCTCTGTTTACATAGAGTTTTTTGTTCGAAATTATCACTTTGGCTTTATCTACCTGATCAAATGTTCTTATTTCTGTCCTTCTCTCCTTGCCTTGCCCGTATTTTTTTTTCAAGTTTTTGAAATACTCAATTGCGTATTCAATCAAGTTTGCCAATTTGTTTTTTACCTCGGCAATTTGCTCTTCTAAGGATAAAATATAAGTATCTGCTTTGTCACCATCGTGTTTGGTGATTCTCCTCATTTTTATCTCAAGCAATCGCACAACATCTTCGTCTGTTACTGCTCTTACCAAATGTTTTACGTGCGGTTTCAGCAATTCATGAGTTACTTCTATCGCTTCTTCATAGGTTTTTCCATCAAACTCGATGTAAATTTTATTCTCAATAAATATTTTTTCTAATGAGGAATGATGCCATTGCTCTTGCAGCTCACCTAGCTTAATATCCAGTTCCATTTTCAACAACCTCACTGTGTCTTCGGTATTATTTTTTAGCATTTCGTTTACCGTAATAAACTTAGGCTCGTTGTTCTCGATGATACAAGCATTGGGCGAAATTGATATTTCGCAATCTGTAAATGCATACAGAGCATCTATCGTTTTATCTGGAGAGATTCCTGCCGGTAGATGAATTACAATTTCTACCTCGGCAGCAGTGTTATCTTCTACTTTTTTAATTTTTATTTTCCCCTTGTCATTTGCTTTGATAATGGAATCAATCAAATTAGAAGTGTTTGTTCCAAAAGGAATTTCATGTATCACAAGAGTTTTAGCGTCTTCTTTTCTGATTCTAGCTCTTACTCTAATTTTTCCACCTCTCATTCCCTCGTTGTAATCCGAAAAATCACCGAGTCCACCGTTCAGAAAATCTGGAAGAATATTTGTTTTCTTTCCTTGAAGCACTCTTATCGATGCGTCAATCAATTCGATAAAGTTGTGAGGCAATATTTTTGTAGATAATCCTACAGCAATTCCCTCAGCGCCCTGAGCCAAAAGCAATGGGAATTTCACAGGCAAATTTACTGGCTCGTTGTTTCTGCCATCATAGGATTTTATCCACTCTGTTGTTTTCGCATTAAACACAACCTCTAGTCCAAATTTCGAAAGTCTGGCTTCAATGTATCGGGCAGCTGCAGCACGGTCTCCGGTAAGTGTATTCCCCCAGTTTCCTTGCATATCAATCAGCAATTCTTTTTGACCCAACTGAACCAAAGCATCTCCAATTGAAGCATCTCCGTGAGGATGATATTTCATGGTGTTCCCAATAATATTGGCTACTTTGTTGTATCGCCCATCATCCATTTCTTTCATGGAATGAAGGATTCTACGCTGAACCGGCTTCAGTCCGTCTTCCAGAGAAGGAACTGCTCTCTCCAAAATCACATACGAAGCATAATCCAAAAACCATTCTTTGTACATTCCACTGACAGAAATAATATTATTATTCTGACCTGAATCCCCGCTTTTTTCTTGGTTGTTTTCTTCTGGATTTATTTCTTCTAATTCTTCTGCCATTTATTTAATTGAAAATGAATGATTTTTACCTATTGCTCATCGCAATACTTTACTGTATAAAAATAAGAATTTCAGTCAACTTTATTCGCTTAACACTTACTATGTTTTAAACAAATTAATTCACAAAAAACGGCTGGATTAATATCAAGAATTTCAGCTCAAAACAAACCCAAAAATCTGAATCGAATTCACTAATTCTTTACTTCAAATTCTTCGACCTTCGCACCATAAAGCGTGTATGGTTTTTTGTTTATATTCCAAAGATAGAATACGATTTCGATAGACGATTCTCTTACAAAATGTTGCAAATTATTGAACACAAAACGCTGTATAACCCGTTCGGTTTGTTCCGATTTTGGATACAACCAATTTAATTGAAAAAACTGATAATCAACTTTTTCTCCCGTTGTTACATTTCGAATTTCAGCCACAACTCTGGCTCTAAATGGATGGCTCAATGATTGTAACTTCATTTCAATCCCTAGCTGAATGGCGTCAGAAGAAACCGAATCGAATCGCTGATGATAGAACTCAACAAATTCGGAACTAGACTCGCTTTGAGCTTGGGTTACAAACTCTCTTGTTTTAATCGTTTCGGCTCTCTTTTTTCTCTTATACAATCGGAATTTTGTAAACTCTGAATAATCTACCGAATCATACAAAGGTAAAATATCTTTCACATATTGCGGCTTGCAAATGAGGTAATCAAAGTATTGAGCTGGGTGATTGGGTAAATTTATCGCCAAATTTGTGTCGAACAAAGTTTTTTGCCACAACTGCATCATATTGGGCTTTGGCGAAGTAGTATCTGCGTATATTTTTTGAGAATAAGTAAAAATTCGTTGTCCATCGCCACCAACAGTTGCTCCGTATGCAGAATTTGATGGAGTTTTTTTTATGGTTTCATAAAACCGATCAGGAATATACTCCACTTGCCACAACGAAGATTTAGAAAGATTGAGTGATATCAAAAAGTGAATGGGAAAAACAGCCAAAGGAATCAAAAGGAAACGTGTGTATGCTCCCGAAAGCTTATCAACGGCAAAACAAAAACTACCTATTGCCAGAGGAATCAAATACATTCCTACTCTATCTTCGGGGTAATTTACATGAAGTATTATTGCCATTAATTCTATTCCTATTACTGAGCCCACCAAGAGATAAAAAAAGAAATAATGTGTATCAAAAATTGACTTTAATTTATCGATTGACAATAGCTTCATTATCAACCAAACCAAAAGAAGTACAAAAACCATTGCGCAGATTTGGGCAATTTCCCCATCTGTTTCGAACAACATCAACAATTGCGATTTTATTGTAATATCCCAAAATCCATCCAGCTCACCGTAATACAACGATCCTTCATTTTTCATTTTGAATGAAATAACAACCGCGTAATACACCCCTACAATCCAAACAACAGCAGCCGGAACTATTCGAAACAAACTCCCAATCGATAAATAATCTTTAAGTTTTCTTACCACCAATACTTTCATGACTATTGCCAAGAGCAACACAAGCGGCAACAAACTCATATTGGCAAATACTGCCAAAACCATGGACAACAACCCCAAAACTACTTTTGATGGCGACACAGTGTGATACAGTGATAAACAATAATAAAATGCGCCAAATAAAAAAGCCATAGACATGCCATACCCTCGAGACAAAGCGAAAAACTGAATGAAATAAATTGCAAAAAGCAAACTGATATAAAAAGCTGCTTGAACAGATTTTTTGGTTAGGAATTGCCCTATTTTAAACACAAAATAAATGTAAAATAAAAACGAAAGAAGGTTAGGCAAACGAATAGATAGAGCAGAATAACCGAGGTATTTGTGAGAAATCCCCGCTAACAAAGAATTGAGTATATGATTGTTGGCATCGGGGTTCGCTCCCGCCAAAGGATTTACATCCATCATTTGTATGTAATAGAAAAACGTAGCTATTTCATCATGAACCAAAGGAACATAGATTGCACGCAAAAGCAAATGCACAAATACCAAAGCGGACAAAAGGATGTAGAAGTTTCTTTTCATATTATATTGATAAAATTAAAACAAATTAAAACCTAAAAAAAATAAAACTCTTAATATCGGATTGGTATATATTTTTGTGTTTGCGATTTTAATAAAAAAGAAGTAAATTTGGGGATGTGGGAAATAAACACAGAATACAGAACCGATTTATCCAGCACATTTGCTCGGCTAATTGACAAAAGAGATTTGCTAAAAAAAAGCAGACCTCTTCCAGAAATTGCTGTGCAAAAAATAAAAGACTCCCTTTCCGTAGAATGGACTTACAACTCCAATAGTATTGAAGGAAATACGCTTAATTTAAGAGAAACATACATTGTAATAAACGATGGGATGACCGTAAAAGGAAAATCTATGCGAGAACATTTTGAGGTGAATAATCACCACAAAGCGTTGCATTTTTTGTACAAAATGGTAGACGAGAAGGAAAAAATAAACTGCTCGAGCATTCTGACAATTCATGGATTTATGCTTAACAACATAGAAGATTTGTACGCTGGAAGATTACGAAATGGAGGTGTTCGAATTCAAGGAGCAAATTTTGTTCCGCCCAATGCTAGTAAAGTTTCAGACTTAATGGATGAACTAATTCTTTTTATTCAAGAAAATCCTCAAAATCTGAATCCTATAGAATTGGCTACTATATTTCATCACAAATTTGTTTGGATTCATCCGTTTTTTGACGGAAACGGAAGAACGGTGAGGCTTGCCATGAACTTAATTTTGATGAATGCTGGTTTTCCACCTGCAATCATCCTCAAGAACGACAGAAATAAATATTACACAGCACTTAATGCAGCAAACAAAGGCAATTACCAAAAACTCATGTTACTCATGTGCCAGGCACTTGAGCGATCGCTCAATATTTACATTTCGGCTGTTCCAGATAGCGAGGCCGACTACAAAGAAATAAACCACATAGCTGAAGAACCTGAGATTCCTTACGGACAGGAATATATTAGTTTGCTGGCTAGGCAAGGAAAAATAGATGCCTACAAAGAAGGTCGAAACTGGCTTACCTCCAAGGATGCGGTGATGAATTATATTGGAAACAGGAAAAGGAAGAGGGTTTTATAGCAGAATAAATGGTTGATTAAAACTAGTTTACCCTTCTAAAAATATTATAATAATCTTCATCATAATCATCCGATGAATCATCGATAATTTTTGGCGAAGAAATTAAAACCAGCCAATTTTCATTTACGCGACCAAACAATCTAATGTAAGAAGTAAGCTGAAGAGAGGATTGAACCGCTCCGAAAAAATAATCCAAATTCACTATATTTTTTGAAACTGAAGAGCAAATCTCTAATGAATCGGTACCATTCTCATAATATCCCATATAACGGCCTGGCTTATCCTTAAAGTTTATACTGAATCGCTTTTTCTTGTCATTGATGTCGAGAATTATCTTGCCTTTTTTTAAAAATGTAACAATTGGTATATCATTTCCTGAAAAGGTTATCGTGTCCATTCTGCAATATGAAGCACTTGGGTTTACACTACGATTTACACGAATCGCATATTCCAATTTCCATTGGCCAACCAATAGCTCTTTTTCATCATCTAGCCTCTCTTTACGGCAAGAAAAAAATGTGAACGCGCAAATTAGAATCAAAACAAAACTTCTCATTTTTTTATAATTTTTTTATAGTAGGGAATACTATTATGGGTAAAAAATCCAACTAAATATGTCCCATTAGGATAATTAGATAAATTTATTCTGTTAAGCGAATAGAGGTTTCCTTCCTTTTCAATGCATAGCCCAGATAAAAATAAATCGTGCTATATCTTAATGCAGAAGTATTTACAAGATCTTCCCTAACTTTTGTTGTTAAATTGGTTCCTATTGCCATCAATAAATTATTATTACCTATTGTAACTTTGTGACCAATGCCAACCTGTAGAGATGGCAACACGAATAAATTTAATTTATTCCGTTCGTTCAAAAACTCATGAGTAGAAGCCATGTCATAATCCAACTTACCTCCATATTCAAAATAGAGTTTTTTATTAAATAAATCATGCCTTAAAATCAAAGAATTAGATATAAAATGAAACTTATACATCCCATTTTTTATACTTGAGTGTTTTCTGGTTGTATTATTTTCTATAAGAATTGAGCTATTCAAATACTCAATTCCATAAATGACAGAAAAATTAGCTTTTTTCACTGACTTAAAGAAAACACCCAAATTACAGCCTAACTTATTATTAAAACTTGAGCTAATTGATGAGTTCAAGGCAATATGAAATTCCTCGATAAACGGAAATTTGTTTTCTTGTGAAAAAACAACACCTGAAAGAGATATCTTTAATACAACGCTCAGAATTGCAATAGTTTTCAATATGTCTAAACCGTATATTCTGATCATAATTATAAAATGTATTTAATGAAGAAAACAAACTATTTTAACAAATAAACAATTAAATATCATCCTCAACCACCTTTAAGTTTTCAATGATGAACTTCTGTCTATCGGGTGTGTTTTTTCCCATGTAAAATTCCAATAATTCGGCTACGGTAGCTTCTTTGTTGATCAGGACAGGCTCAAGTCGAATGTCTA
>JAHEIE010000038.1:0-9160 GCA_024639505.1 Crocinitomicaceae bacterium
ACTATTATGGTGATTGGAGAGAATAAAAAGCATACATCGGCAATAATTGTTCCTGCCTGGGAAGCCTTAAAAGATTGGGCAGATTACAAAAAAATTGCGTATTCCAATCACGATGATTTGGTGATGAATGAACTAGTAATTGATAAATTCGATAGAGAAATAGCCAAATACAATGAAGATTTTGCTCAATGGGAAAAAGTGAAGAAAATAAGAGTAATTGCTGATGAATGGAGTATAGATTCTGGAGAATTAACCCCAACATTGAAGTTGAAAAGAAACGTTGTTTTGGAAAAATATGCTGATTTGATTAATGGAATTTATGCTGAATAAATTATCGTTAGTACTTTTTAGTTTAGTACTGATTGTAAGTTGCAAAAATGATACAGCTAATGCCACGCGAGACGATTTTAATCCACTTCCTTCGGTAAGTTTTACTGATAATAAAAGTATAAAAATCTCTATTTCTGATTGTGATTTTGAGAGAGGAGAATCCTCAGAAAACACTGTATATTCTTCAAGCATTAAAAACGGAGAAGTAATAATATTACTTGGAAGTTCGTTTAGTTGCGATTATAAAAACGGTGCATTTATCAAAGAACTAGAAAATGTTTCGGACATGTTTCGTTTCGAGGTTTTTCAAAAAGGAAATAGATTGTCTAATGAATGTAAATGCTATTTCTACTATGAAATAATTATAGACAACCGGAATACAATTCCCAAACATATTTTTATTGGAAATGAAAAATTTGAGGTAGATGTAACGCATAAAATATCGAGGGTAGAATTAGAAGAGATTGAGAATAAAATAAACAAGATGTTATAAGATGAAAATATCAGTAGAATTAACGCTTACACCTTTACAAAACGATTACGAACCGCCTATCAAAGATTTTATAAAAAAACTGAGAACTTCTGGTTTAATTGTTTTGGAAAATCCATTAAGCACGCAGGTTTATGGCGAGTATGAAGAAGTAATGAATCTATTGAATTCAGAAATCAAAAATTCACTGGAATTATTGGAAGCTGGGATTTTCCTTCTGAAAATTGTAAAAACAGACCGTAGTAATTACAAGCCTAGTTTCTGATAGAATAAATAACACAAGTATTACTCTTATTGAGCTGCGCTAAATGTAAAATACTTGTCGTGTAAGGGAAGCCCCGTAAACGTAGCAATTCCATTTATTACACTTGTTGCTTCTATCCAATGAGTATTTGTGAAATTTGCAAAATTAGAGATTCCTATTTTTACATCCGAGGCTGGTAAATTGGTGTTAGCACCAATTGCACTTAAATCCAATTCCATGTTTATTGTTCCTACACCTCCGGTTTCATTTGCAAAATACTTCCTTGAATAAATCCATTAAGATGAAAAACTAACCATCGATTATAGTTATTATTATTGTTGTCAATTCTCAAACCAACAAATAACAAAGGTTTCTTGAACAGAGAATCCTAATGTAAAGGCAGTTCTTTTGTTTTTCTCGATAAACTGTCCAGTTAAGGTAAGATTTTTAGAATCAATCTCTTTGATAATCAGTTGAGTTTTAAATTCAATGACCTCTTCTTGTTCGCAAATAGATGCAAATGCTTTGAAAGCAGCTTCTTTTGCAGACCAAAATAGGTTACAAAGAAGAGAAGTTTCCCACAAATGCTCTTCCATTAATCTAACCTCGCTAGGGTGAAGAAACTTAGATTTTACTTTAACCGCCTTTTCAGAGATTTCTTGTAAATCAACTCCACACAATTCATCTTTCTCTCTCAGCTGAATCATTACTTTATTGCCGGAATGGGTAATCGATATTTCTTTATCCATATCCGTAAACTGAGGGTTTTTGTTTACATAATGAATATGTGCTCCAGGCAATATATGTTGCAATAGAGCGCGAGAAGCAAGGATTTCTTTTTTTCTGTTTTCTTTTCTGAAAGAAACTACAATAATTCGTTCTTCCTCAGTAAGAACAGGGATGTCGAGGAGTTCTTCAAGAGTTTCTGTAATCTCCCATAGGTAAACAGATGAATGAAAATCTAGATTAGATATTGGCATAGTGATAAAGTTGATAATTTGTAAAGAGATTAGTATCTTTGTACAAAATTTTATAAAATAATTATGAGTGAAGTAACGAACAAAAGTTTGCCTTACAAAGTTAAAGATATTTCTTTAGCTGATTGGGGAAGAAAAGAAATAAGATTAGCTGAAGCAGAAATGCCAGGTTTAATGTCTATCAGAGAAGAATTTGGAGCGTCTCAACCTTTGAAAGGAGCAAGAATTGCTGGATGTCTTCACATGACTATCCAAACTGCAGTGTTAATAGAAACATTAACAGCACTAGGAGCTGAAGTAACATGGTCTTCTTGTAATATTTTTTCTACTCAAGATCAAGCGGCTGCTGCAATCGCAGCTACTGGAGTTCCAGTTTACGCTTGGAAAGGAATGAACGAAGAAGAATTTGATTGGTGTATCGAACAAACGATCAAAGGATTTGAAGGCGGTAAGCCATTGAACATGATTTTGGATGATGGTGGAGATTTAACGAACATGGTGTTTGATAAATACCCAGAATTGACTGCAGGAATCAACGGTTTGTCTGAAGAAACTACTACAGGAGTTCACAGATTGTACGAAAGAATGAAAAACGGAACATTGGTAATGCCAGCAATTAACGTAAATGATTCTGTTACAAAATCTAAATTTGACAACAAATACGGTTGTAAAGAATCATTGGTTGATTCAATTAGAAGAGCTACTGATACAATGATGGCTGGAAAAGTTGCTGTAGTTGCAGGATACGGAGATGTAGGAAAAGGTTCTGCTGCTTCATTGAGAGGTGCAGGAGCAAGAGTTATCGTAACTGAAATTGACCCAATTTGTGCCTTGCAAGCTGCAATGGATGGATTTGCTGTAAAAACAATGGAAACTGCAGTTCCTGAAGCTGATATTGTAGTAACAACTACTGGTAACAAGGACATCGTGCGAGCAGAACATTTTGAAGCAATGAAAGACAAAACTATCGTTTGTAACATCGGTCACTTCGATAATGAAATTGATGTACCTTACTTGAATAAAAACTTCAAAAAAACAGAAGTGAAGCCTCAAGTAGATATTTATGACATGAACGGGAAAGACATCATCTTGCTTGCAGAAGGAAGATTAGTAAACCTAGGTTGTGCTACTGGTCACCCATCATTCGTAATGAGTAACTCGTTTGCTAACCAAACTTTGGCGCAAATTGAACTGTGGACTAACATTGACAAGTACGACAAAAACGAAGTATACATGCTTCCTAAGCACTTAGATGAAAAAGTAGCTAAATTACACCTTGCAAAAATAGGAGTGGAGCTTACTGAATTAACAAAAGACCAAGCTGATTATATCGGTGTAACTGTGGAAGGTCCATTTAAGCCTGAGCACTACAGATACTAATCTTTTAGATTACAAATTTCATGAAAGACCTTGTTTTGAACAAGGTCTTTTTTTTGTTCTAAAGTCGATACAATCAAATAATGTAGCATAATATTTTTAACGATCGAATCGAAAATTGTGAAATAATACCTATATTCAGAATTGTTAATTGAAATTTGGGACATGAAGAAATTTAAAAACTATGAGATTGAGGAACTAGTAAACCTAATATCAAAACAGGATATAAATGAATTCAGTAAATTTTGTCACGAGGATGTGGACGAATCCGATTTGCTTAATAAATTAAAGGAAGAAATTGAAACAGATAAATTTGCAGAAAAAACTGTATTGGGAATTGATATTTATCATTACAGCCAATACAAACCGTTAGAACAGTCTTTAATCCCTGTATTATTTAAGCTTATTTACAACAAATCGTGCGACCTGTGTTTGTCCAGCTCCTCTTATATATTTCAGCATTACAAATCCTCCGAAACGTTCAATAAACTCTTTATCAATTCGGGCGATGGAGGTTTTCAAATTTTTGACACACCCATTCATGCCACAGCGTTTGTTATTAATTTCCAAATGATTGTGCGTTATTACAACTCTTTTAGGTTTTTTCCTAAATTAAGAAAAATAGTCGGACCATTGAGTTTGAGATATGCCATGACTCACGATAAAATATATAAATTAGATGAAAATTATTTTGGCCCAGCTATCATCAATAATGCGCGTGTACTCATAAAGGATTCGCTCAACCGCTTTTTGTTAGATGAAAACACACATAGATGGTTTTTGTATCAAATAAATGGAATTGAAAACTTACAATATGTTTCCATATCTCAGCTTCAAGATTTGCCTACATTTGCCGACTACACAAGGATAGATGGTGACAATCACATTTATGTAGATTCCAAAGGGTTTGATTTTGAAAAAATGATAAGCTGTGACATCCAAAAAATTGGTGATATAATGGCAAAAAACACAAACCTTACCATCTACAACTTGCATTTGCAGTACAAAGGATTTTTAGGAGACGGAAAGTACAAAACTGTAATTTCTGTTGGGAATCTGAATACAACAGGTATTAGTTAGTTTCATCAAAGATTATGAATTATCTCTTTTGTAGAGGTAATAGACGATTCCATCACTCAGTCCTATTTTTGGTACAATGATTTCGTCAATTCCGCATTTTTCTAAAATTGTGAGGTATATTTTCCCTGCAGGAACAATTACGTCCGCCCGATCATATCTCAATCTATACTTTTCGGCTCTTTCCTCCTTGGTCAATGAGCTCAAATCAGAATAAAGATTTTGTAGCACATCAAACTTTACTGGTTGTAAATATTCATTTCTCGAAAGCTTAAAATACCTGTTGATGTTTCCTCCAGTTCCTATTGCCTTAAAATCTTTATCGCTATTCACAACATTGTTTAGCCACGTGTCTAATTCCTGCCAATTTTGCTCTTCTACTTTGTCCTGAAGTAAACGTACGGTTCCTATTTTAAATGATTTAGACTCAACTCTTTTTCCTTTGTTGAAAATGGTAATTTCAGTACTTCCACCTCCCACATCAATGAATAGATATGAGTCGTTTTTACTTATATTTTGAGTATAGATAGTAGAAAAAATCAAATCCGCCTCCATTTTACCATCAATCAAGCTAATGTCTATGTCGGTTTCTTTTTTTATCAAATTTGCAATTTCATTTCCATTTCGTGCTTCTCGCATAGCACTTGTTGCAACTGCTCTAAAATCCTTCACCTGGTATATTTCCATCAATAATTTGTATGCTTTGATGGTTTTTACAAACTGATTTTTTTTCTGTTCAGAAATTATTCCTTCATTAAAAACATCTTCACCAAGCCGAATAGGAACCCTGACCAACGAGAGTTTTTGAACAGAGGTAACTCCATTAATTTCAACAACTTTAGCAATAAGAAGTCTCATCCCATTGGAGCCAATATCTATGGCGGCATATCTATCTGGAAAATTCATTGATCAATTATTTTTAACTACTGCAAGTTAAAAAAAACTTGAATTATCGCAGACATTTTAATCGAATTCCTTTGTAATTTAACTAAATTAGTCGTTTGAAATAAACATGACTTATCGGTTTGTTACGAATACAAAATCGACAAGAATTATAACAACATACAAAAGATGGAATTACCTAGATTTTTATTAGCCGACACCACTGAATTGCCAGATGAAATGTTTGTATTACATACGGAGTACCCTCGTTTTTTGATCAATTTGGTTAATGACGAAATAGAATGGTTCGATGATTTATCAAAAGATGAAGAGGAGGATGAAATGGTAAATATCATTGCTCATTTGATTGAAGAAGCCAATAAGTTCTACGAAAAGGAACTTGAAAACTACGAAAAGGAGGATTTTTAATAGATGGGAAACAGAAAAACCATAAAAAAACCTTTGCCATCCGTCCAGCCCAAGATGGATGAATGGCCTATTTACAAAGCTTACAATAAGAAAGAACAATTTCTTGAAAAAGTAAAATCTCAGGTTCTTCTAAATTCAAGTTGGATTAACAAGGATGAGTCAACTTTGCGGTATGAAATAAAAAATATTTTGTACGAAGAAAAAATGAGACTTTCAAAAACTCCATGGAAATCTGACAATCCCAAGGAGAAAATATTTTGGAGCGAGATAAAACAAAAAATCAGGAACTCGAAAGCGATAGAGAATAAAGAGGGAACAAAAGAGATTGACGAGAAAATTCTGGATGATATTATAGAATTTTACCTCAATGAAATGGTTGCAAATTTCAAAATATCATCCTTCAAATTTGCGCAAAAAGCGCTTCCTTATGTTTATTCGAGGCTAATCAATTCATTTCCACAAATCGTTTATAAATTATTCAGTTCTGTAGATAAACTCTACGACAGAATGAAAATAGTGGGTGATATAGATCACATTCGAAAGCTACAAGAAATAGGAACTGTGGTGGTTGTTCCTACTCATTACAGTAATTTGGATTCTCCTACAATTGGATTAAGTTTAAATAATCTAGGATTATCGGCTTTTACTTATGGTGCAGGAGTCAATCTGTTTACAATTAAATCCTTATCTAAATTTATGCACAATCTTGGTGCTTATAAAGTGGATAGAAGAAGAAAACATAGGTTGTATTTAGAAACACTAAAATCATACTCTACCATTGCGTTAACCGAAGATGTAAACAGTCTTTTTTACCCCGGTGGTTCTCGTTCCCAGTCAGGGAAATTGGAGAAAAAACTGAAATTGGGATTGCTAGGGACTGTAATAGATGCTCAACGCATAAACCTTGACAACGGAAACGGTAAGAAAATTTTTATAATTCCGGTTACATTGAATTATCACTATGTGCTAGAGGCAAAGAAACTGATTGACAACTACCTCAAAAACAAAGGAAAAGAGAATTACATGGAAGACGAAAACACGACTTCCTTTGGTTTGATAAAAAGAGCTTATAAAGTAATTACTTCCAATCCTGGAATGACAGTCTCGTTTGCGCCTGCAATTGATGTATTTGGAAACAAAGTAGACGAAAATGGAAATAGTTTTAGTAACAAAGGGCAAGTTATAGAGGTGGCAGATTATTTCAAGCTGAATGGAAAGTTGGTAAGAGATGTTCAGCGAGACAGTCAATACACTCAGATTTTGGGTGACAAAATACTTCAGGAATTCAAGGAAAACTCAGTGATACTTAGTAGTAATTTGGTGGCTTATGTTGCTTTTCAAATTATTAGAAATAGATTCAGTCAATTCTCTGTATTTGATATTTTGAGTTTACCAAAAGATGAAACTATAATCAAAGTGAGCGAGTTTTTACCAAAACTAGAAGCAGTAAGAACAAAATTGAAGAAATTAGCCGAAGACAAGAAAATTATTCTTTCTTCCGATTTAGATTTTGAAGGAAACGAATTGATGAGAATTGGAATAGAAAAGGTAGGTTCTTCTCATCCCAAATATGTGTTGAGATTGAATAAAAAAGATGAAATTTCTACACAAAGTATGAAGTTACTTTATTATTACCACAACAAGCTAAGTAGCTACGAACTAGAAGAACAGAGTTAAATTTATGAGGAAAGTAGCTGTAATAGGAACCGGGAATTTTGGATTAGCTTTGGCAAATTTGTTGGCTATAAACAATAGGGTGCTCATTTATGCCAGAAGAAAAGAAATTGTTGAGAAAATAAACTCTAGAGAAATTCACAAAGGGCAAAGTATCCATGAACGAATCACTGCTGTGAACGATTTTAAAGAACTTACGGATCAATGTAAGTTGATATTTCCTATTGTACCTTCATCCAATTTTAAGGATATGCTGGTTCAGTTAAGTCCATTCTTAACTCCCGAACACATATTAATTCATGGTACAAAAGGACTTCATATAGATGTGGATATTGACAAGGTAGACAGACTGGATAAAACACAAGTTTTAACTATGACAGAATTAATCCTTAAAGAAACTTCCGTGGTGAGAGTTGGTTGTATTTCAGGACCTAATTTAGCCAAGGAACTTTCTGCTAACCAAATTGGAGGAACGGTTGTAGCCAGCAGATACAATGAAGTGATTTTAGCTGGAAAAAAAGCACTAAACAGCCATGTTTTTAGAGTGTACGGTTCTAACGAAGTATTGGGCGTTGAAATTGCTAGTGTATTAAAAAACTACATTGCAGTTGCAGCAGGAATGTTGGAAGGAATGGGCTATGGAGATAATTCAAAAGCATTATTGATTACTCGAGGAATGGCCGAAATGGTATTCTTTGGAAAAGCATTTGGCTCTAGTGAAAAAGCATTTATGGGATTAGCCGGAATTGGCGATTTAATGGCAACTTGTAACAGCAAACTAAGTAGGAATTTCCGAGTGGGTTATAGGTTGGCCAAAGGCGAAAAACTATCAGAAATATTGTCTGACCTGAATGAAGTGGCAGAAGGAATAAAAACCATTAAAGTAGTGAAGCTTCTTTCTGGATATGGGTTTAACTCTCCCATTGCCGATGCACTGTATAAAATCGTTTATGAAGATTGGGAACTAGAGCAAGGGATTGAATACTTGATGAATTTACCTGTAAGTGACGACACCGACTTTTTTACTCAAACTTATTAGAAATATGGATAAGCCAAAGATTTTGATTATTTACACCGGAGGAACTATCGGAATGATCGAAGATTTTGAATCAAAGTCATTGAGACCTTTTGATTTCAAAAGCATTGAAAATCAAGTTCCTGAATTAAAAAAAATAGATGTAATAATCGAAAGTTATTCATTTTCCACTCCAATTGATTCCTCTGATATGGGAGTTAATGATTGGGTAAAGATGGTTTCCATTATTGAAGAAAATTACATTCAATACGATGGCTTTGTTATTTTACATGGTTCAGATACAATGTCTTACACCGCATCTGCTCTTAGTTTTATGCTCAAAGGTTTAACTAAACCAGTAATTCTTACGGGTTCTCAGTTGCCAATAGGTACAATTCGCACAGACGGGAAGGAAAACCTAATTACCTCTGTTGAAATTGCCGCTGCAAGACAAAACAACAAGCCACTTGTACCAGAGGTTTGTATTTATTTTGAATACAATTTATACAGAGGAAACAGAACTTCGAAAATTAATTCAGAAGATTTTGAGGCGTTCTCATCTTTCAATTATCCTTTATTGGCAGAGGCTGGAGTAAATATAAAATACAATACGAACGCAATTTATTATCGAAATTCTCAAGAATTGGAAATTTTTAGTCAGTTGG
>JAHEIE010000038.1:9170-29825 GCA_024639505.1 Crocinitomicaceae bacterium
AATTATTCCCAGGAATTACAAAGGTGGTTGTGAGTGCTGTTTTTAATATTCCAGACTTAAAAGGAGTGGTTTTAGAAACATTTGGTTCAGGAAATGCAAGTTCACAAAATTGGTTTCTTGAAGAATTAAAACAAGCTTCAGAAAAAGGAATTGTGTTGATGAATGTAACACAATGTCTTGCAGGAAATGTTATTCAGGGGAAATATGCAACAAGTGAAAGTTTCCAGAAAATTGGTGTGTTGTCTGGTGGGGATTTAACCACCGAAGCTGCAATTACCAAGCTCATGTATGTGTTGGGAAAATACAAGAACAAAGAAGTAATTATTCAAAAACTATCAGAAAGTCTCGCAGGAGAAATGACAATTTAATATCCTATCATGAAAATAATAAGTTACCCTTTATCGGTGCTTTTTGCACTCACTTTTTTCCTTGTTTTGGTTGTTTTTCATCCACTTCAGTGGGTAGCATTCAACGTATTTGGATACAAAAGTCATAAGTCTGTTGTAGATTTTATGAATCTGCTACTTACTCGTTCACTTTTAATATTGGGAATTCATGTAAAACGAATAAATAAGCCTGCTATTCCAGAAAACAGGACAGTTATTATTGTTTCAAATCACCAAAGTTTGTTTGATATTCCGCCTATCATTTGGTTTTTTCGTAAGCATCACATCAAATTCGTTTCTAAAAAAGAACTTGGAAAAGGAATTCCTAGTGTATCTTACAATTTGAGGCATGGAGGTGCTGCTCTTATCGACAGAAAAGATGGAAAAGCCGCAATAGTAGAATTGGGTAAATTCAGTAAAAAACTAAACAAAAATACTTGGGGAGCTGCCATATTTCCAGAAGGAACGAGAAGTAGAAACGGAAAACCTAAATCATTCTCTACAAATGGATTAAAAATGATCTTAAAATACAATCCCGATGCTATTGTCCTTCCTATTTCTATCAATAACTCTTGGAAAGTTTTTCGTTACGGGAAATTTCCTTTGGGATTATTTTCTCCCATCACTATTTATACGCATCAACCTATAGAGGCTAACTCGATAGATATGAATGACCTTTTGAATGAGGTGGAAGAGAAAGTTAAAAGTAAAATATCAGATTAACCTTTTTTACTTGATTTGAAAAGATAAATTATCAAAACAACTAGAAAACTAACAATCGTAAAAAAGAAATGCCAACTTCCATTTATTCCGTTTTTGTTATGAGCTGCAAGAATGGTTTCGTAGGTCGCAAAGAGAAAAATAAGACTCACAACAAAAGCAAGAACTCTCACTAATTTTGAGGCAAGAAAATATTGTCTTTGGGCATTTTCTTCCGTAATATCAGTTAAATAATTAAAATATTGAGGAAATCTGCTCAGTATCCAAAGTCCTACGCATAATACTATGGAAATAAAGGGCAGAAGCCATAAAGAGCTTTTGTTGCCAAATTTATCTGGTGTTCCGTTTATGGTAAAATGAGTGGGAATGATATCGGGCAATTCACTGTAGGTATTATATGCCAAAAATAAGCTTCCAAAAAGAATTGATAATGTTCCCAATCCCAAAATCAAATCTGTAGATGAAATTGATTGAATTGGTTTTGGTCTTTTTGTTTTGTTTAACATTTTTTAACTGGCTATCCCTTTACATGACTCATTTTCTCCGTTAAATTAGTGTAACGAAATAATTCATTACGCAATTAAATTAACGCATTAAAGATATGAAAACATTTTTTAAATCAATAGCCATGGCCACGATAGGTGGATCCATAGCGCTTTCTGGATACTTGACTTTTTTTAATCAAGAATCAAAACAACAAACACCTCAATCAGTTCCCGCACCCATATTGGCTCAGGCGGTAAGTATCCCAACAGATATCAGTGGAAACGTGTTAGATTTTCAGTTTGCTGCCAATCAATCGCTCAATTCTGTAGTTCATATAAATACCGAAACAAAGCGCAGAAAATTGTCGCAAGAAGAACAACTTTTTGAGTTGTTTTATGGAAATGGAGGCGCAAACAGAAGTCAACGTGGTTCTGGCTCGGGAGTAATTATATCTGATGATGGATATATTGTTACAAACAATCATGTGGTCGAAAATGCTGATATAATAAGAGTTATACTAAACGATAATCGTGAGTATAAGGCTACCATTATAGGGAATGATCCTGGGACAGATATGGCTGTAATAAAAATTGAAGAGAAAAATTTACCGCCCATTCAAATAGGAAACTCAGACGAAATTCAGGTAGGAGAGTGGGTTCTGGCTGTAGGAAATCCATTTAATTTGACTTCTACTGTTACAGCAGGAATTGTAAGTGCCAAAGGTCGAAGTATTAATATAATGCAGAGAAATTCCGGAGAAAATATCTTTCCAATAGAGTCATTTATTCAGACAGACGCAGCTGTTAACCCAGGAAATAGTGGAGGTGCATTGGTTAATTCTAAAGGCGAGTTGGTAGGGATAAACACGGCAATTGCTTCACAAACAGGTTCGTATTCTGGATATTCCTTTGCTGTTCCGGTTAATATTATGAAAAAAGTAACCACTGATATGATTCAATATGGAGTTGTTCAAAGAGCATTTATTGGTGTGGGAATACAAGAAATGAATCAGAATATTGCAAATGAATTGGGAATTAGTAATACCGAAGGTGTATATGTAAATGGAGTTACTTCCAAAGGAGCTGCAGAAAAAGCAGGAATTAAAAAAGAAGATGTAATTGTGAAGGTAAATGATGAAAAAATCAAGTCTGTTCCTAAATTGCAAGAAACAATTGGAAAGTACACACCAGGCGATAAAGTAACCATAACCCTGATAAGAGGAGGAAAAGAAAAGTCGCTTGAGCTTACACTAAGAAATTATGAAGGAAACACCGATTTGATGAAAAAATCTGAAGTGGAAACCGATTTAGCTGTAACCTTTGAATTAGCTTCAGCGGATGAATTGAAAAAACTGAATTTAAGAAATGGAATAAAAGTAAAAGACATTAGCGAAGGGAAACTGAAAGAGATTGGAATTGGAAAAGGATTCATAATTACTAAAATTGATAAAAGTCCTGTTTCAAGTATAGAAGAATTGAAATCTGCTTTAAAAAACTCGGAGAAAGAAGCAGTTTTAATTGAGGGAGTTTATCCCAATGGAATGAAAGCTTATTACGGCTTGGGCTCATAACAATAGGCAAAGAAAAAGCCCCGAACACTGTTCGGGGCTTTTTTAATGCTAAAAAAATATAAGCGAGAGATTAAACAACTTTTACGTTTACTGCGTTCATCCCTTTTCTACCTTCTTTTAATTCAAATTCAACTGAATCTTCTTCTTTGATTTCATCAATTAATCCTGATACGTGTACGAAATGCTCTTCGTTAGAGTCATCTTCTACAATGAAACCAAATCCTTTAGTCTCATTGAAAAATTTTACTTTTCCTGTTTTCATTGTGTTATAATAATTAAAGTCCAAATGTAAGGCATAAAATCGAACAATTAGATTTTTTATAATTATTTTTTGTTCTTTGAGAAGAATTTAAAAAAACAAAACGCCTTATAATCTGAAATTTAACATAGCTTTAGATCACACAAAAGGAGGGAAGTAATTCGTAAATTGATTTGGAATCAATTGCTCTCTTTCTGCAAATTCTATCAATTCTTTCTCACTTTTTACTTTAAATCGTTTAAACATTAATTCAATAATAGCAGACACTTTGAATCCAGAATAACCTAAAAAGTTAGCTATTTCGATGTGATTAAAACCTTCCTTTAATTTATCTATGATATCAATTTCTCTGAATGAAATAGTTGATTTGAAATCTAAGTTGTGGTTGATATTGTAAATGAAATCTTCATCAAAGTCACCATTCAAATTGTATTGAACGATTTTAGTGAAATTCAAAGTTGGATCTTGAATCAATCGTGCAATGACATTTTCTAAGTTGCCATGTTCATCGGTACTTATAACCTGAAGATTCATAAAAATAGGAATATCATTACTCTTACTTCGAAGAAGAGCACTACTGGAAAATGACTTGATGTTCTTTTTATTACTCAAAAGATGAATCAAAGCTCTATCATGAAATTCATTGGTGAATTCAAAGGATGTTTCATCATATTGTTCATTAAGCATTAGCATATTTACATCTTCATCTTCAATACCTAACACATTTTTAAAGCCCTTTGCATAAAGAAGTTCCAACTCTTTAAAATTATAAATTAAAACCGCTTCATTTTTACCCACAAGAAAGTACTTGCTGAAATTCTCTCCTATTTTACCGGTAAATCGAATTGTATTATCCGTAAAAAATGATTTACTGTATTTACCTGAATATTTTGTGTTTTTCATTCTAAATTTTTCTTTTTGTTTATTCTAAATTGATTTTAAAATATATTCGAACTGAGAGCAAATATTTTTTACAATTGAATAGCTCAGCAAATTAAACCAAAATAAACCATTTTATTTGTAATAATTGCTCTTCAAATCATTAAATTTGCACAAATTTGAAATTGCGCAATGACCTCAAAATACCCAACATACAATTCACTTAACCTACCTAATGTAGCAACCGAAGTACTAGCTAACTGGAAATCCAAGGAGATTTTTCAAAAATCAATCTCTACAAGATCTCAAGAAAGTCCATTTATCTTTTTTGAAGGACCACCTTCAGCCAATGGATTGCCTGGGATTCATCATGTAATGGGTAGAACAATTAAAGACATATTCTGTAGATACAAGACTCTTCAAGGATTTCAGGTGAATAGAAAAGCTGGATGGGATACACATGGATTGCCGGTAGAACTCGGTGTGGAAAAAGCACTAAATATCACAAAAGAAGATATTGGCACAAAAATAAGTGTAGAAGATTATAACAAGGCGTGTAAAGAATCTGTGATGAAATACACAGATATTTGGAACGACTTGACAGAAAAAATGGGGTATTGGGTGGATATGAAAGATCCTTACGTTACTTACGATAATAAATACATCGAATCGGTTTGGTGGATTTTGTCTCAGGTCTACAAAAAAGATTTAATGTACAAAGGTTACACGATTCAACCTTATTCTCCGGCTGCAGGAACAGGACTGAGCTCACACGAGATCAATATGCCCGGAAGTTACAGAGATGTAAAAGACACGACTGTTGTAGCTCAATTTAAAGTTAAATCCTGCTGTACAGAAAAAGTAACAAAATTCGTTGATGAAGGTAAAACTGCACAAGGCGAATTGTTCTTTCTGGCTTGGACCACAACTCCTTGGACATTGCCATCAAACACTGCCTTGGCAGTTGGAAAAAACATAGAATACGTATTAGTTAATACATTCAATCCTTATACTTTCGAGCCAATTACTGTGGTATTAGCCGAAAATTTAGTGGGAAAGCATTTCAAATCGTCTAACTCTGAACTCAGTTTAGCTGATTACAAAGCTGGAGATAAAAATATTCCTTTTGAACTTATTGGAAAACTTAAAGGAAGTGATTTAGAAGGAAGAAAATATGAGCAATTAATGCCTTTGGCTTTGCCTCACGAAGACGCCAACAAAGCTTTTAAGGTTATTTTAGGCGATTTCGTAACTACTTCGGATGGAACTGGAATTGTTCACATTGCGCCAACTTTTGGGCAAGACGATGCAAAAGCAGCCAAAGACGCAGGAGTTCCTCCAATGTTAGTTCTGAATAAGGATGGAAAAGCGATTCCTTTGGTGGATTTACAAGGAAGATTTTTGCCTGAATTAGGTGAAAAATTTGGAGGTAAATACGTGAAGAACGAATATTACAATGAAGGAGAAGCTCCAGAAAAATCTATAGATGTAGAAATTGCAATTGAATTAAAAGAGCACAATAGAGCTTTTAAAGTAGAAAAATATGAACATTCTTATCCGCATTGCTGGAGAACAGACAAGCCGGTATTGTATTATCCATTAGATTCTTGGTTTATAAAATCTACTGCGGCTAAGGACAGAATGCAAGAGCTAAATTCAACTATCAATTGGAAACCAGAATCAACTGGAACGGGAAGATTTGGCGAGTGGCTCAAAAACTTGAACGATTGGAACTTGAGTCGATCTCGTTATTGGGGAATTCCAATTCCGATTTGGACTTCTGAGGATAAAACAGAACAAATTT
Source organism: Crocinitomicaceae bacterium (assembly GCA_024639505.1). Taxonomy (GTDB): domain Bacteria; phylum Bacteroidota; class Bacteroidia; order Flavobacteriales_D; family CAJJDF01; genus CAJJDF01. The sequence goes on from JAHEIE010000038.1 coordinate 15,275, forward strand.
GTATTTCTTCGGTTGAGCAATTGAAAAATGAATGCGAAAAATCAGTAAAAGCTGGTATAATGGATGCAAATCCATTTGACAAATTTGACTCTACAGATATGAGTAAAGAAAATTACGAGCAATTTGATTTACACAAACACTATGTAGATTCAATTACTTTGGTTTCTGAATCTGGAAAACCAATGAACAGGGAAGCTGACTTGATTGATGTATGGTTTGATTCAGGATCTATGCCTTATGCTCAGTGGCATTACCCATTTGAAAACAAAGAAGCTGTTGAAAATGGATTGAGAAAAGCAGATTTTATTGCTGAGGGAGTAGACCAAACTAGAGGTTGGTTTTTTACACTTCATGCTATTTCTACCCTTATTTCTGACGATATTGCTTACAAGAATGTAATCTCTAACGGTCTTGTTTTGGACAAAAATGGACAAAAAATGTCGAAACGTTTGGGGAATGGAATCGATCCTTTTGAAACTCTTAAGAGATTTGGTCCAGATGCTACTCGTTGGTACATGATTACAAATGCACAACCTTGGGACAACCTTAAATTTGATACTGAAGGAATTATTGAAACTCAAAGAAAATTCTTTGGAACGCTTTACAACACTTATTCATTCTTCGCTTTGTATGCCAATATTGATAATTTTAATTACTCAGAAGAAGAAGTAGAAAACAGACCAGAGATTGATAAATGGATTCTTTCTAAATTAAATTCTTTGATAAAAGAAGTGAATGAAGCCTACGAAAACTATGAGCCAACGAAGGCAGGAAGATTAATCCAAAACTTCACCATAGATCAGTTAAGCAATTGGTATGTAAGATTATGTAGAAGGAGATTTTGGAAGGGAGAATATGCAGAAGACAAAATTTCGGCTTACCAAACTTTGTATACTTGTTTAGAAACTTTATCAATATTAATGTCGCCAATAGCTCCATTCTTTGCTGATAGGTTGTTCTTAGATTTGAACAAAGCATCAAACAAAAGCACTTTAGAATCGGTACATATAACTCATTTCCCTAAAGAGAATAATGAATTAATAGACATTGATTTAGAACAAAAAATGGAAATAGCCCAAGAGGTTTCATCCATGGTTTTGAGTTTGAGACAAACGAATAAACTAAAAGTTCGTCAGCCGCTACAACGTATTATGGTTCCTATTTTGGATGAAAAATTTGAAAGCCAAATTTATGCCGTAAAAGACTTGATATTGAGTGAAGTAAACGTAAAAAGTCTTGAGTTACTAAAAGATACAACTGGCGTATTGATAAAAAAAGTAAAGCCAAATTTCAAGGCCATTGGTCAATCGGTATACAAGCGACACATGAAAGCGATAGGTGGTTTTTGTGCTCAAATGAAAGAAGATAAAATAGCATTGCTAGAGAAAAACAAAGGAGCTGAAATTGAGGTGAACGGAGAAAAACTATTTCTTTCTATTGATAATTTTGAAATTACAACTGACGATATTCCAGGTTGGTTGATTGCCAATAATGGATCTATAACTGTGGCACTTGATACAACTCTAAATGAGGAACTTACAAACGAAGGGTATTCTAGAGAATTAGTAAATCGAATTCAAAACATAAGAAAAGAAAGCGACTTTGAAGTTACGGACAGAATTCAGATTGAACTATCTGGTAACGAAGGAGTTGTTAATGCAATTAGATTGAACGAAGTGTATGTAATGGAAGAAACTTTGACAGATAAGATTGAATATTCTTCTAGATTAAATGAAAATAACGCTATCAAATTAGATTTTGATGAAGATATTTCTATATTTGTTAGCATTGAAAAAAAATAAGGGATTATGTCAGATAAAAAAGAAAAAACTAGGTTTAGTGATGCTGAATTGGAGGAGTTTAGAATCCTAATTGAAGATAAAATTAAAGAAGCAAAAATAGATTTAGAGCTACTTAACAATGAATTGTCGCACAAAGACAATCACGGAACGGATGACACAGGAAGATCTTTCAACATGATGGAAGATGGAGCAAGTACTTTTTCGAGAGAAATGACAGCTCAAAAAGCTGCTAGGCAGGACAAATTTATTGTAAGCCTTGAAAACGCATTGATGAGAATTAAAAACAAAACATACGGAGTGTGCAGAGTTACAGGGAAATTGATTAATAAAAGAAGATTGATGTTAGTTCCTCATGCCACTTTGAGTATAGAAGCAAAAAACCAGCAACAATCCTAATTCATTGAAGAAAGTAGCACTTATTTCCTTCCTCATTGTTTTGATAGATCAAATTGTAAAGATCTACATCAAAACCACTATGACTATTGGTCAGGATGGTTTTGATATTGGAATAATGAAAATACATTTTGTTGAAAATCCAGGTATGGCTTTTGGTACAGAACTAGATTTTCTATACGGTAAACTTATTCTCGGGTTATTAAGAATTGGAGCTATCACGGCTATAATTCTTTATCTCAAAAAATTGTTGACTAGCAAAGCTCCTTTCGGACTTTTGGTTGCCGTTTCTTGTGTTTTGGCAGGAGCCATAGGAAATGTAATTGATGGAGCTTTTTATGGTTTGATTTTTAGCGAAAGTAATTATTTTGATGTCGCACAAATGTTTCCTTCAGATGGCGGATACGAAACATTTATGCACGGAAAAGTTGTAGACATGTTTCAGTTCACCATCAAGGTTCCTAGTTGGTTTCCGTTTTACGCTGGAAAGCAATTGTTTCCGTTTATATTTAATGTCGCAGACGCGGCAATTTCTGTTGGTGTATTCGTAATTCTATTGGGATACCGCAAGTTTTTCAAATCACCACAAACCGAAATGGTGACTGAAAACGAATCTGTTTCGAACCACGAAGAGGAGTAACTCTTTCTTATTTTTAACTAAAACCTATCTAACATGTATTTTTTAAGTGCAGCTGTAAAGCCAGAGTATATCTTAATAATTGGAGCTTCTTTGATTATAATTATAAGCTTTGTCTTCAATTTTATTTCAAAAAAAACCAACATACCAAGTGTTTTGATGTTAATGGTTTTGGGTGTTGCTATTCAGTTTATGGCTCCAGATGTGGTAGATAATCCACTCATTAGTCAATCACTTATTGTAATAGGAAAAGTAGGTTTGATTCTAATTGTGCTTGAAGCTGCATTGGATTTAAAACTGAGCCGCGATAAAATTGGACTCATAATTCGCTCTTTTTTAGTAGCTCTTTTGGCTCTAGGATTTAGCTCAATCCTTATTGCTTTTTCTATTCAAGGTTTTTTGGGCGCTTCGTTCTACAAGTCGTTAGTGTATGCCGTTCCGCTTTCTATTATGAGTAGTGCTATTATTATTCCTAGTGTTTCTTCACTCAGCACCGAGAAAAAAGAATTTATGATTTATGAAAGTACATTTTCGGATATTCTGGGGATTATTTTCTTTCAATTTTTAACTGCACCCAACGATTTTGAAACCACACAAGATGTGATTGTTGGAGTAGGCTCAAACATTGGAATTACAATTTTGGTAGCTGTCCTTTTTAGCTATATCGCAGTTTGGGTTTTTAATAAATTAACGAGCCATGTAAAGCTGTTTCTTATTATTTCTGTTCTTACCTTAATGTACGGAATAGGTTCTGTGTATCACCTTTCGTCACTTATTATCATCTTATTTTTTGGAATTATACTGAATAATGTGGAAGTGTTTTTTAGAGGTCCATTGAAAAAATTGATAGACAAGGAAAAGTTAAAACCGGTTTTCCATGAGTTTCATATTGTGACTCTGGAATCTGCTTTTTTTCTAAGAACGTTTTTCTTTGTGATGTTTGGGATTACGATTTCTTTAGCAACTTTGGTCGACATACGAGTAGCTATCCAGAGTATTGTATTTATTGGAATTTTGTACTTGGTAAGGTTTATTGTGCTAAAACTAATCATGTGGAACAAAGACATCACACCACAATTATGGATTGCACCTCGTGGATTAATCACTGTATTATTATTCTACACGATTCCGTTCAAATATTATATCCCAGAGTTTTATCAGGGAGTTTTACTTTATGCAATTTTGGTTACAAGCCTCATAATGACATTTGCATTAATAAAAGCAAAAGGAAAGAAAATTTCTGATGTAATGATCAAAGATTTGAATTTGAATTACTTGGAAGATGGCATGGAGAAAGAAATGGCCGAAGACATAAAAGAATACCATGAAGCAGAATTAGGTATGGATTCGAACAAAAACTATAGCATTACAAATTTAGAAGAAGAATAATGAAGCAATACGAAATCAAAATAATAGAGACAGCCATTGTATTAATTTTGGTTCTTATTTCCTTAAAAATCGTTCAAAGAGTGATTGATAGATTTGGAAAAAAGTACAGTTACCACAAAACAAGGATAAAAATTGTTAGGAAAATAATACTTTTCATTGCGCTAACTCTTCTGACGGTAATCATTGCTTTTATTTGGGGAATTAAAGCCTCACAATTGGCTACTTATATAGCTTCTTTGTTCACAGTACTGGGAATTGCATTTGTGGCTCAATGGTCTTTGCTTTCCAATATTACTGCCACTCTTATCATATTTTTCAATCACCAGGTAAACATAGGAGATACCATTCAGATTCTTGACAAAGAGTTTTTGATTGAAGGAGAAATAAGTGATGTAGGAATATTTTTTACAGTGATAAAAACAAAAGAAGGTGAGTACATTTCTTTGCCGAGTAATGTTTTTATTCAGAAAATGGTTAAAAAAATTAAGAAGTAGTCTTTTTCGAGACTCTTTTATGTTCTTCTTTTTTTACTATAAATACACCTAGTAAAATAAAGACCGAAAAACTAATCGCCCAAGTTATATTTTCGCCAAAATAAACTCCCCACAAAATCGCTACTACAGGAATAAAGTAGGTTACCGAAGATGCAAATACCGAGGTAGTTAACTTGATTAATTGATTAAAAATAACCAAAGCCAAGGTGGTTCCAAAAACTGCTAAAATTGAGGTAAAAAGAAACGCCTGATTATACAAAGGATTTCCTAATTTTTGAGATACATCAGTAAAACCTACCAAATGAATAAGGCAAAAAGGAAGCATAAACGATAAGGAAATTGCCGTAATAGTGATAGAAGAAACGTGGCTTAATTTGTTTTTAATAATATTCAGACTAAAAGCATAACAAACCGTTGCAAAAACTACCATAAGAGAGGGTAGAAGAGGGATGGAGCTTATGCTGGATGAATTAAAAAGAATGAGCAAAATAGTACCCAAAAGTCCCAGTAAAACACCTAAGAATGCTTTGAGAGATATTTTTTGACCAAAAACAAAGGCAGCAACCAAAACCGAGAATAAGGGAACTAATGAATTTAAGATACCTGTGGAGGAACTAGAAAGTGTTTTTTCTGCATTGGTAAACAAAAAAGCGGGAATCAAATTGCCTAATAAACCCACAAGAATTAAGAAAATCCAATCTTTACTTAGTGCTATTTCCCATTGGCGGATAGCAACAAAGAGTAACACAATGCTCGATATAAAAATTCGTAGCGAAGCCACTTCATTTGCACTCAAGAGAGGATTGTGGTTCTCATCAAACATCGATTTTTTCATCAATATAAATGAGCTCCCCCAAATAATAGCTAAAACGATAAGAAGAATCCAACTCTTTGTTTTGGAACTCATAAAACTTGAGATTAAATAGATTAACGGATTCTATCCATAGATTTTATAAGTTTCTCATCCTGATTAATGGATCTGTTTGCCATTATGATAGCAACAAAAGCAATAATTGGAAAGAAAAAACCAATTCCGTAATTCATGTTTTCTGGAAGAAGAGAAAAGGTAGATTCAATTTGATTGAAATTGACGAAAACAAATACAATTGAAATCATGATAACTAAGAAATTCAATTTATTGAACAGTAATTGTCTTTTTCTTTTTTTGAAACTAAAAATAGATACTAAACTTAGTAGTATAGAAATAACTATTGGAAATATTACTGGAAGAAAGAACGACAAATCCTTTGCGCCAACAAACCCAAATGAATCATACACAAAATTCCCTGTAACAATAGAATACGTGGCAAAAGGAAAAACCAAAGTAAGAGCCATTGCAATTGCGGCAACGGTTAGGTAAATAGATTGAATTCGTTGAATCATTGTATTTTTTTTGCTAAAGTATAAAAAATAGTCGTATAATTGCGTGAAAGAAATAGCGAGTGTTCATTTCTTTCGATCATTATTCAATAAATCATCTTTTTATTATATAATTAATCTGGCATCTCGCCAAGTTATTAGAAATTCTGATAACATCAATTTATTCAAAACAATTTATGTACGACATTAATCAATTAGAAGGTAAATTATTACCTGAGCTAAAAGAAATTGCAAAAGACCTTAACATTAAAAAGTTAAATCAAAAGAAACAAGATTTGATTTATGCAATTTTAGATGAACAAGCATTGAAGCCAACTGCACCAAAAAGCAAAGAGTCTAAAGCTGAAAAACCAGTAGCTATAAAAACCGAAAAACCAAAAGAAGAAAAACCGGTAGCTAAAAAAGAAGAGAAAAGCGCTTCTACTGAAAACAAAGCTAAAACTGAGGAGAAAAAAGAAGCTCCGAAAGAAAACAGACAAAAAAACAACTCAAGAAAACGAACTGGTAAGCCAGAAAACTCAATGCCTACCAAGGCTGACTTGAACAATCCTAACAACCCTCATTACAAAAAGAAAATTACTGAAAATGGTGATTCACCTGTGGCTCACGCAAAATCAAATGCTGAAAAACCTGTGAACAGAAAAAACAACAACTCTCAGCAAAACCCAAATAGAAATAAGCAAAAGAAGAATCCTGCAGAAGTGCATGGATATAATTTTGATGGACTCATTAAAACTGAAGGTGTTTTAGAATTAATGAGTGATGGATATGGATTCTTGAGATCGTCAGATTACAATTATTTGAGTTCACCTGATGATGTATATGTATCTACCGCGCAAGTAAAATTATTTGGACTAAAAACAGGAGATACAGTTTTTGGAGACATTCGTCCTCCCAGAGAAGGAGAGAAATATTTCCCATTACTGAGTATTGATAAAGTAAATGGGAGGGAACCTGCTTACATTAGAGACAGAATACCTTTTGAGCATCTGACTCCATTGTTTCCGGACGAAAAACTTCACATTACAGGACATACTAAGGAAACGATGTCTACAAGAATCATGGATTTGTTCGCTCCAATAGGAAAAGGGCAAAGAGGAATGATTGTGGCACAACCAAAAACTGGTAAAACAGTATTATTGAAAGATATAGCAAATGCTATTGCCGAAAATCATCCAGAAGTGTATTTGATTATACTTTTGATTGATGAAAGACCAGAAGAGGTTACAGATATGGCTAGAAATGTAAATGCAGAAGTAGTTTCTTCTACATTTGATGAGCCAGCAGAAAGACACGTAAAAGTGGCTAACATTGTTCTTGAAAAGGCTAAAAGAATGGTAGAATGTGGACACGATGTGTGTATTTTATTGGATTCCATTACTCGTTTGGCAAGAGCATACAACACTGTGTCGCCAGCATCTGGTAAAGTATTATCGGGAGGTGTAGATGCTAATGCACTTCACAAACCAAAAAGATTTTTTGGTGCTGCTCGTAAAATTGAAAACGGAGGATCTCTTTCTATCATTGCAACTGCACTTACAGATACTGGATCAAAAATGGACGAAGTTATCTTTGAAGAATTTAAAGGAACAGGAAACATGGAACTTCAATTGGATAGAAGAATCGCTAACAGAAGAATATATCCAGCAATTGATATTACTGCATCTGGAACGAGAAGAGAGGATTTACTTATGAGTAAAGAAGCATTGCAAAGAATGTGGATTATGAGAAAATACTTGGCCGATATGAACCCTATAGAAGCTATGGAATTCATGAAAGACAGAATGAAAAATACAAAAACGAATGAAGAGTTTTTGCAATCAATGAATGGATAAAATGAAAGGGAAAAAAGTTTCAGTACCAGTAGCTTTTGCAGCAGTTTGGATTTTAATTTTATTGACTCTTAATGCTTTAAAAGTTCCTCACCATTTTAGAATCGGAATTTATTTAAATCTGTTTTTTATTCTTGGTGTAATTGGTATTTCTATGTTTTTGCAAATAAAGCAAGAAAAGAAACTCCATACTTTTGCGGTGAATTTCAAGAACAGTCTTAAAAAAGCTGGAACATACACAGTAATTGTGACTGGCTTTTTGTTTCTGTATCTTAAGTTTATAAACCCAATGTTCTTGGAGAATTTAAAAAACTCAAGAATAGAGCATGAGTTGGCAAAAGACTGGAATCAAGTACAGGCAAGTAGTCCAATATTTGAAGCAATGACAAGAGAGGAGTTTATCGAAAAAGCTACTTCTAGTAACGAAATTCTAAGCTCAGTTTCTTTGAATTTGAGCTTTTACTTTTTGGGTTTATTCTTCATATCCTTGTTTTACTCTATTTTGATACCTATCTTCTATAAAAAGATTATTCTCAGAATGTAATTTTTAAAACTATATAAAAACAAAAAAGTCGTTGAGTAAGATTCTCAACGACTTTTTTTTATGGAAAAAAAATTAAGTTTTATTCTTTAATCACTTTATTAGTAATAACAATATCATTTACTCTTACTTGAAGGAAATAAACTCCTGAAGGCAACTCAGAAATATTTAATTCCCCACCATTGTTAGAATAGTTTGACACCAATTTTCCAGAAACATCTACTAAATTAATTTCTTGGATATAATCTGGGTGAGAAACAAAAAGAACAGAATTAGCTGGGTTTGGATAAAACGAAAGCTTGTTTTTAGTTTCTTCTTCGATTCCTATTGTAGAAATTGTAACAGTGGTACAAGCTGATGTATCCACACAAGTTCCTCTTGTAATAATACAAGCATAACTTCCTGTTGCAGTAGGTGTGAAATCTTTAAGTGTAGCACCAGTTATAGCTGTGTAACCATTGTTGCAATCAACCCATTGGTGGATTGCCCAAGTATCAGTAGAAGTTAATTTATTTCCTGATTGAGTAACAGCATTATTTACACCTGGTAGTATTGTTACATTATATCTGTCAACAGTATCACAAGTACCAGAAGTAGAAAGCGTATCGTAATACACTCCTGTAGAGGTTACAAAGGACCCATTTGGCATAACAAAAGTATCACATTGTGAAACGGTAGTTGTGTTTGCAACATGTCCTGTAGAAATTGTAACTACATAAGACAATATACTATCACAACCTGCGGCTGAAACTAGCGTATCGTTGTATGTCCCAGAAGTACTCACATTAGTTCCACTTGGTAAAGTATAAGATCCACACGTACTCACAGAACTTGATGTTAGTGAAGAGCCTTGTGCTAGAGTGTTTCCAGAAACATAATTGGATGCTGAACCTAATAGGCTAAATCCTGTAAGAGTTCCGTTGTTACTTCCAGCATAATCAATAGCAGTTGTAGTTCCTGTGTTTGTTCCTCCGGCAGTTCCTTCGTTAAATTTATAGTAAGCGACTAATCCTGTTGGAGTTGAACAGTATTCCGAATTTCTTTCGGTTGCAATTTCTGAAGCCGTTCTCGCATAATTGTAAAATCTTACCTCATCAATTTCCCCAGGAAAATTATTTATATTATCGATTCTTTGACCTATTCTCAAATTTGTGGTTGTTCCTGTGTTAGTTGCAACAGTTAAGTTCCCACTAACATCCAAAACACTATCAACGTAAAGACTGTATTTATTACTTGCTGTTGGGTTATAAACCACAGCAACATGATGCCAGTTTCCGTCATTCACTGGAATAGTTCCACTTAATCCATTACCTTGGACTTCAATTCTTATAGCATTGGCCCAAAGGACACAAAAAGTAAAACGAGTCCCGTTACTCCCAGCAGTTCCATAATCAGCAATAACACCTTGTTGTCCTCCAGATGCACCAGGTACAAAATTTCCAGTTGTTTTGATCCAAGCTTCAATGGATCTAGCGGCATTTCCAGAAATTCCTGAATAGGTCGTTTGAACATAATCATTAGTTCCATCAAAGTTTAGCGCTGTATTTTGTGCTGACGATTGCATTGCCCACAAAAACAAAGCAGTGGATGTAATAATTGTTTTTATTTTAATCATTAATAGTAATTTTATTGTTTGATAAATTTCATTTTTTTACTTGTTTCGGTTGTATTAATTTCCATAACATAAACTCCTTTTACTAAATTACCAATTTCAAGTCTATTATTACTAATGGTATGGGATAAAATTAATTTCCCATTGAGGTCAAAAACTCTCACTGAATTAATTTTAGAACTAGATTCAAATTGAATAAAATCATTGGCAGGATTAGGAAAAACAGAAATACTGTTCAAGCTATTTTCTTCAATCCCAGTAAGGCTAATTGATACACAATCAGATGTATCTTTGCAATTCCCTCTGCTCACAATCACCGCATAATCACCTGCTTGATTGGCTATGATAAATCTATTTGTTTCGCCAGCTATTGGAGCAAAGGCACTGTCGCATCTAACCCATTGGTGCGATGCCCAAGTATCATAAGATGTAATTCTTCCTCCAACTCTATAAACCGAATCATCCACAGAAGAAATTGAAATGTCAAACATCAATAAACTATCACAACCTCCAGCAGAAGTTAATGTATCGTATGTAATTCCAGTTGTGGTTATAATTCTGCCTGATGGAGTAGTGTATGCGCTGCATACTGTGTCGGTAAATAATGTAGTCCTAATTCCAGGACTAATTGTGGCACCTGTTACCCAATTTGAAGTCGAACCTGAAAGAGTAAAACCTGACAAAGTTCCTGTATTTCCGTTTCCAGAGGCATCGTTTAAGCTTGTCATTCCAACATTTGTTCCTGAAGCAATTCCTTGATTGAAAGTATAATATGCTTTTAATGAAGATGGAATATTACACATTTCGCTATTCATAGTTGAAACTATTTCGTTTTTAGTTCTTACTACATCCCAAATTCGCACTTCATCTATGCGACCTGGAAAATATCTTCCAGAATAAGCGGGTGATTCGCCCAAATATAAATTATTTGTCACTGTGCCAACGATATTCACTGATTTGGCAATTGAATCTGTTAAAACTCCATTTACATAAAGTCGTAAAAAAGAGCCATCAAATGAAGCTGCAACATGCTGCCAAGTATTTAGTGTTAACACATTTGTTGACGAAGTTAATTCATTCCATGGCCCACCACTCCCTATATTTACATTAAGTTTACCATTTGATCCAGCTCTTAACATATATCCAGTACCAACAGAACTTTCTTTACTAATTATATTTCCTTCCCAAATATTAAACCTCCAAGACGTGGGATAAATCCATGCCTCAAGAGTCAAGGCGTTTCCCGTTATATTAATAGATGGACTATTCCCGCAATTAACAAAATCATTTGTCCCATCAAAATTCAATGAGTTTTGAGAAAAAAAACTAAGGCTTAGAAAAAGAAAAAAGGTTATAAAGTAGAGTGATTTCATTTTAATTTGATTTAAAGTTTAATCTAAATATAATCAAATTTTAAAATTTTAATCTACAGATTCTTATATTGAAACCTAAAAGGATGAAAAATAGAATTTAAATTCAATTTTGAAAAACTGTTATCTGAAAATCACATGAAATTGAAATTTCAGCACATTGCATTATTTTTTCTTGTGCTTTCTTACTCGTATTCCAATAATAAGGTGTCATTTTTAATAAATTCATCAACATGGTAGAATCTGTAATTTCAATCTCGAATGATTTTCTATGATTAGAAATCACGTTGAATGGTTTACCAATTTTCTCAACAATATTGTATTCATGAGGACGAAAAGAATCATAGATTAATTCGGCTAATTGCTTCATGTGATTTTCTCCTGGACTCACTACAATTAAATATCCTTTCTCTTTCAAAACCCTTCCGAATTCATTGGAATCATTAGGAGAGAATACTGATAAAATTAAATCTATACAATTCGTTTTAATAGGCAAATCATAAATAGAACTTACGAAATAAAAATTTTTTTTATACCTGCCAGCAGCATGTTTCACTGCGTATTTAGAAATATCAGTTCCCACAATTGAAGATTCCAAACCGTTTAGTCCACTCAAAGCATGTTCAGAATAATAACCTTCTCCACATCCAGAATCCAAAACAGACAACTCTTTTGATCTGATAGGCAATCCTTCAATTACCATTTTTATCTCATTCATTAGTGGGTCGTAAAACCCTTGCTCAAGGAATTCTCTTCTGGCTTTCACCATCATTTCATCATCCCCAGGTGATTTAGATTTTTTCTTATTTACGGGCAATAAATTAAGGTAACCCTGTTTTGCCAGATCAAAATTATGATTGTTTTCACATACATAACTGCGGTTTCCATCAAAGTGGAGCGAGTTTTTACAAAATGGACAGTGTATTGAGAGCATTTATTTTCCGTTTTCTACAAAATTAACAAACTCCAATTCATAATCTTCCTTTTTCATTTTATTCCCTAACATTTCAGCCAGGACTATAAAAAGCTCAATATCTTTAAATGAACCAAGGACTATTGAAATAATTTTCATGTTAAATCTAATTCGTTTATTCCCGGAGTACTCAAATAAGTTTTCATTGTAAGATAACCTTCGTTTTTAATTCCTTTGTAGATTTCTTCAATGTTTTCTGGGATTTCTGTAGAAATTAACCAGTTTACGTCAAAGCCATTTTGGACAGCCGTTCGCATAATATGCTTGTTAGCTTCATACAGTTCGCCTAGTTTTTCTAAATTATCTCGGTATTCCAAGTGGTAATCTTCGTGAAGTTTGGTTATACCTATTAATATTTTGAACGTTTTATTTAGGAAATAGATACATAATTTTCTGGCTTGCCCTGGAGTTGTTTTTTGCAATTTTGTTTGAAAAATCTCCATTGTTTCCGTCAACAAAACGAGATTTAAGTATGAATCACCCATTTTGTCTTTAGTGATTTTTACATGAGCAGTAATCAATGTGCTTACGCTCCTCAATCGTTTCAATAAATAGCTTGTCGTGTATCGTTTGGTAGCAAAATAGGCTACTTTACTTTTTATTTCCTCCTCCATTTTGAGCTGATGCTCATCCACAGAATCGTCATCCAACAATTTAAAGTACAATTCTTTGGCTATTACTTTGTCCTTTTTCAACAACGCAAGCAGTAATTTGTCCTTTTCTTTTTGGGGCAAACTCAGTATTGTGTCTTTGAATTCTTTATTGAATTTCATGGTTAGTTGAATGTTAATTTATTCTCGATTAAATTTTAAACCGTTTTCATTCCTTAAAATAACTCGAACTGACATAAAAAGATTGTCAGTTTGAGTGAAATATTTGACTGAAAGGTGAACAAAACGGAATCAAAGAGTTATTCGTAGAATTAGAAGTTCCGTTCCTTTAGGGAAGGGCGAGAGATGGGACTTTATAGTCCCTTCAAAGCCGCCTCATAATTTGGCTCATCCACAATATCATTACACAATTCGCTGTAAGTTATAGTTCCATTTTCATCCGTAACCATAACACCTCTTGCGTATAATCCTGCCAAAGCTCCATCTGCCATTTCTATTCCGTTATTCGCTATCGACTTGTGTCTAAAATCTGAAGTTGTCACAGCATTTTCAATTCCCTTGTCTCCACAAAACCTTTTAAGTGCAAATGGCAAATCCATAGAGGCAAAGACGAGCACCACATCTTCACGGTCTTTCAATTTATTTGAGAAAGTCCCAAGTTGCATAGCACATACATCCGTATCAACACTCGGAAACACATTGAATACTACTTTCTTTCCTTTTAAGTCCTCATTGGTTAGTTCCGATAGATCTGATTTTATCAATCTAATAGCTGGTAGTTGTTCTCCTACTTTTGGAAATTCTCCTTTCGTTGTGATTGGCGTTCCGCCTAGTTTTGTATTGCTCATTTTAGTTGGGTTTTAGATTATTGTTAACCTCTTTCAAATATACCAATTATTAATTTTTCATTTCAAAAAAAATCTCAAAGTAACTAGCGTAACCTTGAGATTTAATAAATTGGGTTGTATAAATACTTAATTCTTTACAAACTTTATTGTTGCTGCTCCCTCCACGGTTTGGATATTCATAAAATATACCCCATTTTCTAAAGTAGTAATAGAAACAGAAGAAGAAGTAGAATTCACAACTTTCTGATTATCAACTAATTTTCCTGAAACATCAAAAATCGTAATATCATTAATTATTTTATTCTCGGAATTCATTATTGTAATTATTTCATTGGCTGGATTAGGATAAACGGAAAAACTATTCGATAAATTTTCATTCAAACTTGCAGGATTAAAATTTATACATTCAGATGTATCCATACAATTTCCTCGAGTTACAACGACAGCATAATCACCAACTTGTGTCACATCAATAAATCTATTTGTAGCTCCCGGAATAGGTAAGTTATTGCTATCACACCTGATCCATTGGTGAGATGCCCAAGTATCGAACGAAGTAATTCTTGAACCCACTCTGTAAACAGAATCATCAACAGCTCCAGAAATTGTGATATCATATTGAATTAAGCTATCACATCCAGCTGATGAGCCTAAAGTATCATAATAAGT
>JAHEIE010000076.1 GCA_024639505.1 Crocinitomicaceae bacterium
TTTTACTTTTGCGATATCTTTTTTAGCTATTTCTAGTGCATTTTTAAGTGCAGCGGTCGATATTATTGCAGTTCCGTGTTGGTCGTCATGCATCACTGGGATGTCTAGTTCCTCAACCAATCTTCTTTCTATTTCAAATGCTTCAGGAGCTTTAATATCTTCCAAGTTAATTCCTCCAAAAGTTGGAGCAATTCTTTTTACAGTTTCTACAAATTCGTCTACATTTTCGGTGTCTACTTCAATGTCAAATACATCAATATCAGCAAATATTTTAAACAAAACACCTTTTCCTTCCATTACTGGTTTAGATGCTTCTGGTCCAATGTTTCCTAATCCTAAAACCGCAGTTCCGTTGGAAATTACTGCTACCAAATTACCTTTGGATGTGTATTTGTAAACATCGTCTTTATTGGCTGCAATCTCTAGGCAAGGTTGGGCAACTCCTGGGGAGTATGCCAAAGATAAATCTCTTTGAGATGAATATTTTTTTGTTGGCACCACCTCAATTTTTCCTGGTTTTGGATGGCTATGATATTTTAGAGCTTCGCTCTTTTTTCTTTTGTTATTCATACGTTAGTTTTAACCCTGCGAAGATAGGTTAATCTGAGGGAAAAAGAAACTATTCTCTCTAGTTTTAGGACTTGTAAAACATCAGTTTTAAGGAGTATGACTTGGATACTTTTAAAATTATGCACCAATTATTTTCACCTCAGTTCTTCTGTTTAGAGCTTTGTTTTCGGGGCTATCGTTTTTTGCTCTAGGATTTGCCGAACCATATCCAGTGAAAGTAAGTCTTGATATGTCAATTCCTTTTAGCACGAGATAGTTTACAACAGATTTGGCTCTTTTCTCAGATAATTCTTTGTTTAATTTTGAATCTCCATCGCTATCGGTGTGTCCTCCAATTTCTATCTTAACAGCTTCATTTTGTTCCATTAGTTCAAATAATTTATTAAGTTCCGCTCTTGATTCTTGTTTGAGATTAAATTTGGCAACATCAAAGAATATATTTTCAAGCACAAATGGTTTTTCGCTCACTTCAATTTTACTTAGCGGAATATCAATATTTTGGGGTTCTTTGGAGTTATCGAATGCGAAGTTTTTCGAAAAAAAGAAGTATCCTTTTTTAGCCACATTGATGGCTAAATTTTTGTTGGTGGGAATATTTACTAAAAACTCCCCAGTGATTGGGTCCGAATTTGAAACAAGTACAACCTCGTTGTTAGTAATGTCAATAATTTCGAAAGTAGCGTTCAGTTTAGCCTTCGTGACTTCGTCATATACAATTCCTTTCATATAAGAAGCGTAAATAGGTTTTGCAATTTCTGGCAACTCAAACGAATAGAGATCCAATTCGCCAAATCCTCCTTTCCTATCTGAGGCAAAGTAGGCCAATTCTCCATCAGGAGAAACAATGATGCTGTTTTCATTTCCACTTGTGTTTATTGGATAACCTAAATTTACTGGAGTTCCCCATTCTCCATTTTCTTGAAGTCTAGAAAAATACAAATCCATTCCGCCCATACCAGGGTGACCATTTGAACCGAAATAAAGAGTTTGTCCATCTGGATGAATAAAAACAGATTCTTCTCTCATGGGAGTGTTAATGATGTTCGATAATTTTTCTGGAGTTGTCCAATACCCGCTATTTTCTAGTTTAGATACATAAATATCTTGTTGATCGGGATCCAGTGATCTTCCTGTTTTAACGGCTCTTATGAAATACAAAGTTCTTCCATCAGCAGAGAAACAAGGCTGCGACTCCCAATGACGCGTATTTATTTTTGAACCTAAATTTCTTGGTTTTCCCCATTTGTTTCCAATTCTTTGAGCATAAAACAAATCGCAACTTCCCATTCCTTGTCTATTGTCTCCATATTCGCCATCAACTCCCTGGCAAGAGGTGAAAATCAAAAAATTACCATCTGCAGAAATGGTCGGAGCTCCTTCATTAAAAAACGAATTGATAGAGCTAGAAAGGGGAGATGCTTCTTCCCAAATCCCTTTTTTCCGGGTGCTTGTATAGAAATCTTCTTGTTGTCCGCCTCGTCTTACAGCTGTTGGCTCTAGAATTCTTCGTGTAAAAATCACTTTGTCTCCATCACCCGTAAAAGTCGGGAAATATTCAGCTCTGTCAGTGTTTATTTCGCTTCCTAGGTTTTTAGGGTCAAATGGAACTGGACTTTTGATTGCCTCTTCAGCAAATTCACAATTAATCAACATTTGTCTTGCTTCCGACTGAAAATGCTCGTTAGTGTTTTTGTAATTCAAGAACTTCAAGGAATTCCTTTTGCATTTTTCGTATTCTCCTGCTCTCATAAGCAATCTGGCTAAATAAAAATATTCGTTTTTAGAGAATTCAGGGTTTATTGAAAGTGCTTGTTCTTTGTAACTGATGGCTTTGTCTAAATTTCCTTTGGCAATTTCAATTTCTCCCATCATTAAATATGCGGCTGAAAATTCAGGATCTTTTTTAATAGCCTTGAGCACGTATGTTTCTGCTTCTTGCAATTTTTCGGCACTTCCATAGCTATTTCGATAGGCTGAATACCCTTTTTTGAAGAGCTCTTCAGCTTTTTTGTTTGTAGAACCATAAATGCCTGGCTGAGCAGATATATTGCAGCTTGTTATTAAAAAAGTGATACTAAGAAATAGATAAAGAAATTTGTTCATGAGTAATTTTGTTAGAAATGGTAGTTGATACTAATAGTACCAATTAGTTTTAAATTCATTGTGCTCTGAGAAGTTTGGTATTCAACAATAGTGCCATTGTTGTAGTTTTTTATCTCTTGATTTTGTTGCAAAGATAAAAAGTCAAGACGGGTTTCACCGCTCAGCGAAATATGTTCGTTAAAACTAAAGTTAATGCCAATACCTAAAGTCGCTCCGTTGCAAATTCCATATGTTTCTGCAGAAATGATCGGTGCTTCGTTTCCTTTAAAAACGGTGTAGTTGGAGTTAAAGGGGGCAAAGATGTAATCTGCAAAAAATAGAACTGAAAACATTTTTGAATAATTAGCTTGGTATTCGATTCCTAATCTAAGTGCATGTTCTTTGGTGTAGGTAATATCCTCAAAACTATTTACACTATCGATAGTAAACGGCCCTGATTTGTCATTGTCGAAATAATTGTAATTCAATCGCACACCAAACTTTCCGATTTTTCGAGTAATTCCAATCCCTGTAAATAAGTTAGGATACCCCTGATCTGTATTGAAAATATAAGGCTGACTCACAAGATGTGTAGATAGTTTCCATTTTTTTTCTTTAAAAGAAAGTGTGTCTGTTTGTTTTATATCTTGAGCGAAATTATTCGAAGAAAGGAATGCGAGAAATAAAAATACCAGATAGTGTTTCATGGTGAATTCGGTTTTTCAAATTTAATAGAATAATCTAAGTTCTAGATTTGCCTAACGAAATTCATTGGGCTGAGATTGCTTTTTGTATTGTAAATCTTGCAATATGGATGACTTCACATTTATCTGAAAGTTGTAACTCTGTCTTGGACCAAAAGGAACCCAGCTTAGTCTCATTTCCCAGCAATGTAAATCTCTGTAAATATCTAAAGAAGTGTATGATAGCTTCTTGTTTGTGATGTCATAGTTTAGGTTAAAGCCAACGCGCCAATTCTCTGTAAAAGTTACCGAACCACTAGCTCCAGCAGTCTGAATGTAGGTAGTTGTATCTTTGTCGGAAGCCTCATTCACGAAGTTTCTAACATTTAAGTTGTAGGTAAAAGAAGCATTCCAGGGAATGTCATAAGGGTCAAAAGCCTCTTCTGTTTTCTCGTTTTCGGCAGTTTCAGTTTTCTTTTTTCTAAAAGTTTCGGGCGACAAACTAAAGCTAGCAGCTAAGTTTGCATCTGTCATTCGAGCTAGTTTTCCCGATTTATTTACTTCGTATTCGTTTATTCTAATCGTTCTTAAAGAATCATTCAATGCATAAGGATTGAATCTCATGTTTCCATTTAAACTAATAGTTTTGAAAAGTGTGGTTCTCCCCGTGATGTTAATGTCGGCTAATTTGAATTCTTCTCTTATCAAATCATAACTAGTCGAGAGAGTTAAGTTATCTATTAGTTTCACCCTTTTGTAAACCATTCCCGTGTCGGTTTTGGTTTTGATTTTCATTTCAAATGAGTTGGTTAAATTTAATCCCAAAGCACCAGAAGAAGTATTTGGAGGAACGCCATAAACTCCTAATTGTAAGGGGGTGTATGGAAGAATAATATTGTTTACATTGACATACTGCGTATCTGTATATGTGTTGAGCCTAGGAGAGTAATTAAAAGAAACACTCGGAGTAAATACGTGTCTTATTAAGGTTTGCCTTTTTCCTTTGGCAATTTCTGCAAATTGATAAAACCCGTAAACTTTTGTTGTTGCCGAAATACTCATACTTCCGTTCATTGCTCTGCTCCAGTTGTCAATTCCTCTCAAAGTATCTCTCAATACAGCGTCTTGAGCTGTGTTGTAAACCTGATTTAGTTTCTGGAAATACCATCTTTCGGTCAATCTAATCGAAGGATTCAGTGTAACATTTTTCTTCAAAACCTTTATTGAAGTTCCTGCCGATATATTGTGTTGCACACCATTTTTTACTCGGGGTAACAATTGGTTTATGATATCTCCACCCAAGGCTGTGTCAATAAAGTTTACCTCATTTCTCATTTGGGTATTCCAAGTCAAGAAAATTTTAGAAGCTTCTTTCATCCAAGTTTTACCTGCATTCTTTTCGTTTTCAAGTGCTTTGAACGGATAAATTCTGTTCATAGCGAAATTTATGTCTGGTAAATTAAAGGTTAGGTTGTTGTACGCTTGCCTTCCTCTAGCTGTATCCGAAGGAATGTAAGTACCACTTTGTGAAGCATTTATGTTAATGCTGAATGGGGTGTTTGGGAATAGTTTTCTGTAAGAAATAGAGGATTGATAGGAGTTATTTAAAAATCCAGTTCCCACCGAATTGATGTCGGTTCGGGCATTGCTGTTATAGTTCACATTTGCATTGAAAGTAGAGTTGGGTCTTGCTTTCGGGTCTTGGTTGTGATTCCAAATCACTGAAAAAATCCTTGATTTTGAATACCGAGTTAGAGTTGGGATTTCTTTGTCTCCATTAATGTTCTCTTGGAATGACAACTGAAAATTTCCATTGTGTTTATACAAGCTTTTGTATCGTGTTACAGCTCTTACTCCCCAGGTTCCTCTAGCGTAAATACTTCCTGTTAGTTGCACGTCTGCTTTGTCTTTTATTGGAAAATAATAACCTCCATTTCTCACACCGCTTCCCCAAGGTATCGAATTGTCGTATGTAGGAATTATTAGTCCAGCTCCTTTGTTTTTTTGGTTTGGGAAAAAACCGAAAGGAAGAGCAAGAGGAGTAGGAATATCGGCTATGTAAAGCATCAGGGGGCCAGCAACAATTTTGTCATTTGGTTTAACAACTGCTTTTGAAATATTGAAATAGTAATGTGGATGTTCGTCTTCGCAAGTTGTGTATTTTCCATGTAGGCCGTGTGTTTCCTTGTTTGCGTATACTTTAACTTTTTCAAAATGAACAAATCCTTCACCTTGTTTGGTTCTGCTTCCTTCTACAAATGCTTTTTTTGTTTCAAAATTATAACACATCAATTTTGCAGTGAAAGTT
>JAHEIE010000007.1 GCA_024639505.1 Crocinitomicaceae bacterium
CACAACTTTCTTGTGTATTAGGAATGCAGGGTTCTACACCTGACTCCGTGGAAGAAGAACTTTGGGTTGTTTTGCAAGAAAACATCACAAAGAACAATCCCAAACACGTTGTTGATATTCGATTCATATCAAACAAATATAGCTAATATTTGTAAGTTTGCAAGTTCAAAACGAATGCAATTAACTTAGTTTTAATCATTCTCTTCTACACCAAAGCTGCATCTAGTACTTCCATCATAGTATCTACATAATGGAATTCTAATCCTTCCAAGTATTTTGGATTGATATCTTCTATATCTTTTCTATTGCTCGAACACAAAATTATTTCTTTTATATCTGCCCTTTTTGCTGCCAAAATTTTCTCTTTTATTCCACCAACAGGCAACACTTTACCTCTCAGAGTTATCTCACCTGTCATGGCTAAATTGGCTTTTACTTTTCTGTTCATGAATACAGAAGTAAGCGCAGTAAGCATTGTTATTCCGGCAGAAGGCCCATCTTTTGGTGTTGCTCCTTCTGGTACGTGAATGTGCACACTGTTTTTTTCAAATACTTCGGAGTCTATCCCTATTTTCTTAGCATTTGACTTTAGATATTCCATTGCGATTATGGCAGATTCTTTCATTACATCTCCCAAATTTCCTGTTAAAGTCAATTTTTCTTTTCCTGGTGACAAACTCGTTTCAATAAATAAAATATCTCCTCCGTTTTGAGTCCATGCCAATCCTGTTACAACTCCTGGAATGTCATTTCCTTGGTATTTATCTTTTGGATGAGCTGGACCCAAAATTTTAACTAAATCATCTTCTTTAATTTCTATTTCATACTCTTCTTCCAATGCGATTTGTTTTGCTCTAAATCGAACTAGCTTAGAGATTCTTTTCTCCAATCCTCTCACACCACTTTCATTCGTGTAATTTTCTACCACTTTTTCCAACACCTCTTCCCCTATTCGTACTTTATCGCCAGAAACTCCTGTTTCATTCATTTGCTTTGGCAACAGATATTTATTGGCTATCTGAACTTTTTCTTCAATAGTATATCCGTTTATTTCTATGATTTCCATTCTGTCTCTCAATGCTGGCTGAATAGTATTCAAACTATTCGCTGTAGCAATGAACATCACATTGGACAAATCGTAATCAAGTTCCACGTAATTGTCATTGAATGTAGAGTTTTGTTCAGGGTCAAGCACTTCTAACAAAGCCGAAGATGGGTCTCCGTGGGAATCTCTAGCCAATTTATCAATTTCATCCAAAACAAAAACAGGGTTCGAAGTTTTTACTTTTTTCAAATTTTGCAAAACTTTTCCCGGCATAGCGCCAATGTAAGTTTTCCTGTGTCCTCTTATTTCAGCTTCATCTCTTAATCCTCCCAAGGACATTCGAACATATTTTCTTCCAATTGCCTCTGCAATTGATTTTCCTAATGAAGTTTTTCCGACTCCTGGAGGTCCATAAAGGCAAATAATAGGAGCTTTCATGTTGTTTTTTAATTTTAAAACAGCTAAGTGCTCTATCACTCTTTCTTTTACTTTTTCTAAACCAAAATGATCTCTATCCAAAATTTCTTGAGCCTTTTTCAAATCAAACACATCTTTCGACTTCTTTTTCCAAGGCAAATCAGTAAGCAACTGTAAATAATTCAATTGAACCGAATACTCAGCAGCCTGAGGATTCATTCTTTCAAGCTTACCCAACTCTTGTTCGAAAGTTTCTTTTACCTTTTTCCCCCATTTCTTCTTCTTCCCCTTTTTTCTTAACTCCTCCACTTCTTGCTGACCAGGATTATCTCCCAATTCTTCCTGAATTTGTCGCATTTGCTGATGAAGAAAATAATCTCTTTGTTGTTTGTCTAAATCCGTTCTTACTTTGGATTGAATATCATTTTTCAATTCGAGCAATTGTAATTCGTTCGTTAGGTTTTGAAGTAATAATCTCGCTCTTTCATTCATGTCCAATACTTCTAGCATTTTTTGCTTTTCAGAAACATCGGCATTCAAATTAGATGAAATAAAATTGATCATGAAAGTAGGACTCTCAATGTTGTTGATAGCAAACGATGCTTCGGATGGGATGCTCGGAGATTCCTTTATTATTTGTAAGGCTAAATCTTTTAGAGAAGAGAAAAGCGCAAAAAATTCAGGATCATTTTCATCTGGTTTAGATTCCTTAAAAGTGTTAATCTTAGCTCGTAAATAAGGCGTTTCTTGCGTAAATTCCTCAATTTCAAATCTTCTCTTCCCCTGAATAATAACAGTTGTGCTTCCATCTGGCATTTTAAGGTGTTTCAATATTTGCCCAATCGTTCCAACTTTGTGAACGTCTTCAGCTCCCGGGTCTTCAATCTTATCATTTTTTTGAGAAACAACTCCTAGAATTTTGTTTCCAGCATAAGCTTCTTTTATAAGCTTGATTGACTTATCTCTACCTACAGTAATTGGAATTACTACTCCTGGAAAGAGTACATTGTTTTTTAATGATAAAACAGGCAAGTCATCAGGAAATTCTTCCTTGTTCATTTCGTCCTCGTCCTCTGTTGTTATTAGTGGAATAAATTCTCCTTCGTCATTTGATTGTGCAAATTGTAAAAATCCGTCTTCCATTGTTTCATTCATAGTATAGTGGGTCATTTTGACAGATTAAAATTTACTTCAACAGTTAATTCTAATCAACTCAAAGATTAGTTTAAAATTAAAAAGCTAAAATACAAGTGTTTAAACAAAATCAATTGCATTATGCTACTTCATCAAGTCAATACTTGTGCCATTTTCTCTTTTAGGAAAATATGTCGGTTTTGTCAATTGAGTTTATAACTTTACACACTCATAAAAACCAAAATTTATGCAAATCGAAATTTTTGATGAAACAATAGAAAAAAAGAATAAACTCGAACTTGCGACTTTTACCAATTGCCAATTTATTGATTGTGATTTCACTGACTTTTCTTTCAATAATTTCCAATTCGTTGATTGCGAATTTATTTCCTGTAACTTGAGTAACGCTAAGCTCTCAAATACATCATTAAAATCGGTTTCTTTTGACAGTTGCAAACTCATCGGGATTCAATTTCAAAACTCAAATCAGTTTTTGCTTAAATTAAATTTCAAGTCTAGTAACTTGAATTTGAGCTCTTTTTATTCTCTTAATTTATCCAAAACGTATTTTATTGACTGTGAGATACAAGAGGTAGATTTTACTGAAACTAACTTAACGGAATCTCTGTTTGATTCTTGTAACCTCAGAAACAGTATTTTTGACCGAAGTAATTTATTCAAATCTGATTTGCGAACAGCTATGGACTTTACTATCAATCCTACAACAAACAACATAAAAAAAGCCAGATTTACTCGTGAGAATATATCTGGCTTAGTATCAAGTTTTGGAATCGTTATTTCGTAACTACCATTCTTTTTGTAGTTTTCTTTCCGTTTATTTCCAGCGAGTAAAAATAGATACCTTTACTCAATTCTTCGGCATTGTATTCTATTGTGTTTTGTCCTTCTCTGGCAGCATATTCTTTTGAATAAACGGTTTTACCCAAAAGATTCATCACTGTAAAATTTACCAAAGCATTGGTTTTAACCGAATAATTGATATTAGTGATTTTAGAAAAAGGATTAGGGAAATTCTGCTCTACTTTCAATTGAGTTTTGCTCTGTTCATCCAAGCTTGTGGTATTGATAACAATTCTGTATCCGTTAATGTCTCCTGTTCCTGTTTGAGCAAGAGGACCTCCAATAGTTTTACCTTCAAGGGTAATAATCAAAGGAAAAGTTCCTGAAACAGTTGGAGTACCAATTATTCTTAAACAACCATAAGCACCTCCGTTCCATTTGCAGTCAGCTGTGTTGCAAAAAATACTATCCGTGGTAGATGCTGATGAGGTGAAACTAATTCCTGCTGGCAAACCTGTAACATTAATTAACTGAAGTGTAGCAAGTTGAATTGCAGGTAAGGTTGGATCCAATTCATTGGCGTAAAGCGGCAATTTAAACGATAAAAAAGTATCGTATTGAACACCAATTTGTGCAGGCGGAAGATTATCCGTTGTATCAGGCATTATCCCCCAAGTATCTGGCGAAATGTATGCGTCCAGCCCTGTCACATCAACAGCACAAGTTTGGGAATAGCCCACATAAGATGCGGACAATAAAAGCGAGAATAGTATTTTTTTCATCTTTAATTAATTTGAAACCATTGAGATTAATTCATCATCTCTTCGGCTTGGTTTAGTTCGTTAGTTATGTGCAATACTTTGTCTAATTGAGATATTTCTATCATTTTTTGAACCATTTCTTGCAGAGAATTAATCACAAATTTCCCTTCCATTTCTTTACAGAGTCTATTTCCGATGAGAAGAGCACTCAACCCAGAGGAATCGCAAAACTTCACATCATTCATATCCACAACTATGTTTTTGCTACCTTGCTTATTTAAGGTGACTAATTGTGATTTTAAATCAGGAGAATTCACACTGTTTAATTTTTCTTCTTTGATTTTCAGCAAACTATAGTTGCTTTTTTCTTCAATTGTAATACTCATTTGAATTAGGGCTATAAAATTTATACCCTAAGATATAACAAATATTATACAATTCAAATTTAAATCTTTCCTGCAAGCAAGTAGATTACTGCCATTCTAATTGCAACACCATTTTCTACTTGGTTTAGTATTATGGCATTATCAGAATCTGCTATTTCGCTTGATATCTCTACACCTCTATTAATTGGACCAGGATGCATCACCACAATTTCTTTGTTCAAGGAGTTCAATATTTCCTGAGTCAAACCATATTGCAGCGTATATTCTTTAATAGAAGGAAAGTGTTTTATTTCTTGGCGTTCATGTTGTATTCGCAGCATGTTAGCCACATCACACCATTCTAGTGCCTTTTGTAAATTTATTTCTACTTCCACACCCAAAGATTCAATGTACTTTGGCATCAAAGTCAAAGGACCACAAACTTTCACCTCTGCTCCTAGTTTTTGGAGGCAATGAATATTAGAAAGCGCCACTCTGGAATGAAGAATATCTCCCACAATCACCACTTTTTTTCCTTTCACGTCTCCTAACTTTTCTCTGATTGAATATGCATCTAATAAAGCTTGAGTTGGGTGTTCGTGTGTTCCATCTCCTGCATTTACAATTACAGAATCAATGTGTTTGGATAAAAACTCGGCTGCTCCTGGACTTGGATGTCTCATCACAACCATATCAACTTTCATTGCCAAGATATTGTTTACAGTGTCAATCAAAGTTTCACCTTTTTTTACACTAGAACTTGCTGCAGAAAAATTAACTACATCCGCAGAGAGTCGTTTTTCGGCCAATTCAAAGGATAATTTTGTTCTTGTAGAGTTTTCAAAAAACAGATTGGCTATTGTAATATCTCTTAATGTAGGAACTTTCTTTATAGGTCGGTTAATGATATCCTTAAAATTATCTGCAACCTGAAATATCATCTCAATATCTTCTTTTACAAGATATTCTATTCCTAATAAATGTTTTGTACTAAGTCCTTTCATTTTTTTACCAATATTACTTTGTCTTCACCTTCAATTTCTTGCCACATCACTTCCACTCTCTCATTAGAAAGTGTGTCTATATATTTTCCGACATAGTTGGCTTCAATGGGTAGGTTTCTACTAAATCTTCTATCTACCAATACAAGTAGCTCTATAGAAGAAGGTCTTCCGTAAGTCAATAAAGCATCCATTGCTGCTCTTACCGTTCGGCCAGAAAATAATACATCGTCTACCAAAATCACTTTTTTATCCTCAATAGAAAAGTCCAAATTAGTTACGCTAGGTAGCAAAGGTTTTTCTTTTCTTCTAAAATCATCTCTAAAGAAAGTAGTATCAATGGATCCTGTCACCACTTCTATTCCGCTTAATTCTTTCAGTTTTTGCTGCAACCTATTGGCCACATAAATTCCTCTTGGCTGAACACCAATGAGTACTGAGTTATGGAAAAGATTGTGATTTTCGATTAATTGACGAGTTAATCTTGATATAAGAATGTTGATTTCAGTTTTATTGAGTATTTCTCTCTCTTGTAAACTCATTGATCGTCTGTGGGTAAAGTGAGTATTGTAAATCTGTTTCTTAAGAAACAAAGGTAACAAAAAAAAACTCTTCTCGATTTTTCGAGAAGAGTTTTTAGTATGATTAAAATGGGTAAGAAATCTATTTCCCTTCCAATTTATCTTTTAAGTTTTGCAAATCAATCATATCTCCAAGAGTTGATGCAGTGTTACCTGTATTTACTTTCTTCATATTCTTAGCAGTACTTGCTTTTTCTTGTTTTGCTTCGTTTTCTTGAACTTCTTCAAACGTTCTTGTATGAGAAAGGATAATCTTACCATTAGAGTTATCAAACTCTAACACTACGAAATCCAATACTTCATCCAATTTAGCTTTTTCACCGTCATTCTTTTTCAAGTGACGAGCTGGTGCGTAACCTTCAATACCGTAAGGCAATGAAACTACAGCTCCTGATTTAGCTTCTACTTTGATTACTGTACCTTGGTGAACCGATCCTTCTGTAAATACAGATTCGAATTGCTCCCATGGCTTCTCTTCAAGTTGTTTGTGTCCTAAAGAAAGTTTTCTGTTCTCTTGGTCAAGTTCCATTACTACCACTTCTAATTCGTCACCTACGTTACAGAATTCAGATGGGTGTTTGATTTTCTTGTTCCAAGATAAGTCAGAAACGTGAATTAATCCATCAATTCCTGGCTCAAGCTCAGTAAATACTCCAAAGTTTGTGAAGTTTCTTACTGTTGACTTGTGTTGAGAACCTACTGGGTATTTAGTTGCAATTCCTTCCCATGGATCTGGAGAAAGTTGTTTCACACCTAATGACATTTTTCTTTCTTCTCTGTCTAATGTTAAGATTTGTGCTTCAATTTCGTCACCTACGTTTACGAAATCTTGTGCAGATCTTAAGTGCTGTGACCATGACATTTCAGAAACGTGGATAAGACCTTCAACTCCGTCAGCAATTTCTACAAATGCTCCGTAATCAGCCATTACTACCACTTTTCCTTTCACGTTGTCACCCACTTTCAATCCTTCATCCAATGAATCCCAAGGATGTTTCTCTAATTGTTTCAATCCAAGAGCAATTCTTTTCTTGTCGTCATTAAAGTCAAGGATAACTACATTGATTTTCTCGTCAAGAGTTACAACCTCTTCTGGATGCTTAATTCTCTTCCAAGAAAGGTCAGTAATATGGATTAATCCATCTACACCTCCAAGGTCAACGAATACTCCGTAAGAAGTAACATTCTTCACGATACCTTGCAATACCTGTCCTTTTTCAAGACCAGACATAATTTGTTTTTTCTGCTCTTCCAATTCTGCTTCGATAAGCGCTTTGTGAGAAACAACAACGTTTTTGAATTCGTGGTTGATTTTAACCACTTTGAATTCCATGTTTTTTCCTACAAACTCATCGTAATCTCTAATTGGCTTCACGTCAATTTGTGATCCTGGCAAGAAAGCTTCGATTCCAAAAACATCAGCAATCAATCCACCTTTTGTTCTAGATTTTACTCTACCAGTAATGATTTCTCCTGTTTCTAAACATTCGTTTACTTTCAACCATGCTCTATGAACTCTAGCAATTTTGTGCGAAACTTCTAATTGTCCTTTCTTGTTTTCAAGTCTTTCAACAATCAATTCTACTTCGTCACCAATCGCCAAGTCTGGGTTGTATCTAAATTCGTTGATTGGTACAACTCCTTCAGATTTGTAATCCAAGTTAATTACAACTTCTCTATCTCCAATTGCAGTAACTTTACCGATTACCAATTCTTTGTTTTTGATAGACTTCAAAGTACCTTCATACTTTGCTTCAATTGCTTTAGCTTCTTCATCAGAATAAGTTTCGCCAGCAGCGTACTTGTCCCAATCAAAATTTTCTAAATCAATTTTTTCTTCTTCAGATTTTCTTTCAGCAACAATTTCTTTTACTTCATCATCTGCTTCAGTTTCCACAGCTTCTTTTGTTGTCACATCTTTCTTTACCAACTTTTCAGTTGATTTAGCTTCTGTGTTTTCTGTTGCCGTTTCTTCTACTTGATTTTCAACAACTTCTGGAGTTGTTTCGGGTGCTTTGTCTTCTGTATTTTCAGACATAGTGTGATATTTGTATCTCGTTATTCAGCAATTGCGAGAGGGTTTTTAAATAATTAAAATAAATCCTGTGCTGACTGGATTTTCCGTTATGGATTGCAAAAGTAGTGATTTTTATTTAATTGCAAGGGGTTTGGGGAGGTTTTTGTTGATAGTTTCTCATTTCAAAATTACTGTTATTCTAAAAATAGAAATCATACTTTAAAATTATACATCAAAACACACACTTACAACATCCAAAATCATATTGTTTCCAGCACTTTCTAAAATTCATTACAAAATGAAAATAAATAGCATTGTTAG
This sequence comes from Crocinitomicaceae bacterium, assembly GCA_024639505.1. Classification (GTDB taxonomy): domain Bacteria; phylum Bacteroidota; class Bacteroidia; order Flavobacteriales_D; family CAJJDF01; genus CAJJDF01. The sequence continues at coordinate 8,444 of JAHEIE010000007.1, forward strand.
TTGATAAAATTCAAATGTTAATAATCTAATTTTTTATTTACTTTCGTTTTTTACGAAAACAAACACAAATCAAGTATTATGATTAAATCTACCTCACTAATATTCATTTATGCTGCGGCTTTAATGATAAGTTGCACTTCACAACCAGAATCCAACTCAAATACTGAAATAGAAGAAAAAGTAACTGAGCAAAACCCAAAAGAAATGCTGAGTGAAGCTTACCAACTTTTTAAAGAAGGAAAGGACGAAGAATCGGTGCGGCTTGCTGAAGAAGTTTTGGCAATAGGAAAAGAAACGAATAACGATACACTTGTGGGAAGAGCCTTGACCTCGCTTTGCAGAAATGCCCAAAGAACTCTTGACACAGCAAGGTTGGCAGAATTGAGCCAAGGTTTAAAGGAATTGGCACAGACTACGGGGAACAAAAAATGGCTGATGTACCGAGCACACCAAAATGCAGAAATGTGGCGATTGGTTGGAAACATGAAGAAAGCGGAAAGTTTTTACAACGAAAGCATGTCTATTAGTTTTGAAACGGGTTCGATGGGAATGTACACGATAGATCATTTTAATAAATCTTTTGTATCTACCGCTACGGGGAATTTTGAAGAGGCCAATTCATTGATAAAGAAATATTATGCTTTGCGATATGAATCGGATTCGGTGTACGAAGATGCTTATGGTTTGATTGCTTTGTCGTACCTGCTTGAACAACAAAAAAACTACCCAGGTGCTCATGAAGTGGCTACGGTGACAAGAAGATTATTCAAGGAGCAAAATTTGTTTCCCGAACCACCAGACGAAAAACCATTGCTAAAGGTAGAATACAAAGTGAAAGATCAATTGGATTCAGTTACTTTGGAGAAAATAAACAAACAATCTACTTCGGAATCTGTGGCTAGTTTGCTGGAGAAATATTTGAAGTAATAATCTTCCTTCTCTCCTTTTGAGTGGAATGAGGGTTACGTAATTTGACAAGAAACAACTTTGTCATTACTTTGTCGGAATCTTATTTATCTGGCTGATTTTCGCCTTTAGATTCCTTTCTGCAAAGGAATGACAGTGGAAACAGCAGCAATAAATGACTATGCATAAACAACTCCAAAACAAACAGCTTTGTCATTCCTGCGAAGGCAGGAATCTATAAAACGAGAATCTTGAACACTACACAGATTCCTGCCTTAGTTTATCTTGAGCCTAGGTCGAAAGGCAGGAATGACAGTGAAAAAATAACGAGAATCGTGAAACCAACGCAGATTCCTGCCTACGCAGGAATGACAGTGAGAAATGGCAGCAATGAATGACAATGGAAAATGGCATCAGTGAATGACAGATGAAGTGTTAATCTTATTACTTTTTCAAATAAGGAAACTCCAAATACAATTCCTTTTCTTTCTCCTCCAATTTCTTTTTGAAAGCAATGAAATCATTACTTTGAGGATTGAATGGTTTGTGATTTTTTTCTTTTTCTATGTGAGAAATTCGCTTGTTCAACTCTTTAGTTTCGGGAGAAAAGAAAGCATCTGCAAATTTCTGCCAAATGTAATCTATCGCCAAGGAAGAAGGATGCAACATATCATCAGCGTAAAAGCGATAATCTCTCAGTTCATCCAACATGATTTCGTAAGAAGGAAAGTAAACTAAGTTTTCGTGCTGCTCTCTTAGTTCTTTTATTGCCAAGTGCAATGTTGCTTTGCTTTGTTGGTTCTCCACTACTCCATCTTTCCAGTGGCGCACTGGACTTATTGTGGTAATAATTTTTACCTCAGGATTTATCAACCTCAACTTGGTTAGTGAACTAGAAACCTCAGCAACTATTTCGGAAATAGAAAGTAACTTTTTAGTGAACAAAGAGCTAGGTAGCTTATAGCAATTTGCCACTACTTCGTTCGATTCTTTTAGCTTGTACACCCAAGCCGTTCCAAAAGTAAGAATAATCGTTTTGGCTGATTTTAATGCTTTGCTTCCATCAGAAATACTAGTATTGATATGAGTAAGAACCTCTGCTTGATTGCTTCCTGAATACTTACTGTGATGATTCAAACTGAAATGCAAGTCATTGTTTTGTTGTAAATCTGACGCTGTATATTGTGTATTCAGAATACAATCTACTATGGCTTTTGAAATAGAAATAGGATTGAATAAAATACCAAAAGGATTGACCAAAGAATTAAATTTGTGTTGAGCTAGTTTTTCTCCTATATTTTCTGAAAAACATGAGCCAAAGGAAACTATTCCTTCTTGATGTGAAAGAGTAAATGGATAGCTCGGTAATTTTATTTCGGTTTTGAGGTTCATTTATTTCTACTTCTTTTTTTCATTGTTATTCCTTTGAAGGAAGGAAAATAAAGTGCAAAATCTCTAAGATTAAAATAGATTCCTGACATGGCAAGATTTACAGTTTCTGTTCTTATGTGCATCCAAAGTTAATGAGAATTTTAGCATAAAAAAATCTTGAAATTTTTAACCAAAAAATAACCAAATTAAAAACAACGAATTGAATTTATGTGTATTTTTAATACTGTAAATTTTTAAATACAAGAGAGAGGAATATTGAAGCAACTATGCTTTTTCCACCCCAACAGATTGAAACAAACCTAATCTTGCCAGTGAGTTCCAGAAGGAAGTAAAGAACTACTAAAAGCCAATATACCGAGCTTGATGCAAGTAAACCAATCGGAAGAAAAATCTATTGATATTATTTAAAAATTTACAACAATGAAACAACTTATTTTAATCGCATCTATTTTTTTAATTTCTATTGCAGGAATGAGTCAAGCAAAAACTGCTAAAGCCTTTTTTTCTGAGTACGATTCAGAATCTGAAACGTATTCTTTTGAAGAGGCAAATGGAGATTACCTCACATTCAATTTTGTGGACAAAGAGGTTCTGACGAAATTTGCTTTGAAATCGGATAAATTAATCGGAAAATCTTTTTTAATCTCTTATTCTACAAAGGTTGTGAAAGATGAAGAAGGGTACGAATACGAAGAATTAACCATTACAAAATTACAAGAAATTAAGCTCGAAAGAACTATTTCTGATGACGATGAAGATTAACAATTGTTAGATAGTAAAGGCCTCTTGGTAAACTGAGAGGCTTTTTTATTTCCAAAAATTTGACACAAAAAAAACTCCAATGAATTCATTGGAGTTTTTTTATCTGTTGGTTATTACATTAAAACCTTTGATCGTTTTCTGAACAGTTTGGATATTTTGATTTGTCAAAAACAAACTTAGATGAAGCAATTGTTTGAGAAAACTTAAACCCAGTAATGTCGTATTTCATATTTACGCCATCCCTTCCTTTTATAGTTACTTCGTTCAATTCGTTCTTTACTTTATCTATAATAAGTGTAATCGTGTGGTATTTAGATTTTTTTGGGTTCTCAGGAAACAATCTTACTTCTTGCAAAGTCTTTGATCCTACTTTTCCCTCACCTATAAATTGGTATTTGAAACCTTTCTCCCAAATCGACATCAATTTAGATGGGCTAATCAATCCGTTTTCTTCTTCGGCATCTTCGTTACTCGTTATGGTCACTTCATTTTCACTTTTCACAAACAACCAATTGTACCTACCATTATTCACTACAATGTAATCAGCTGTGTAATAAGCGTATTTTTTACCCGCTTTAAATGCTGTTCCTTTTAGTGTTTGTTTTTTGATTTTATCTCCAGAAAAAGTAGCAGTAAAATCAATTACGATATTGTCAAGGGATTGGTGTTTTTTACTCAAGTTATCCAAAATAGCCTTTGCTTTAGGATCTTTTTCTTGGTAAGTTTTTTGTGAAGTGGCTGCCAGTGTAAACATAGCAAGACCTGCAATTAAAAGTATTTTTTTCATTCTTTGTTTTGTTAACCTCTTTTGAGTGAGGTAAAATTAATATAATATTTATGGAAGAAAAAGTGACTAACAAAAGGATAACTTTCGGTTCTTAGCTCTTCTCTTTTACGCTTTTTATTTCAGTTTTTAGAGTTCTTCCAAAAACCGTTCCAAACTAATTTCATCGGGTATAAGAACTTTTCTTGCCTTACTTCCTTCAAAAGGGCCAACTACTCCGGCTGATTCCAGTTGGTCAATAATTCGTCCTGCCCGGTTGTATCCTAGCTTTAGTTTCCTTTGTAATAATGAGGCTGAACCTTGCTGATGAATTACTAAAATACGAGCAGCTTCTTCAAATTTATCGTCCCTATCTTCATCGTCAAACCCTCCTTTGGTAGAAGCAGCAGATTCATCCACGTACTCTGGAAGTAACAAAGCATTAGGATATCCTCTTTGTTCTCCAATGAAATCACAAATCTGTTCTACTTCTGGAGTATCTACGAATCCACATTGAAGTCTTATGATATCACTTCCTGTAGAATATATCATATCTCCTCTTCCTATCAATTGGTCTGCTCCTCCTGTATCCAGAATTGTACGAGAATCAATTTTACTTGTCACACGGAAAGCAATTCTTCCTGGGAAGTTTGCTTTAATCACACCTGTAATTACATTTACCGAAGGTCTTTGTGTAGCTACAATTAAGTGAATTCCTATGGCACGGGCAAGTTGTGCAATACGTGCAATTGGTGTTTCCACTTCTTTCCCTGCTGTCATTATCAAATCGGCAAATTCATCAATAACCAAAACGATGTAAGGCAAGAACTGATGTCCTAACTCTGGATTTAATTTTCTTTGCACAAACTTAGCGTTGTATTCTTTGATGTTTCTTACCTGAGCATCTTTCAATAAATCGTATCGATTATCCATTTCTATACACAACGAATTCAGGGTTGCTACCACTTTACTTGTGTCTGTAATAATAGCTTCTTCTTCTCCCGGTAATTTTGCTAAGAAATGTCTTTCAATTTTGTTGAACAAAGTAAGCTCTACCTTTTTTGGATCTACCAAAACAAACTTAACCTGAGAAGGATGTTTCTTGTAAAGAATTGAAACAAGAATTGCATTTAGTCCTACTGACTTACCTTGCCCAGTTGCACCTGCCATAAGCAAGTGAGGCATTTTGGTTAAATCAGCAATTAATGTTTCGTTAGAAATGGTTTTCCCAAGAGCAACAGGAAGCTCAAACTTCGAATTCTGAAATTTATCAGAACTAATCAAAGCTTTCATAGAAACAATTTGTGGGTTAGAGTTTGGAACCTCAATACCAATTGTTCCCTTCCCCGGAATTGGAGCAATAATCCTAATTCCCAAAGCCGATAAACTCAACGCGATGTCATCTTCTAGGTTCTTAATTTTGGAGATTCGAACTCCTGGAGCTGGAACTACTTCGTAAAGTGTAACCGTTGGTCCCACAGTTGCTTTTATCTTATCTATATCTATCTTGTAATTAGATAAAGTTTCTACAATCTTATTTTTGTTTGCCTCTAGCTCTTCTTTGTTTATGTTTATCCCTGTGGTTTGCCCGTGAGTTTCTAACAATTCAATAGGTGGTAATTTATAGGATGATAAATCCAATTCTGGATCATACTCCCCAAACTCTTTTACTTTGCTATTGATTTCTTTTTCTGATAATACTTCTTCATTTGCCGTTTCTATTTCTATTTCAAATTCATCGTCTTGAGGTTCTGTATCAACAACCTCGGGAACTTCGGTTGACAAACTTACAGATGAATCATCATGAGTTCTCATTGGCTCTTCCTCTTCAGAAGAAACTGGTTCTTCCATTTTCAGAGTTATTGAATCTTCATCAAACTCTAAATCCAGTTCGTCTTCCTCTTCTGGTGTTTCTAGCTCATCTTCCAGATCTACTTCATATTTATCTACCACAGCTTTTGGTTTTGCAGTAGCTACAGATTCTTTTGCAGGCAACACCGTTTTGATCAATGCAAATGTCTTGGCTAAAAAACTTTGAAACATAGCTCCAGTAAAAGCCATGAAAGAAAATATCAACAAAAAGAAAGTACCAATATTTCCGATAGAATCGGATAACCAGTCATTAATTTGGTAACCAAAATTACCTCCTACAAACAAAAAGTTATTGGAAAAGAAAAATCCAAAAAATATAGAACCCCAAACCAAAGCAACCAAACTCACTTTGAAAGTTTTTCTAATAGAAAACAGTTGGATGCCTGTTAAGATTTTGAATGAAACTACAAACAAGAAGAACGGCAATAAAAATGTAGCAATTCCAAACCCATTATAAATAAAACGATGAGATAGTATTGCGCCCAATTTACCTAACCAATTCGATATTTCGAAAGGTTGTTTGGTAAATACAAACTCTATAAAATTAGCTCCCTCTACTTTATCTTGGTCTAGTTTCCAACTAAACAGATACGACAAAAACGAGATAGCAAGGTAAATACAGACCAACCCAAGAGCTAAACCTATGATTCTTTTAGTTTTTTGAGACAAGGCGATTGGCTTTTTTTCCTTTTTTGTTTTCTTTGTCGAGGCCTTTGTGGCTTTTTCTTCTTTGGGTTTAAATATATTTTTTCTTTTCGTCATGTTGCTATTGGGACATTTTAACAAATATAAGGTTTTGACCCTCCTTTCAATCCGTTGGGTGTAATAAAGTTTTTAAGGGTAGTGTGTTGACTAAAATAGATTTAGAACGATTGTTAAAAACTGATTCACAAATCTCTAACTTTTCTTCCGTCTATTTGTTGTATCTTAACAAACTAAAAGCTCATTTTTTGAAATAAAATCCCCAACTGAAATTATGGATTATTCTGTATTTTTGCTCAACTTATTATGATGAAAAAAGCCTTATTTATTTTTGTTGTCCTCAGTATACTGTTTTCTTGCAAACGAGATGAAGATACTCGCTGGGATGTAGAGATTTTGTCCCCTGTAGTAAAAACAAGACTCACCATAGATGATTTGGTGGGCGATTCTATTCTCTCTGTTAATGCAGATAATTCTATTACACTTGATTACACTTTTGGATTATCGCCAATTGATGAGGATTTCTTTTTTGAAGTACCCGATACGGCATTAAAACTGGATTATGGTTTTCCATTTCTTAGCCCTGTATCATTGGCTCCAGGGTTCCAATTTATTAGTGATCCTGCCGAAAATGAATTCAACTTGAATGATGCCAAGATAGAATACATGGAAATAGAATCTGGAAAAATTGAGTATAAAATAACGAGTGAAATCCCCGAAAAAACATTTTATACTTACACCATATTCAAAACAAACGACCGAAGTGGTAATGTTTTTAGAAAAACTATTTCGGTACCTGCTGGCACAAGAACAAATCCAAGTATCACTGTTGGTTCGTTCAATTTAAATGGAGTTTCATTTGACCTTACAGGAAGTACCGGAACAAAATTCAATACATTTGAAAGTGAAGTTCTAGTAAACGTAGATCCTGCTGGTAACTCTGTTACTGTATCTAATTTGGATAGTGTTTTTATCGAAAACAAATTGATTGGAATAAAACCAAAATATGCACGAGGTTATTTGGGACAATCCTCGTTTTCGGAAGGACCTACAAACAATAAGTTTACAGTATTTGACCAAATAAAGGGAGGAATAATTGATATAGATTCTTTAGAGATTTTTACCGAAGTAAAAAACTATGTGGGCGCAGAAGCTCAGTTAAAACTGAATCAACTGATATCTGTAAATTCACAAACTGGAAATAGTGTAGCTCTTTCTCATACCTCAATCGGGAATTGGATAAACCTGAACAGGGGAACAGATGTGGGAACTTCTATCTTTCCCGGTAAAACAAGAGTTGATTACACCACCCAAAATTCGAATATCGACTTGGTAATAGAAAATTTATCAGACGAAATGGTGACTCAAGTAGAAACTAGATTAAATCCACTGGGAAATATTTCTAGCGGAAATGATTTCTTATATTTTGATCAAGTAGTTGAGGCCGATTTCCATATCAAACTTCCTCTTCGTTTGGTAGCCAACAATTTGAAGTTTCAACAGAAAATTGATTTGGGAATTCAAGAAGAAACAAACCCTGTTTATGATGCATTGATTTCTATTTATGCCGAAAATGGATTTCCATTTGACGCTGAAGTTCAGTTATTTCTTTTGGATGAGTGGGGCGGATTTTACGATTCGTTGGTAGTTACTGGTTTAATTAATTCTGCTAACACAGATGCTCTAAACAAAGTAACTACTCCCGTAAATTCAGTAGTAAAAATTGCTGTACCAGAAAACAAGATGAACTTTTTGAATACTAAAAATTCTGAAGTGATGTTGCAAATTGTGTTCAACACAAACTCACTTCCCCACACAACTATTTACCGAGATTACTACCTTGACTTAAAGCTAGTAACAGATATGAACGCTGAGATTAAATACAGATGATAAAAACAAACCTACTTTTCTTAGCCTTTTGTTTGGTCAATCTTTCCTCCTACTCTCAGGAAGATACCGTTTCAAATGAAACCAAACCAGAATGGAAACCAAGCTATAAAATTGAAGCAAATTTTGAAGCAAATTTTGGGTCAACCGACTTAAATAACGAATTCATTAATGTGTTACTTTTTGGTGGACAAATTACTCCTGAGCTCAAAGACAAAGTATTGAACAGGACAAACAAAAGAAATAGATTTGGAGTAGAGTTGAATTACGGAGCTCGTTTTACGGAGCTTACGGATACTCTGTTCCCAAAATTCCCCGAATACAAGTATTACATAGGTTTTGGTAGTTTCACTAATTTGAGTTCTTCGTACACCAAAGATTTGTACGAATTGGTATTTTATGGTAACAAAAGGTTTGAAAATGAAACTGCACGCTTAGGAAAATCAAATTTCACTTCTTACCGTTTTGAAAAAATAACCTTTGGTTTAACCAAGTCAGATGAATCCAGATCATTGGGAGTTTCGTTGATTATTGGCGACCAATTCAGTGGCTTTGATTTTAACCAAGCCGATTTGTTTACTCACATTGATGGAACTCATTTGACTATCGATTATGACGGAAAAATAAGATTAAGCGATGCTCAACGAAGAGGTTTTATGGCATTCAGTGGTGCAGGAATAGGTTTTGATTTCGAAACTCTTTTTTATAAAAAAATGTTCAGAGCCAAAATTACCAATTTGGGAGTTGCCTTCTGGAAAAGAAATGCAACTTATTCCAATTCTAACGATCAAATTGTATTCGAGGGAGTCGAAATAAACAATGTTTTTTCTACTTCGGAGGAAGAGTTTCTGAACAATGCAGAAGAATTATTACCTGAAATGAAAGACAGAGGCTTTGCCACACTTCTTCCTACAATTGTAGAAATTGACCGAACCATGAATCCAGATCTAAAAACACAACCTATCTACGGATTTCGTTACAAATTCTTTTCCAATTATTTGCCGCAATTTTATGGTGGAATCCAACATCAAATATCTGATAATTTTCTTGTCAGAAGTGACTTAACATGGGGCGGTTATTCTGGCTTAAGACTGGGAATTGGAGCTTATTATCAAGCAAATAATATTAGAGCAGGAGTACAAGCGACTAATTTTTCGGGTATGTTTTTTAACAACGGAAATGGTAACGGAGTCTCTGCCTTTGGAGCATTTTTATTTTAATTCTTTTTCATGAAAAATCTATTTCTATACTTAGCAATTTTTTGTTTGATGCCTGTATCTATTTTTAGTCAACAAACTTTCGAATTTGCCTACAGCACTGGCAGAAACGACCAAGCAAGAGCCGTAACCCAATGTGCTGATAATGGCTTTGCAGTAATTGGTTCTACCGTAAATTACGATTCAAACACAGATATGTATCTCATGAAAACAGATGTAAACGGTTCCTTTCTTTGGGCAAAAAGAATAGGCGGTTTAGGGTTAGATGGTGGCGAAGATATTATAGAACTTAGCGATAGCGGATTGGGAATTGTGGGTTACACCCAAAACGAAGGCAGTTATGATATGTACTTTGTAAGAACAGACAAATTTGGCGATACTTTGTTCACAAAATCAATAGGCGGTACAAACTGGGACTTTGGCTATTCGCTTCAAATCACTTCTCACAATGGTTTTATTTTGGCAGGAAGTACAAGTGTAAACGGAAAAAGTAAAGCTTACTTAGTAAAGTTAGATTCAACTGGAAATGTGATTTGGAAAAAAAATTATGGAGGAGGTCAAGAAAGTAAATTCGAAGATATTATTATTTCTTCTTCTGGTGAATATCTTATGGCTGGTTACTCTACTTCATTCGGAAACGGAAAACAAGCCTATCTTGTAAAAACTGATACCGCAGGAAATTTAATTTGGGAGAAAAACTACGGTAATCCTGGCGAAGATTTTGCCAAGTCGATAGTAGAATTAAGCACCGGAGAAATTGTAATTTCTGGTGCAACAAACACAATTCCTTACCCTGACTTGGATGGATGGGGGGTGAAAGTAACCAGCACAGGTACATTTATTGAAAATCAAATTGTGTATGACTATACAGCTACATTACCCGTTGCAGAAAATGACGACTGGAATCAGTTTGTAATCACCCACAATGATTCATTGCTATTTGGTGGTAGCCGAAGTTATGAAACATCAGAACCCGGAAATGTATTTTTGTATCGGTACACTCAAAACTTAACCTACCCAGCTGGATTTGTTTCCGATTATCAAAAATTTATAGGCCGAGGACAAGATGTTGCTTATGACGCAAAAGTAACTCATGACAATGGAGTTATAATAGCTTGTACGGGTGAGTTTTTTGATACAAGTCAGGCAAGTATTTATTTAATAAAATTGGATTCTACACTCGCTTGGCCATTGCCATTTTTTAATAGTATTTCTTTCCAAAATGATTACACATCAGTACAAGAAATTGGCAATGAAACAAACCTTACTATTTACCCAAATCCTGTGGTGAACTCTTTCTCTATTCAGTCCAATGATATGACTTTTACTGGAATTCTTTCTGTGATTGGAATCAACGGAAAGAAAATTCATTCCGAACAATTTTCGGGAACTTCTTTTATTGATGCCAGTGAATGGAAAAGTGGTATTTACATTGTTCGTTTGGAAACAAAAACACAAGTGATTTCTAAAAAAATTGTAGTGACTAAATAAAAGTAAGCGAACTAAATTGGTCTTCAATAAAAATTTCGTTTGCTATTTCAATCACATCTCCGCTTGTGATAGATTCAATTTGGTCAAAAATTTCTTGATTCGTATCTACTTTTTCAAATAAAAGCAAAGACTTACCCAAAGCTAGCATCAACCCCACTCTATTTTCTTGAGCCAAAGCTATGTGTCCTTTGAGTTGTTGTTTGGCCAAATGCAATTGATTTATACCTAATTTTGTTTCTCTGAATTTCTTCAGTTCTTTGTAAATCAACTTTACAATTCGTGCATTTGTCTTTTTTTCTCCGCTAAAATATACTTGAAATACACCAGAATCGGAATACGGAACATAATTGGATTCTATGCTGTAAGTTAGTCCAAATTTTTCGCGAATGTTGAGGTTTAGTCTATTATTTAATCCCTGTCCGCCCAGCACATTGTTTAATAAAATAAGAGCTCTTCGCTTGTCGTTATGCATATCGTAAGCCATATTCCCCATCATGGTATGAACCTGATGAGTATCTCTCTCCAACTGATTGTGAGAAGGAATATAATTGATAAATGGCTTTCTTTCTTGACCTTCAGACTTGGAAAACTCTCTATCAAAATACTTTTCGCACAACTTAATGAGTTTTGCGGTTTTTATATTTCCTACCGAACTTATTGCAATGTTGTCGGGCGTATAATTTCTTTTTATGAAGGAAGTGATATCCGATTTTTTAAGTGCATTCACACTGTCAATTGTTCCTAATATATTTCTTCCGATGGGATGTCCATTAAAAATTTGATCTTCAAAATCATCAAAAATTTGTTCCGAAGGAGAATCCATGTAGGAATTAATTTCGTCAATAATTACATCCTTTTCTTTCTGAATTTCGTGACTTGGAAATGTAGAATTAAAAACAATATCAGCAATCAATTCAATTGCTCTTTCGTAATAAATATTTAAAAAAGAACCATAAATACAAGTTTCTTCTTTGGTCGTGTAAGCGTTTATTTCACCTCCCACAGCATCCAATCTGCTTAGGATATGGAAAGGTTTTCGCTTGGATGTACCTTTAAAAATACAATGCTCAATGTAGTGAGCCAATCCTTGCTCTTGATCGTTTTCATCTCTCGAACCAGCACTTATTGTTATGCCAAAATGAGACACCTCCGAGTTGTCCACTTGTTGGTGAATGCATCGGATAGAATTTGTAAGAGTAAAAGGGTTTAAATTTTCCACTTGCAAATATAGAATTCTCTGCGGTAGGAATTTCAATTGATTTCTTTATTTTTACACAACAATGAAAAAAGCCGAAATACTTACAGCCAACAATGTGGCCATACAATACGAGATGGCAAGCCTAATTCAGCGAATTTTGGCTTTTGTATTAGATGGACTTGTTCTTACAGTGTACTATTTTATTTTGTTACTTCTTATTTCAGGAGTGAGTTTTTATGATTCCTCGCTGTCCAATATTTTTACCTACCTCCTATTCTTTCCTGTTTTCTTTTTTTACAATTTGTTTTGTGAAATCAATTTTAATGGACAAACGATTGGAAAGGCTGCCTTGGGAATTCGAGTCATTAAATTAACGGGGGAAACTCCTACACTCAACGATTATTTTATACGATGGACATACAGAGTTATTGATATTTGGCTCTGTGCAGGAGCTTTGGCTGCGATTTTTATTTCTTCTTCAGACAAAGGCCAACGATTGGGAGATATTTCGGCAAATACCACTTTAATTCGATTGAATCCAGAATCAAAATACAGCATAAAGGATATTTTGAAAATAGGAAGTAACAAAAGCTACGAACCTACCTATCATCAAGTAGTAAGAATGAATGATGAAGATATGCTATTGATAAAAAATACGTTGGATACAATTAAGAAAAAACCCAATCCCGAGAATAAAAAAGTAGCTTTGGAACTGGTAAAAAAATCGGCTGAACTTCTTCAAATAGAGGAAATACCAAAAAACAAAACACAATTTCTTACCACTTTACTGAAAGATTATATTGTGCTAACTCGATAAACCATTATGGCAGGAAAATTATTTTTGGTACCCACTCCAATAGGAAACTTGGACGACATGACTTTTAGAGCAGTAAAAACGCTACAAGAAGTTTCACTCGTTTTGTGCGAAGACACTCGAGTAAGTGGAAAATTGATGAAACATTTTGAAATTACCACGCCTCTCAAATCTTTTCATCAACACAACGAACACAAACTAGTGGAAGAAATGACGCGCCAATTGGCTACTGGGCAATCTTTTGCCATGATTTCGGATGCAGGTTCTCCAGGAATTTCGGATCCTGGATTTTTGTTGGTTCGCGAATGTCTTGCTCAAGGAGTACAAGTTGAATCTTTGCCGGGAGCTACTGCTCTTATTCCCGCACTTGTCAATTCTGGTTTGCCTTGCGATAGATTTGTTTTTGAAGGATTTTTACCTCAAAAAAAAGGGAGAAACAAACGAATGGAAGCTCTCTTGGAAGAAACAAAAACCATCGTGTTTTACGAATCTCCATACCGAGTTGTCAAAACTTTCAAGCTATTCAAAGAGTTTTTTGGTGGAGAACGAAAAGCCTCTTATTCTCGAGAAATAACCAAACTCCACGAAGAGACTTTTAGAGGAACTGTAGACCAAGTGATTGCACATTTGGAAGCAAAAGCGGCTATAAAAGGAGAATTTGTTCTTATATTAGAGGGAAAACAATAAAAAAATGAATCTCACAGGAAGTTTAATAGTTGGAGTCTTGAGTGCTTTTATAATGATGTTAATGTCAAAAAAAGCACAAAGAAGAAGAATTGAAGAGGATAAATTGGGAAATTCTACATTTCGGTTACCTTTATATTTTCTATACTCAGGAATCGTAATGCTTGTGATGACTTTGATTTTCGCTGTTTTAATTCCAATAAAAAACAATGAAGATATTTTCTATTCCATCCTATTGTTTGGACTTTTTGGTATTGGAGGTTTATACATTTTACTATTCTACTCTTCTTATCTGGTCAATATAAATGACAAAGAAATTAGTTTTATCTCCACTTTTAAAAAAGAATTAAGAATAAAATGGGAGAAAATTGACTCCATTGTCAACAAACCAAATCAAGGAAAGCTTATTGTTTTGGCAAAAAACAAACGATTAGTTATTCATCATCAGGTTGTTGGCTTCCAACAGATTCTTGATATAATTGAAAAGAAAAAAGGCATTACAAAACAAGAATTAAATATCAAATAGTATGAATCCTATCCAAAGAAATATTGCGGCTGTATTGATCGGAATTGTAGCGGGTGGTATGGTAAACTCCACTTTGGTAACATACAGTGGAAGCATAATTGCATTGCCCGAAGGTTTTGATCCTAATGACCCTGAAAGTCTTATAAAGTTTATGCCACTTTTTGAAACCAAACACTTTATTATGCCTTTTCTTTCTCATGCTTTAGGAACTTTAGTAGGTGCGATTGTAACAGGAATTATTTGCGTAAAAAAATCAATTAATTTAGTGTATATCATTTCGGGATTCTACTTCTTAGGTGGAACTCTAATGCTTATTATTATCTCCTCTCCACTTTGGTTTGCAGTCATTGATTTAGTTTTTGCATATTTTCCTATGGCTTGGTTGGCAAAAAAAATAACTTCATCAAACTAATTTTGTAAAGTTCAGCCTATTCACTTTTAATTAAAATTAAACTAACTTTACACCTGCTGCTGTTTTGTAGCGAACCCGTGAAATACATTCATGTCCAAACTTACTGAAGAAAACAAATTTTTTGACCTTTCGGATTACGGTCGACCAGTGGCTAAAATCATTGCAAAATCTCTTAAAAACACAAACACAACCGCAATTCACGTTACATTATGGTTTGTTATAGCAGGACTCATTTCCTTTTATTTTATTTTGAAAGAGTGGTACATCGTTGCCACTCTGTTTTTGATTTTAAAATCCATCTTAGATGCCGCAGATGGAGAATTAGCTAGAGAAAAAGAATCTCCATCCTACACAGGAAGATTTCTAGATTCAGTTTCGGATATCATATTGAATTTTTTATTGATCATGCTCATTGGGCTACTCCATTCCAATTCTTGGTATTGGATAATTGGAGCGTTCTGTGCTATTCAGTTACAAGGAACATTGTACAATTATTATTACGTAATTTTAAGAAACAACACGGGAGGAGACACCACTAGCAGAATTATTGAAACCTCTACTCCTACAGCTTTTCCCCAAGAAAAACAATCGCATGTCACTCTGCTTTTCAATATTTACAAAATATGTTACGGAACATTTGACCAAATCATCTATTTCTTGGATAGAAATGCATCCACATCCAAAAAATCCTTCCCAAGCTGGTTCATGACGTTCCTTTCGCTGTATGGTTTAGGATTTCAGTTGTTGCTCATTGGAGTTTTGCTTGTGGCAGGAATCGGATCCAATATTCTTCCTTTTATAGTCTATTATTCAATCGGAATTCCAATTTTAATTTTAGTCAGAAAGCTCTTTTTAAGTTAAATAATATTACAATTTACTTATTCTTAAAGGATTCATTATCTTTGCAACCTTAATTTGAAACTATGATAGAACACAAAATAAAATTTGGTACAGACGGATGGAGGGCCATCATCGCAGAAAACTATACGGTAGAAAACGTAGCTCGTGTATCCGAGGCTACTGCAAAGTGGGTAAAAACAAATTTTCCAGAAAACCCAACTATTGTTGTGGGGCACGATTGCAGATATGCAGGAGAATTATTTGCTGAAACTGCAACCAAAGTGTTTATCAATCACGGTATAAAAGTAATTCTTGCAAAGGATTTTGTTTCTACTCCAATGGTTTCATTGGCTTGTGTAGAACTAAAAGCTTCTTTGGGTGTTGTGATTACAGCAAGTCACAATCCACCCAGTTACAATGGATACAAATTAAAAGGACATTTTGGGGGACCACTGCCTCCTGCGCAAGTTCAAGAAGTACAGGATATGATTCCGGATGAATGCGATTCTAGTTTTCAAGAAATTGTTCTTGAAAACAATCCTTTGCTCGAATACAATGACATGGAAACTATGTATGTTGAGGCGATTGAAAAGAATTTCGATTTACAAGCTATCAAAGATTCTGGATTACAGTTTGGATACGATGCCATGTACGGAGCTGGGCAAAATGTACTAAAAAGAGTGCTTCCAGATACTTACTTCTTGCACTGCGATTACAACCCATCATTTATGGGACAAGCACCAGAACCTATCCACAAAAATCTTCACGAATTTTCGGAAGTAATCAGACTCTCTGGCGATATAGCTTGTGGACTTGCCACAGACGGAGATGCCGATAGAATTGGATTGTATGACAGCAAAGGAAACTTTATTGACTCACACCACATTATGTTGTTGTTGGTAAACTATTTGCACAATCACAAAGGATTATCAGGAAAGGTATTGACAGCAGCTTCCTCTACTCCTCGTTTGGGAAAAATGGCTAAGCAGTTTGGATTAGATTTTGAGGTAGTAAAAGTAGGATTCAAATACATTGCAAGCATCATGATAGAAGAAGATGTGTTGCTAGGTGGGGAAGAATCAGGAGGAATAGCAATAAAAGGACACATCCCAGAAAGAGATGGAATTTGGATGGGATTGGTAATTTGGGAATACATGGCTAAATCGGGAAAATCTCTCGAAGATTTGATTCAGGAAGTGTATGAAATTGTTGGCCCTTTCAAATATCAAAGAGACGACCTTCACATTACCGAAAAGCTAAAAGTAGCTATTATGGAAAGATGTGAAAAAGACGGATTTACTTCTTTTGGAGATTACAATGTAACTTCGATTGATAAAACAGATGGTTTCAAATTCTTTTTTGACAATGACGAATGGCTTATGATAAGAGCTTCGGGAACTGAACCAGTTTTGAGAACTTATGCTGAAAGTGATGATCTAGAGGGAGCTCAAAAAATATTGGCTGCTTGTAAAAAAGAAATTGGGGCTTAAAATGAATTGTTTTCTTCCTATACACGAATAAAAATAAATAGTGTATCGGAAAGGAACTGTTTTGATTAGATACTGATTAAAGCTTGTTCATCAAATACTCATACAACTTCACCATTTCCAATATATCTGATTTATTTACTTTCTCGATTGGGGAATGTACGTTGTGTTCGGCTGCTCCAATAAAACACCAATCAAAAGGATAAGGAGATTTCTGAAGTGCGTTTCCATCACTTCCTCCTGCGTTCTCAACTTCTAGTTGGTACTTTATTCCACCTTGTTTAGCAAGTTCTATTATTCGGTTGATGTAACTTCTTCTCGGGATTCCAGAATCTCTCATTGAAATAGCAACTCCTTCCCCATCGGTTACTCCATCGGTAATCCAAGTAATGTCCGAAATCAAAGCCTGGCGAACTCCCCAGTTTTCGTACATGTATTTTGCTAAATATCCCACAGAACCTCCACCGTGCTCCTCCCAACAAGAAAAACAAATTACTCCGTTTTCTAGGTTTTCTGCAACTTGCAGTGCATTCCAAACTCCTAATCTATTGTCCATGTAACAAGACTGAACGTGAGTTTCGTTTTCAATAAAATTTCTTTTGAAGACAAGATCTGTTCCTCTGTCAATCTCTCTGTAAAATACGTATTCGTAATGCTCTCTTCCATCTTCATCCTCAATCACAAACAATTCACATTCAATTTCTCCCTTGCTATCACTTCCAACTAAAATTGTTCCTTCAATGGTTCTAGGTCCACCAATTTTGACAATTTCTCGGTTGTATTTTACAGTAAAACCAATTGAATCTATATGAGCAAAAATTGCCGTTCTTGGTTCTCCAAATTTAAGCATGATGCAATCTTGGAAACCATCTCCATAAAAAATTTCAGGTTGTACTTTCCATGAAGATTTATTCTTTTCTATATAGTCTAACAAATAATTTGTTAAGGCAATTTCATTCCCCGAAGGTGCGTGAATTCCGCATAATTCTTTAAGTAATTCCATTTAGTTTTCTTTATTCATCAATTGATAAAACAATTCTGTTTCCCAGTTTCCATCTATTCTTACCCAATCTTTTTTTGCCCCAGTTTGTACAAATCCATTTTTTTCAAACAACTTAATGCTGTGTTCGTTGGTTTCGAAAATATTGCAAAAAAGTTGGTGTAAATCCAATCGCTTAAATCCATATTTAATAATTAATTGAACTGCGTCATTAGCAAATCCTTTGTTTCGTTCGCTTATTTCTTCAATCAACACTCCTACTCCAGCCCTTCGGTGTAGCGGATCGTATTCAAACAAATCTATTGTACCAATTGGTGTATCGTTTTCTTGTAAACAAATAATGAATCGCAATTGTTTGGTTTCAAAAATATCTTGAGCAGAGTTTACATATTGCAAAATCAAGTGCTCCGAAAACGGAACGAGTGTATTGCTAACTGCCCAATTTTCAGGGTTATTCTCCCAATTTAACATTAGAGCTGCATCTGAAGGCTCAATTGTTCTAAGGTATATGTTTTGTCCTTTCAACATAGTTTTTTCTTAAAAAAAATATTATAACTGTTTTACAAAGCTACACAAAGACTCACAAAGGTTATTCTTCAAACTTCGTGCTTCGTGCCTCCAACTATTGACCAGCTCACCTGTACTGTATCTCACTCAAATTCCTGTAGATTCCATTTTCCAACTTCACTAATTCTTCATGAGTTCCGTTTTCTACAATTTCTCCTTTCTCCATCACCAAAATTTTGTCACTGTTTTTTATCGTTGATAATCTATGCGCAATCACCAAGGAGGTTCTTCCTTGCATCAGTCTATCAAGCGCTTCTTGTACCAACATCTCTGATTCTGAATCGAGTGAACTAGTTGCTTCATCCAAAATAAGAATAGAAGGGTTTTTGAGAATGGCTCTAGCAATAGCAATTCTCTGCTTTTGACCACCAGACAATTGAATTCCTCTGTCACCCACAAGAGTTTCGAATCCATCTGGGAATGAGTTGATAAAATCAAAAGCATTTGCTCCTTTTGCCGCTTCGATTATTTCTTCATCGCTTGCCGCTAGATTTCCATAGGCAATGTTTTCTTTTATGGTTCCTCCAAACAATATAACTTCTTGAGGTACAATTGCCATTTCGTTTCTTAATTCGCTTAAATCATAGTCTTGAGCTGATTTTGCATCAAACAATATTGAACCAGAAGTAGGTTTGTAAAACTGCAACAACAAAGCAGACAAAGTGGACTTTCCTGAACCAGAAGAACCTACTAAAGCAATTTGTTCGCCCGCTTTAATATCTAGCGATACATTTTTGATTACTTCCATATCTGGGCGAGTTTCGTAACTAAACTGAATGTTTTGAAGTGTTACTTCTCCCTTCAATTCCAATGGATTCTCTATTTTTTTGAAAGACAACATTTCAGTGTCTCCATCCAAAATAGTCATTAACTTTTCGGTAGATCCAATGGATTTTTGAACACTCGTAAACAACTCAGGCAAACTACTAATTGCTCCCCCAACAAAAATGGTATACAGTATAAAACTGATAAAATTAGCATTACTCATTTCTCCCGAGTCCACCATCAATTTCCCTTGATAAATGACAAAAACAATAGATCCAAACATGCAAAAGATGATAAAAGTGATGAATAACCCTCTCCAAAATACAATACGCATGGTTTTGTCTCGAACTTCTTCTACCTTTCTGCCATATCTCAAAATCTCGAAAAATTCGTTAGCAAAAGCTTTCACGTTGGTAATCCCCATCATACTTTCTTCCAAGACCGAATTGGATTCTGCAGCAGAATCTTGAGTTTCTTTAGCTATTTTTTTTACGAACCGACCAAAAACAACTGCCACAATTGCAACCACTGGAACTACTCCCAGCATGATAAAGCATAATTTTGGAGACATTATAAATAAGGCAATTAAACTGACCACCACAGTAATTATTTGTCTAAAAAAAGAAGCTAAAACAGTGTTTAATGTTTCTCTCAATTGCTCAATGTCATTGGAAATCCTACTTGTAAGTTCTCCCACTTTATTTTTATTGAAAAAATTGAGAGGAGAAGCGATTAAAACTGAAAATGCAGCCACTCGAAGATCTTTGAGCGCATTGGCAGTGAAATAACCAAACAAATAAACTCGGAAAAATGAAAAGATAGCTTGCGTCCCAAAGACCAAAACCATAATGGTAATAAGGTTGGATGCAACCGAAAGATCAAAGAAATTAGAAGAATCGGGAAGATTTTCCAATAACGGATTAGTAG
>JAHEIE010000009.1 GCA_024639505.1 Crocinitomicaceae bacterium
CTTTTTCAAGCCTTTTGATGTAAGATATCGAATAAGAATAAATTGCGCTCCATTTATATTTTCTTTAGGGTAAAACGGTTGTTCAGAAATTCGTTCCCATTCCTCTTTTAGTTCTTTTTCGCACACAAAATCTTTGGCATAATTTCCGTTATCAAAAAAGTCATAAAAATAATTCTGATTGTAAGGGTTTCCGCTTTTGGTAACTAATGGTGTATTCTGTGTATCAATTTTTATTGAAGTGTAAGTAGAATATAAATTTTGAATCACGAGAGTTCCGCAAATTAGGATAGGGGCCAATAGAAAAAAACCATAGAGATTTTTCTTTTTGAAGAGGTAATACAATGAAATAAGAAATAAAGTGATAAAGCCTAAGACTAGTCCGGTTGCCGATTCCATAAAGGAAAGAAAGTACAACAAGAAAAGGCTAGAGGAAACACCAAAAATTTTAAAACCGATAGATTGATTGAATAATTTTGGTATTAGGAACAAACTCAAAACAATCATAAGTGACAGCCGAATGTGAGAAATGAACTGAGAAATATCTCTTAATTCTACAATTTCTTTTTTGGCAGGTAGCAGGTTTTGATACACCAAAAATCCATAAAGAGAACTCAAGATTACGGATAAAGTAAAGAGTCGAACAATTAAAAAGTAATGCGATTTTTTTAATCGATGAGTGGTGCTTAATACGATAGGAAAAGCCAACAGAGGTATCTTGATTCTTAGGTCCTTAAGTCCGTACTCTAGGTTTTCGCTGTAGAACAATCCAATAACAAAGACGAGGTAAGCTGCAGTAAGAAAAAGTGCTGTTCTGTTTTGAAAAAAGGTGGCAAATTTCTTTTTTACACCTCCTTCAATGAACCAGTTCACGATAAGCGAAATAGTTCCAAAACTCATCAAAAATTTAGAAAAAGGCATGCCAATTACAATCAAACTCAGGCAAAACACATGAGTCCAATATCCTGAAATAAATGAGAAAAAAGTTCTAATTTTTTTCATAAAGTTTACTTTTTTGGAGCAAGAATTTTGTTGTAAGCTTCTTTATTTGTCAATGTTTTTTGTGCTTCTAATACAAATTTGTCTTTTGTTAATTCTAGCTCCATTTGTCCATCTTGGTAGTAATACCTTCCCACAATTTCATTTTCTATAAGTTCTTGAATCTCTTTCTGAAACCTTGCCAAATCCCTTTCTTTGTTTGGCGAAAGCTTTTCTTTTAACGCTTCGTACTCCTCTTTTGAAGATTCATAGTATTGTTCGTTTTCGGCAATTTCTTTAAGTTTTTCTAGCAATTGCTCAGATCCAGTTCTGTATTCAAAATCCTTGGTGTTTGCAAAGGATGTGAATTCAGCATATTGTTTTTCTGTTAACTGAAACTCTGTTGCTTTTGAAATGGAGGAATGAGAGTAATAAAACTCAGTAGTAAAATCAAAGACAATGTTTTCTCTCATTAGCGCACCTGAAATTGGCGAGTATGAGGGGTTTTTTACTTCTATATCAGGTAAAATTCCTCTTCCGTCTGTTACAGGCCTTCCGCCCTTAGTTGTAAAATTGTGAACCAATGAATCCGAGATATTTGTTCCTTTTCCTGATGCATTTCTGTCGCTATAATCAAGCTTTTGAATACATCTTCCGCTTGGAGTATAATATTTCGCAACCGTAATTTTAATTATCGAATTGTACTCCATGTTTTTTGTTTGTTGGACCAGTCCTTTACCAAAGGATTGGTTTCCCAATACCACAGCTCTATCCAAATCCTGCAAAGTCCCCGAAACGATTTCTGAAGCAGAAGCCGAACCATTGTCAATCAAAATTACCAAAGGAATCTTAGTATCCATAGGTTTGTTTCTTGCAAAATATTTCAAATTATTTTGTCGATCTCTTCCTTTTGTTTCAACTACCAATGTTCCCTGTGGCACAAATAAATTTACAATGTTTACCGCTTCATTCAATAATCCACCTGGGTTTCCTCTTAAATCTAAAATAAGCCCTTCCAGTTTATTCGAATCTTTTAATGTTTTGAAAGCAGTAGCTACTTCCGCACTAGAAGTTCCCAGAAACTGAGTTAGTTTTATATAGCCTAATTCTGGAGATACCATTTTAAAATATGGAACAGTAGGCATTTTAATTATCTCTCTGGTTACATTAATTTCAAGCGGTGAACTCGAGTTGTTTCTTTCAATTGTCAATTTCACATCAGTTTCTTTGGCTCCTTTTAGTAAGTCACTCACTTCAGATGCAGATTTTCCTTTAACGGATTTACCGTCTATTTCAATTATTTTGTCACCGGCTTTTAGTCCAGCTTTTTGAGCAGGAAAATTTTGATAAGGATTTGTGATCAAAATATAATCTTCCCTTTGCTGAATAAGAGATCCAATTCCACCGTACTGGCCGCTTTGCATCATTCTGTAATCCTCAATGTTTGATTCTGGTATGTAATTGGTGTAAGGATCCAAGGATCTAAGCATGGCATCTATCCCGGTTTTCATTAACTCTCCCGGGTTTGTTTCATCTACAAAAGTTAAATTTATATTCTTGTACACCTCGCTAAAAATGGTGAGATTTTTCGAAATTTCGAAGTATTCATCGGTTGTTGTTTTTTCTTGAGACCAATTTGTTTGGCTCAATAAAACAATAAGAATGATAGCGTAATATTTTTTCATAGTAATAATTTGATTAGGGAACCGGATCATGTCCATGACCTCCCCAAGGATGACAACTTAATATTCTTTTCGCTCCAAGCCAGCCTCCTTTCAAAGGGCCATATTTCTTTAGAGCTTCAATAGTATAACTCGAGCAACTAGGCGTGTAACGACAAGTTGTAGGCAGAAGTGGTGAAATAAGATACTGGTAAACCCGAACTAATAGGATGAAAGGATAAGACAGTATTGTTTTCATTATTCTTTTGTTAAACGATTTAAAAGTACAATTATTTTCTGTTCTAAAACAGCATAAGGGAGAGGTTTCTTTTCCAAATAAATGAAGCACAAAATCATTTTTTTATTTCGCTTTTCAAGAGAATTGTAGAGGATACTTTTATTCAATCGGTATGCCTCTTTCCCCTTTCGCTTTATTTTGTTTCGATTTACGGCAAGCCTTATTTTTCGCTTACTCACACTTATCATTACTTGCGCAGGATAGTTAGAGTCTAGCTCAACTTCTTTGGCCATTACCATCCAGGGGTATTCAGTAAATTTTAGTTTATCTTTTGATAAAAAAAGAGAATCAATAAGAATCTTACTGCAAAGTCTTTCTTCTTTACATAATGTGTTTTTCATCTTATTGGAATTAAAAAAGGGGTAAGAAAAAACTTTCTAACTATATAAAAAACAAGGTTTTATTCAGTTTTACCGTCCATGTAGTTTTCAATCGCTTTTTTCATCGAAGGAACTTTTGGCATCGGTGCCTGAACATCAATTCTCAAGTCTTTTTTCAGGACGGCATCAGCAGTGGATTGTCCCCAAACAGCAATTCTTGTTTTATTTTGTTTAAAATCAGGAAAGTTATGGTACAAAGATTCTATTCCTGAAGGGCTAAAAAACACAAGCATGTCGTAATTCACATCTGCTAAATCCGATAAATCAGAAATTACAGTTTTGTACATAATTGCCTCTGAAAAATTAATTTCATTGTTTTTTAGAATTACCGAAATACTGCCATTGTGTTGAGCAGAAAGTGGAAGTAAAAACTTTTCTGACTTATTTTTTAAAATAAGCGGCATCAAGTCCTGAAATACTGCTTTTCCAAAAGAAATTTTTCTTTTTCGGTACACAATGTATTTCTGAAGATACTTGGCAATGCTTTCGTTCGTACAAAAATATTTCATTGCATCTGGAACATCAAATCTCATTTCCTCTGCCATTCTGAAGTAGTGATCAACCGAACTTTTGCTGGTTAAGATGACAGCCGTATGTTCTTTTAATTCTATTCTACTTT
Organism: Crocinitomicaceae bacterium; assembly: GCA_024639505.1. Taxonomy (GTDB): domain Bacteria; phylum Bacteroidota; class Bacteroidia; order Flavobacteriales_D; family CAJJDF01; genus CAJJDF01. The sequence goes on from JAHEIE010000009.1 coordinate 3,934, forward strand.
GTCTAAACTCTTGTCCTGGAATCCCCTCTACGTGAATAAAGTGCCTAAAATCAACTTTGATTTTTCTCTCTTGAGCCAAATCAAAATAAGGTGACTTTTGTCCCTCTTCCGGCTTCGGTTGAGAAATCAAAATGCTCTTGATTTTCGTGTCTGTTTTAGCTACACCCATAGTTCGGTTTTTATAAGTACTTGATTAAAAATAATACAGGGATTAATTCTAGGATGCAAAGGTATAAAATTATGTGAAAAATCGAAATATTTCCTAGTAAATATGCGCTACTACCGACCATATTTACTAACCAAATGAATAAAAACAGTATAATATTTAAATATAAAGTAGAAAAAGGCAAGTAGAATACTAAAATTAAACCAACAAATAGAACCAATGAATTGAATTCGTTGTAGGCTAGTCTTTTTCTCAAGAAATCAGTGTCGTTAGAGAAATTAATCACCGAAAAAATGTAAAGAGCCAAAAGTTGAAATGTATACAAGGATAAAACGGCTAGTATTCCTGCTAGTATCCCTTGTGCACTTAATTCTGGGTATAAAAGTTGACTCATACCTAAACCAGAAAGGAATACAAAACAAATTTGCATAAGAACGCTGCTTGAGCTGGTGATTCCGGTTTGAAGAAGTGAATCGAAATAGGAAGAGTCGGACGAGACGGTCGACAACAAGTTTTTGAAAAACAGATTTTTGGAAGTTTTTAAATAGGATAATACAATTGCAACGCCCAATAGGATTAAAATCACAACTGAGGTAGGTTTTTCAATTGCCTGATTGTGAAGTTCTATAGTTGAGAGAAAAGGGAGCAAATTATCTGTGTTTTTATATTAAGATAGACAGTGCAAAAATACTCTTTATAATTCGAGTTAGCAAAAAAGTATCTAGCAACTAAAAAAAAAGAAAAAAACGAACAAAAAATGAATTCTTTTCCCTTTTTTTGTAAGATAAATCAAAATTTAAAAGCTAATGTCAGCATCTAATTATCAAGCTCAAATCGATGAGTTTATGAGTTATGTACAAGGTATTATACCAGCAGAGCCTGAATTTTTACAGGCTGTATTGGAGGTTGCAGAAACTGTAATTCCTTATATTGAAGAAAATCCTAAGTATAAGAAGGCTAAAATTCTCGAAAGAATGGTGAATCCTGAGCGTGTTATCATGTTCAGAGTTCCTTGGTTGGATGATAAAGGTGAAGTTCAAATTAACAGAGCTTACAGGATTGAAATGAATAGCGCTATCGGGCCTTACAAAGGAGGTTTGCGTTTTCATCCATCTGTGAACTTGAGTATTCTTAAGTTTTTGGCTTTTGAGCAAGTATTCAAAAATAGTTTAACAACATTGCCAATGGGTGGTGGAAAAGGTGGTTCTGATTTTGATCCAAAAGGAAAATCAGACAACGAAGTAATGAAGTTTTGTCAAAGTTTCATGTCTGAATTGGCACGTCACATTGGGCCAGATACAGATGTTCCTGCAGGAGATATCGGTGTTGGAGGTAGAGAGATTGGTTACATGTTTGGTCAATACAAGCGATTAAGAAATGAATTTACTGGAGTACTTACTGGTAAAGGAAAAGAATGGGGAGGAAGTTTAATTCGCCCAGAAGCAACAGGTTACGGATGTGTTTATTTTGCACAGGAAATGTTAAAAGCAAACAACAATTCTTTTGATGGAAAAGTTGTTGCTATTTCTGGTTCTGGAAACGTAGCTCAGTATGCTTGTGAAAAAGCAACTGAACTAGGTGCCAAAGTTGTTACTTTGTCTGACTCTTCGGGTTACATTTATGATGCAAAAGGAATTGATGCTGAGAAATTAGCATTTATCATGGATCTCAAAAATGTGAGAAGAGGAAGAATCAAAGAATATGCAGATAAATTTGGAGCAGAATTCCACGAGGGAAAAAGACCTTGGGGAACTAAAGTAGATATTGCTTTGCCTTGTGCAACTCAAAACGAATTGAATGGAGAAGAAGCTAAAACATTAGTTTCTAACGGTGCAATTTGTGTAGCAGAAGGAGCAAATATGCCAACTACACCAGAAGGTGTTGCTGCATTCGAAGAAGCAAAAATCTTATTCGCCCCAGGAAAAGCATCCAATGCAGGAGGTGTTGCTACTTCTGGTCTTGAAATGTCGCAGAACTCAATGAGATTTAACTGGACAAGAGAAGAAGTTGATGCTAAATTATTGCAAATCATGAAAGATATTCACGCTTCATGTGTTGAATACGGAACTAAAGATGGTCACACTGATTATGTAAAAGGAGCAAACATTGCTGGATTTGTAAAAGTAGCAGAAGCTATGATGGCACAAGGAGTAGTGTAATTTTTAAAAAAAACAATTAAGTTGAAGCCCATTTTGAATTTTTGAAATGGGCTTTTTTTATTCATTTTATTCTCAATCTACTCTTATTGTCATCCCGCACTTGATGCGGGATCTTAACTCGAGAATGTTTCACGTTGATTTTTTCTTTCCCACTTCCCATTTTCTCTGTAGTTCCAGCCCCCGAGTCGGAATCTTTGCACGAGCATAAATAATTTTAGCAAAAATAATTCCAACAAAAAACCCGATTCAACAAAGTCAAACCGGGTTATGCAACAATTAAGTTTACATAATTTTAATACTCATCTTCATTAAAGAAGAAATCATCTTTGGTAGGATAATCTGGCCATATATCTTCGATAGATTCGTAGATTTCTCCTTCCTCTTCAATGCTCTGAAGATTTTCTACCACTTCCAAAGGGGCAGCTCTTCTCATCGAATAATCAATCAACTCCTCTTTCGTAGCTGGCCATGGCGCATCTTCTAAATAAGATGCTAGTTCTAACGTCCAATACATAATTTTCAGTTTTAAAAATTTCTATTATTACGCAAAAGTAATTTTTTTGTTGTCAAAAGCAACTAATTATAGAATTAATTTAATAATAAATGATAATTTTGTAAAAAAAATCCCACATGAATATTTTAATTTTAGGATCTGGAGGAAGAGAACACGCACTTTCATGGAAAATTGCTCAAAGTCCACTTCTCTCCAATTTGTTTATTGCGCCAGGTAATGCAGGAACTTCTCAAGTGGGAAAAAATATAGACCTTTCGGTGTCTGATTTTGAAGGAATTGCAGATTTTTGTGTATCAAATAGCATAGAAATCATGGTGGTGGGACCTGAAGTGCCATTGGTAGAAGGAATTCATGATTTTTTTGAAGCCAATCAAAAAACAAAGCACATTCATGTAATTGGCCCAAAGAAATTGGGAGCTCAGCTAGAAGGAAGTAAGAAATTTTCGAAAGAATTCATGCAAAAGCATGATATACCAACTGCAAAATATCAAGCATTTACACCGGATACTTTACAAGAGGGATTGACATTTCTAGAAACATTATCTCCTCCTTTTGTATTAAAAGCTGATGGACTAGCAGCAGGAAAAGGAGTTGTGATTCCAGATAACCTGAAGGATGCAAAATTGGAATTGACAGAAATGTTGGCCAACTCAAAATTTGGCGCAGCGAGTCAAGAGGTTGTAATTGAAGAATTTTTGGATGGAATTGAATTATCTGTTTTTGTACTAACGGATGGCACGAACTACAAAGTATTGCCAACAGCAAAGGATTATAAAAGAATAGGCGAAGGCGACAAAGGACTGAATACCGGAGGAATGGGAGCTGTGTCTCCAGTACCATTTGCCGATGAAGAATTTTTGAAAAAGGTTGAGGAAAGAATTGTAAAGCCATCTATCGATGGATTGAAAAAAGATGAAATTGACTTCGTAGGGTTTTTGTTTATTGGTCTTATGAAAGTGGGTGATGATCCTTTTGTGATCGAATACAACGTGCGAATGGGAGACCCTGAAACCGAAGTTGTGATTCCTAGAATAGAATCTGATTTGGTGGAAGTTTTTCAGGCTGTAGGAAACAAAACTTTAGATAAAATTGAGTTTAAAATCTCGGAAAAATCGGTATGTACAGTTATGGCTGTGTCTGGCGGTTACCCTGAAAGGTATGAAAAATCGAAAGAAATAACTGGACTTGATGCTATCACCGAGAGCATACCTTTTCATGCAGGCACAAAAAGTTCTGACGGAAAAGTATTGACCAGTGGGGGAAGAGTGATTGCTATGAGTTCGTTTGGAGACACAAAAAAAGAAGCGCTTGAAAAATCGTACGCTTCTCTGTTGAAAATTAATTTTGATAAAATGTATTACCGAACCGATATTGGGTTCGATTTGGAGTAATAGTTACTTCAACTGATTTGGATCAGCATCAGCTTGCTTATTGTATTTTTGCTGACATCTTAGCCAGTAAATTAAGCCAAAAACGATTAACGACCAAAAAACAATCCATGGACCATTTTCTGCGACTTTCAAAATTCCAAATGTTGATTGAAACAATCCTTCTAATAAGTCTACTAACCAATTCATGCGCGTAATTTTTTCTTTGTTGTCCACAAATATAAATAACTTTACCTGATTACGTCAAACAACTTTGGGCATTTTTTATTTTTATTATGATTACATCCCTTTTCAAAAACACAATTATTGGTTATTTCTTAATCCTATTTATCTCTGTTGGATTGTGGGGTTTTTCATTTTTGGAAACAGATAAAGAGATGATGGTTTCTTTGAATTTTGCCGGTGAATCCTACGAAATTAGCAAAAGAATAGCAATAGTAATTTCTTTTTTCTCAACCCTTATTAGTGGTTTTTTTCTTAATAATAGATTGAATAAGTACTTGTTTAGTTACGATCCAAACAACCTATTTCTATTGTTTTATATGATGATTTTTTCAGTAGAATTATCTAATTCTAGTTTTTTGGTCTATGATATAGTTTCGTTTTTGCTGATAATTTTTGTGTATTATTTGCTTTCATTCATTACCAGCAAAAACGATAAGAATCAAGTGTTCAATTCGGCATTTTTGATAGGTGTGCTTTGTTTCCAAAACTTGTTTTTTATTGCTTTTATATTGTTGTTGATTCAAAACCTGAGTACTACCAGAAGAGTCGGTTTTTCTGAACTCACATTAATTTTAACAGGGTTTTTAATTCCAATCCTCTTAGTGCTTTCCCTTTCTTTTTTGACGGAAAACTATCGGCTGATTTCTTCTTTGTGGCAATTAGAATTCAAAACTCCTGTGGTAACTTGGCAGTTTATTGTGTTTGTTTCAATATCATCAGTCTTTTCGTTTTTGGGTTTCCAATTGGCCGCCAACAAGAGATCTGGAACCGACATTAATACGCTGATGCTCATCAATAACTTGATAGTTTATTTCCTCGTTTCATTGGTTGTAGGAATAGGAAGTTTGTTCGTTTTTCCGCAATATTATGTGGTGTTTCTGTTTACGTTACCTGTCTCTATTTTTCTAAGTTTTTATGTTTTAGAATCTTCTTCGCGATGGAAAGAACTAGCGTTTTTAGCTCTGCTGGCTCTTACATTTTTACTGAGATAGCACACTCTTGTTTCTTTGTGTCTAAACAGGGGTAAAGTCCTACATTTTTTTATTACTTTTGAGGACAAATTATAAAAAACCTTTCCTTATGAAATTCGGTGTTATCACTTTCCCAGGGTCCAATTGTGACGAAGACATGATTTACGTGTTAGAAAACATTATGAAACAAGAAGTGGTGAATCTTTGGCACAAAGACACTGATTTACAAGGAGTAGACGTTGTGGTGGTTCCAGGTGGATTTTCATACGGTGATTACTTAAGATCTGGAGCAATTGCAAGATTTTCTCCAATCATGGAACAAGTAATCGAACATGTAAACCAAGGAGGTTTTGCTATCGGAGTTTGTAATGGATTTCAAATACTTTGCGAATCAGGATTACTACCTGGTGCATTGTTGCACAATGACTCTCAGCGATTTATATGCAAAAATGTGTTTATAGCTCCACAAACAAGTGATACAGCCATAACTGCCAATCTCGAAAAAGGAAAAGGCTACAAAATTCCAATCGCGCACGGAGAAGGAAGGTATTTTGCTTCGGCCGAGACAATTGTAGAATTGAATGAAAACGATCAGGTGTTATTCAGGTATTGTGATGAAAACGGGGAGATTAACGCTGATAATAATCCAAATGGATCAGTGGAAAATATTGCTGGAGTTACCAACAGACAAAGAACTGTATTTGGAATGATGCCTCACCCAGAAAGAGCAGCTGATGATGAATTAGGAAATACTGATGGACGTCTTTTCTTCGAATCTATGATAAAGGAGATTGAAGGGAAGTTGGTGTAAGAATAGTTAGATTCTTACTGTTATTTAGCTCACTTTTTTGGATGATAGGACATGAGAGGGTAGGTGAAAGAATAATCAAAGTTCCTTTTTCTGGTCTTTTCGTAGTGTGCTGCCCAGTCTGCAAATATCATCAAAGTATCTCTAGTCTTTAAAGGGAAGACTAAAAGAAAGTATAAAAGTCTCTCAGAAAACCTTGCAAAGACCTAGATTTTTTTGGTTGGGTTTTTTATCAATGAAAAAAATGAACAATGCCAATGAAAGTTGCGGAAGGTTATTATTAAACTGAACAACCAATTAAAAAGATTCCTGCCTTCGCAGGAATGACAATAAATAAGGGAGTGTTACCTATAAAAATTCATTTCATCTACATACTTGGCTACCTTCTTTGTTAAAAGATAGGTGATGCTTTTGCCCTCTTTTATCTGTTTTCTTATAAAGCTCGCAGAAATATTCATAACAGGAATATCGGTTAATACAGATACGTTCTTGTGTGAGAGAATTGTGTTTTCAGCCTTTATTTCCTCTGCAACACCAACTCTAGGATACACAATTACAGAATGATTTTTTAAAATAACCTCGTAATTTTTCCACTTATGAAAAGATTTGATGTTGTCTTCGCCCATTATGATCGAGAACTTATATTTCGGGTATTTTTCTGTCAGATATGCCAGGGTATCTATAGTATAAGATGGTTTGGGCAAACCGAATTCAATGTTGCTAGCCTTTAATTTTTCATTTTCCTCAATTGCTTCATTCACAAGTGCCAGTCGGTGGTAATCTTCCAAAAGGGTATCTTTCTTTTTGAATGGATTTTGAGGAGAAACTACGAACCACACTTCATCCACCAACTCAGAATCTGCGATGTGATTTGCAATCACCAAATGACCAATGTGAATAGGATTAAATGAGCCAAAAAATAAACCAATATTTTTCATGTTAGAGAGAGTTTTGTAAAAAAGATTGAACCGCCAAAATAGCTTCCTTTTTAGCTTTTTCAAGGTTGTCGTTCACCAAAAGGTAATCGAATTTGTCTGCTGATTTCATTTCTTCGTTTGCTTTTCCTACCCTTCTATAAATACTTTCTTCCGTTTCAGTCCCTCTATTTCTTAATCTATTTTCGAGCTCTTTTACAGAAGGTGGCTGAACAAAAATAGAAAAAGCTTTCTCTCCAAATATAGATTTTAGCTTAATTCCGCCTAGTACATCTACATCGAATATAACATGCTTTTCTTTGTCCCAAATTCGTTTCATTTCCGACTTTAGGGTTCCATAAAAATTATTGGAATACACCTCTTCCCATTCCACAAATTTCTCCCGATTTATAGCTGATTTGAATTCTTCTGCAGACAGAAAATGGTAATCTTTTCCGTTGATTTCTCCTTCTCTTTTTTTTCTACTAGTAGCAGAAATTGAAAACTCTAGCTCCTTCATTTGAGAGAGTAAATGATGAACAATAGTTGTTTTTCCGGCTCCTGATGGCGCTGAAAATATGATGCATTTTCCTTGAAATTCCATGTGTAAAAGTAATAAAAATATAAATTGAATGATGTCCAGTAAAAAACAAAAAAAACGATAGGTCATTGCGTTTTTCCAGCGCAATCTGTTTACTTCCTGTTTTGCAGCTTTCAAATAATCCCTGAATCAAGTTCTGGATTGCCCTGCATTTTTTTGAAATAAAAAAACCTACCAAGTTTTTAAACCCCGGCAGGTTTAAAGAGTTCATTCAATTTTAGTTTTTAATATACCGTCAGATTTACATTATTCGTTTCAATAATTTTCCTCAAATTTATTAATGCGTATCTCATTCTGCCGAGCGCTGTATTGATACTAATATCCTTTGCTTCGGCAATATCCTTAAAGCTCATTTCCTTAAAATGCCTGAGGTATATAATTTCTCTTTGTTCTTTGGGTAAATAGTCGATTACTTTTCTCACATCTTTGTGTATCTGATCTTCTATCATTTCATCTTCAATGCTTGCTTCATGCATGTTTAAGATAGAGAAAATATCAAAATCATCATCCTCATTTTTAGATGGGTTTTGACTCACAGTTGGCATTTTTTTTATTTTTCTAAAATGATCAATAGCCAAGTTGTGTGCAATTCTCATTGCCCAAGGAAGAAACTTTCCTTCTTCGTTGTACTTTCCTTTTTGTAAAGTGTTAATGATTTTAAAAAAGGCATCTTGAAAAATGTCTTCTGCAATTTTTTTGTTTTTAACCAATGAGATTAAATAACTAAAAATTCTGTCTTTGTATCGAGATAGTAGGATTTCAAACGCCAAATCCTTTCCTTCTAAATAACTTCTGATTAGCTCCTGATCAGAGCTCTTTCTGTTAATTTCCATAATACTACTTGTTTTATTACTTGGGTTAATAATGTGTGTTTAAGTAGTCTTATGGAATAGGCGTTTGTTTTAGATTTGTGTTATGTTGAACGTAAATATATGCAAAAAGATTCCAATCTTCCAAATTTTAATTTCTATTGCCTGACGTTTTAAGAAAAAAATAACAGTATAATTATACAAGTTCAAAAGGAGTAAAAAATGAAAGGTATTGGAATCCCAGTCGTTTTGAACTAATAAAGTGAATGACTTTTTTTTCCGTTCACTTATCCTTAATTTTAGGGAGAATTTATAACAAACCAAAACAGTTAAGAATGTCAAGAGGATTTTATAACGTACCGTTTCAAGGAAACGAAGATGTATGGGGATACGAGCCAGGAACTCCAGAAAGAGTTGAGCTTCAAGCCAAATACAAGGAAATGTATAACAGCAAAGTGGAAGTTCCACTTTACATTGGAGGTGAAGAGATTCACACGGATAAAAAGTTTACGATGTCGCCACCGCATGATCACAAGCACAGCTTGGGAACATACAGTTACGGAACAAAGAAGCATGTAGAGCAAGCAATTGACGCTGCATTAGCAGCTAAAAGTGATTGGGAAAACATGACATGGCATAGCCGAGCAGCTATTTTCCTGAAAGCAGCTGATTTGTTGGCAGGTCCTTACAGAGCAAAAATGAATGCAGCTACGATGTTAGCTCAATCAAAAAACTGCTTCCAATCTGAGATAGATTCAGTATGTGAGTTAATTGATTTCTTGAGAATGAATGTGGCTTACATGCAAGAAATTATGGAAATTCAACCAGATTCGAATCCAGGATTGTGGAACAGATTGGAATACAGACCGCTTGAAGGTTTTGTGTTTGCAATTACTCCATTTAATTTTACTGCAATTGCGGCAAATTTATGTGCTGCTCCAGCAATGTTGGGGAACGTAGTGGTATGGAAGCCAGCAGAATCTCAAATTTATTCTGCGCAAGTAATCATGGAATTGTTCAAAGAAGCTGGTTTGCCAGATGGTGTAATCAACATGGTGATGGTGGATGGTCCAGAAGCTGGAGAAGTAGTCTTCAATCACAAAGATTTTGCTGGGCTACACTTTACAGGTTCTACGGGAGTTTTTAGACACTTATGGAAAACAATTGGAGACAATATTTCTACATACAGAACGTATCCAAAAATTGTGGGAGAGACAGGAGGAAAAGATTTTATTGTGGCTCACAAATCAGCCAATCCAAAACAAGTAGCAACAGGTATTTCTAGAGGAGCATTTGAATTCCAAGGACAAAAATGTTCAGCTGCATCCAGAGCTTATTTACCATCCAACATGGCAGATGAAGTGATTGGTTATGTAAAAGAAGATGTTGCTTCTATGAAAATGGGATCGCCAGAAGATTTCGGAAACTTTATTACTGCAGTAATTGATGAGAATGCATTTGATAAAATTGCAGGATACATTGATTACATCAAAGAACAAGACGATGCAGAAATTGTTGCTGGAGGAAACTATGACAAATCAAAAGGTTACTTTATTGAACCAACTGTTGTGGTTACAAAAAGCGCAAAATTCAGAACAATGTGTGAAGAAATTTTTGGCCCAGTGATTACAATTTATGTGTATGACGAAAATAAGTTTGAAGAAACTTTGGATTTGGTAGATGCAACTTCAGAGTATGCTCTGACTGGTTCTATTTTCTCGCAAGATAGATACATGATTGAGTTAGCAGCAGAAAAATTGAAAAATGCTGCAGGAAACTTCTACATCAATGACAAACCAACAGGGGCTGTTGTAGGTCAACAACCATTTGGTGGAGCAAGAGGTTCAGGAACAAACGACAAAGCTGGTTCAATCCTAAATATGTTAAGATGGGTTTCTCCAAGAACAATAAAAGAGACTTTTGTTACTCCTACTGATTACAGATATCCGTTTTTAGGATAGAATGTATTCCTAGATATAGTCTTAAAAAGCTCCCATGAAATAGGGAGCTTTTTTTATGTATTTTTGTTTCATGAAAATTTACACAAAAACAGGCGACAAAGGGGAGACCTCTTTATTGGGCGGAGCACGAGTTCCAAAATACCATTTGCGAATAGAAGCATACGGAACAGTGGATGAATTGAACTCTCATTTGGGATTGATTCGCGATCAAGAAATTGAGAAATCGACCAAAGAGTTTCTAATTCAAATTCAAGATAATTTGTTTGTAATTGGTTCGCACCTTGCCAAAGAACCAGGAAAGGACAAAGTAAAGTTACCCGCTATTTCTGAGGAAATGATTGAAGAACTTGAATCTAAAATGGATGAAATGAATGAAACTCTACCCGACATGAAGTTTTTTGTGTTGCCTGGCGGACACTCAACAGTAAGTTATTGCCACATTGCCAGATGTGTGTGTAGGAGAGCCGAAAGGATTTCTGTTCACCTTTCCAACGAAAGTGAGGTAGACCCAATTATTACCAAATACCTAAATCGATTATCAGATTATTTATTCGTCTTGAGTCGTAAATTTACTCAAGACTTGAATGCTGAGGAGATTCCTTGGGTTTCAAACAAGTAGTAAGACTCGCCACCTTTTAACATATTTTAGAACCCTTTAACAAAATTTTGTTCGAGGGTTCTTTTTTTTGAATTACATTAGTAAAGAATCAAAATTCCCATCCCCTTGATTCGCTAAAAAAAAGGAATTAAATGAACCGATTAATCTCTATTCTTTTTATCTGTTTCTGTTCTGGATTGATGTCACAATCAATGTCGGGATTTGTTTTGGATGTAACCAATGCACCCGTTCCTTTTGCCAATCTGTATATAAAAAATACAGCTCTAGGAACTACAACAGATGCTAATGGAAGATTCACCTATCAGTTTACGAATCAAGGTATTTATACGGTTGTGGTGACGGCTGTAGGTTTCAAAACTCAGGAGTTTACAGTTTCGGCTGAAGACAACGGTGAGGTGGTAAAAAACATTTGGTTAGAAACGGATGTGAAGCAGCTCAAAGAAGTACAAATTAGAGGGAAAGGAAGAGACCCTGCTTATGGCATTATTGCAAAAGCAATTGATCAGAAAGAGCGATGGAATTCTCAAATTCAGACAAGTAAGACCGATGTTTATATCAAAGCCAAGGAGGTAATAAGTGAGAAGGAAAAGAAAAAGAGAGAGAAGAAGGAAAAGGCACGAAAGAGACAAAAAAAAGCTCGAGAAGCGGCTAAAGAAAAGACCGATGAGGAGTTGCTGGAAGAATCTTTGAACAAAGAAAGAAGAGAGCTAAACCGATTCGCAAATAGTATAAATATGATGGAGGTGAAGCTTGAAAGACATTACCAATATCCGGATAAAATAAAGGAAATAAGAAGTGCTTACAAAGAATATGGAAGTACATTTGGGTTGTTTTATAAAAACACGATTCAGAGCGAATTTAATTTTTATGACAACCTAATGAATCTTTATAAGTTGAACGAAGTTCCTCTTGTATCTCCTCTCAACTCATTATCTATACTCACTTACCAGTTTAAATTGGTGGAAACTACCTTTGATCAAGGTGTGATGGTTTGGAAAATTCAAGTTACTCCTCGTAAACAAGGTAATGCAACTTGGCAAGGGCATATTTGGATAAGAGATAACACTTACAATCTTGACAAAGTGGATTTGAGTTTACACAAAGGCGGATTACTTAAATATACCGACTTTACTATCAAGCAGGATTATTTTTTTAACGAAGATTCTATTTTGTTATTAAAGAAACAAGTGTTTGACTACACCGAAAAAAGCGGTAGGCAAGAGTTCACGGGTAACACCACTGTTGTGTATTCCAATTATCAATTGGGAGTGGAGTTTCCCAAAAGGTATTTTGGAAACGAAGTGGGTGTAACCACAGCCGAAGCTTATGAGCGTGATTCTAGTTATTGGGATAACATAAGGCCTGAGCCATTAACCGAGGAAGAGCAAAGGTTTCAATTCATAAAAGATAGTATACACGATTATGTGAATTCGCCAGCCTATCTCGATTCCGTAGATTCAGTTTATAATCAAGTCACTTTTTTGGATGTAGTTTGGAATGGAGTGGGATTTAGAAATCGGACTAAGAAACAATCTTGGAACTTTGGGTCGTTGCCAGAGATGTTATTGAATTTTGACCCAATAAATCCATTTCGTATTGGTCCCGGAGCGTCCTATTTTAAGCGATTCGAAAATGAAAGAACTTTTAATGCAGGAGGCGATATTAGCATGGGACTATCAAATAGAGATATAAAAGGAAACTTTAGGTTAGGAGCAAAGTATGACCCCATGCACTTAGGTAGAGTGGATTTATATATGGGTAAGCGTTTTGATTTATTGGTTTTTGATGATGCGTTGTTTAATAAATTTCAAAGAAATAATTGGATCGAAACAGGGTATTTGGTGGCACGTACCTCCCGAGAACTGTTCAATGGGTTTTATACTTCCTTGTATTACAGTTATGACGATAGAAATTCAATTGCAGGATATAATTTTACTCCAATTTTTGACTCTTTGTTTCCGGGTCAACCCAATGTGGCGGCAAATTTTGACGGTTATAAATCTTCAAGAATAGGAATTGGATTCTCATTTACTCCTTTTCAGAAGTTTATGATGGAACCAAAACGAAAAGTTGTATTAGGCAGTAAATGGCCCGAATTTTCGGTGGGTTATGAAAAAGGAGTTCCTGGACTCTTTGGAAGTGTTATCAATTACGACTATGTCAATTTTTCTATTTTACACACCTTTAATGTTCGCACTTTAGGAACATCCTCCTACCGATTTGAGGCTGGAAAATTCCTCAATAGAGAGAATCTTAAAAGAGAGGATAATAAAATCTTTGGACAAAGTGATAGGTGGTTTTTTGCCTCGTTTCTAACCTCAATGCAATTGCAAGATACCACCCTTAATGTAACAGACAGTTATTTAAAGTTAAATTATATTCATCATTTTAATGGGGCAATTATCAATTTTGTTCCACTCATCAAAAAATTAGGAATACACACCGTATTGGGAGCAAGTGGACTTATGGTTCCACAATATAATTATCGATATGCCGAAGCATTCGCTGGAATCGAAAGATCTTTTAGGATTTCGAGAACTAGATTTAGACTTGGAGTCTATGCTGTGGATGGCGTTTCAAATCTTAACAAAATTGATCCACGAATTAAGTTCGGGATTAACTTCTACAGTTTCAGAAATGACGATTGGGGGTATTAAATGAAACTCAACTTTCAAAGTTGCGAAGCAACGCATTAAAGTTGTAAGTTGAATTAACTCTCCTTCAAAAATTCATGAATCTTATCCACCATGTTGCTTGAACCAACAATGAACGGAACTCTTTGGTGAAGCGTATTTGGTTTCAATTCCATAATTCTATTTGAGCCGTCAGTTGCTTTTCCTCCGGCTTGTTCAATTAAAAAAGCTAGTGGATTGCATTCATACAACAACCTCAATTTACCAGTTGGAGAAGTATCGGTACTCGGATACACATAAACACCACCTTTCAATAAATTGCGGTGAAAATCAGCTACCAATGATCCTATGTAACGCGCTGTGTAAGGTCGTTTTGTTGCTTTGTCAATCTCTTTGGTGTAATCAATGTAATTTCTTAAACCCTGAGAGGTTTTGTTGTAATTACCCTCATTCATCGAGAATATTTTTCCGTCTTTACTCGTCTGCATATCAGGATGCGAAAGGTAAAAAACACCCAAAGATGAATCGTAAGTAAATCCGTTTGTCCCGTTTCCTGTTGTGTAGATAAGCATTGTAGAAGAACCGTACAACACATAGCCAGCAGCAACTTGTTCTGTTCCGGGCTGAAGAAAATCTTCTAATATTACTGGTTTTCCTGAAGGAGAAATTCGTCTGTAAACAGAAAAAATTGTACCAACCGATACGTTCACATCAATGTTAGAAGAACCATCCAAAGGATCCATCGCAACTACATAATTTCCATTCATCGATTCACCATCAAAAGCCACAAAGTCATCGTCCTCTTCCGAAGCAATTCCGCAAATTACGCCTCTGTTTTTTAGGGCTTTGATAAAAACATCATTGGCATATACATCCAATTTTTGTTGTTCCTCTCCTTGAATGTTTTCTGTACCAACTGCTCCCAAAATATGTTCAGCAAGACCGGCTTTGTTTATTTCGTGATGTACAATTTTTGAAGCCAATCGCATGGAACTCAAAATACTCGATAATTCTCCAGTTGCGTATGGAAAATCTTTTTGATTCTCTATGATATACTCGCCTAATGTGATTGATTTCATTGAAATGTAAATTGATATTTGGTAAAAATACGGTTATTAACTGATTGTAAAAAATATCCTTCCTTAGATTTTACTTTGTGTATTGCTTTCGGTAATTTTAGGGGTAATAATAATTATGAATAAAAATTCAATTCCAAGAACAAAAAATAAATAAGTCATTCCTTGCTTGACACGGAATCTGTCAATAAAGGGCAGTAAAAATAACCAACAGATTCCGCATCAGGTGCGGAATGACTCGAAACTTTTTTGTTTGATTCAATTTAGAAAAAAACCTATGTCAAAAATAAAAGAGTACCTAGACGAGAACAAAGATCAATTAGTAAACGAACTAGTTGATTTGCTAAAAATACCTTCTGTAAGTGCAGATCCAGCATACAAAGCTGAGGTGAATAGATGTGCAGAGCACGTGAAACAAAGTTTGGTAAACGCAGGAGCGGATAATGTAGAGATTTGTCCAACTGCTGGACATCCAATAGTGTACGGAGAAAAAATAATTGACCCAGCCTTGCCAACGGTTTTGGTTTATGGACATTACGATGTACAGCCAGCCGACCCAATTGAGTTGTGGACAAGCCCACCATTTGAACCCGTAATAAAAAACGGATACATTTATGCGAGAGGAGCAGCAGATGACAAAGGTCAGTTTTACATGCATGTAAAAGCTTTTGAATATATGATGAAAACTGACTCATTGCCATGCAATGCCAAGTTTATGATTGAGGGAGAAGAAGAAGTTGGTTCAGAGAATTTAGGGCTTTTTGTAAAAGCAAACAAAGAAAAATTGAAAGCAGATACGATATTAATTTCTGATACTTCGATGATTTCTAATGAACAGCCTTCAATTTCTGTAGGATTGAGAGGATTGAGCTATTTGGAAGTGGAAGTAACTGGACCAAATCGAGATTTACACTCAGGATTGTATGGCGGAGCGGTAGGAAATCCTATTAATATTTTGTGTAATATGATTGCTTCCTTAACGGATGAGGACAATCACATTACAATTCCAGGGTTTTATGATAATGTGGAAGAAGTAAGCGCTGAAGATAGAGCAGAAATGGCTCGAGCACCTTTTAATCAAGACGATTACAATACAGAATTAAAGATAAAATCAGGATTTGGAGAAAAAGGATATTCTACAAACGAACGAACTTCTATCCGTCCTACTTTGGATGTAAATGGAATTTGGGGAGGGTACATTGGTGAAGGAGCAAAAACAGTTTTACCAAGTAAAGCCTATGCCAAAATCTCGATGAGATTAGTGCCAAATCAAAGCTCGGAAGAAATTACAGAGAAATTCCAAAAACACTTTGAATCCATTGCGCCCGATGCAGTAAAAGTCGTGGTAAAACCACATCACGGAGGAGAACCATTTTTAATTCCTACTGATTTCTCTGCCTACCAAGCTGCAAGTAAAGCCATGGAAACTACTTTTGGTGTAAAGCCTATCCCTGTAAGAAGTGGAGGTAGTATTCCTATTACTTCTTTGTTTGAAGAAGAATTAGGACTAAAATCGGTGCTAATGGGATTTGGACTAGCAACTGATGATATTCATTCGCCAGACGAACATTACGGGATTTTTAATTACTTGAAAGGGATTGAAACCATTCCTTATTTCTATCAGTATTTTACCGAGGAGTTTGGAAAGTAAGATTTAAAATCAATTTCAGGGCAGTCATTCTGGACTTGATCCAGAATCTGTTTGCAAATTGGCACCTGAGTTCGCGAAAAGCTGTTTTTGCACATTACAAAATGAGGTGACTTAGTTACCTCATTTTTTTGTTTAAATGATTTCATATTCTGGATACATTTCCGCCATCTTATTTTGCATATTTGGCCTTACGATCTTCGTGGTAACATAATGTATCAAGTGGGCCAAAACAAATGAGAAACTGATAAAAATCAATGAGTTTTGACTTATATCTGGTTTAAATATTAACTCACTCCAAACTTGAAATGGAGTAAGGAATATGTAGTGAACTATTCCAGTTCCAAGCAGAACATTGTCGATCATCCAGCGTTTATTGGAACTTCTATTTCTAGATTTAAATTTTTTTAATCTTCCAATAAACTGATAAAACGGTATGACCACGAGGGTTAAAATAAAAGTAAATGGAATGAAATATCCATTGTTAAAAAACGAAAACAAATAATAGGTCCCAATTAAAAAAAATAGAGTCAATATAATTTTTGGAAGTCTAAAGAATTGAAGAAATTCTCTGAATATTGAAATTCTGTAATGTTTGTGCAATGCTTTTGTTTTTTCTTCCACCACATCGCCAAACCCAAATACCCCAAATTTTTTGAACGAAATGTCTCGTGCTTTTTCAAAGGAATAGGAAGGGTTTTCTTTCCAAATCTCTTCGATATTTGCAGCGAGGTGATCTACTAATTCTGTTTGCAAGTCGTACCACTCAACATAATGATCGCGAGTAAACTGATAAAGTTCTTCAATATGTTTTTCGGTCAATTCCATGTTATGCTTTTACTTTTGGAGCAATTAATCCTTCCATAGTCTGTAAAAATCGAGCGAGATCTTCCAGTCTTTTTACTTTTTCTAATCTTCCTTTTTTGGTGAGCGAATAGTATTTTCTTTGGCGATTATTAACCAATTCCATTTCTACTTGTAGCACTCCTTCACCTTCTAGTTTGTGCAAAGTGGGGTAGAGAGCCCCTTCGGTAATTTGCAATTCTCCTTGGGTTTGTTCCTTTACCAATTTCGTAATTTCATACCCATACAACCTTCCTTTTTCATCCAACAGATTGAGAATGATCGTTTGCAACGAGCCTTTGTATAATTTTTGGTTATTCATCTCAGTAAATTTAATAAAAAAATATATACATAAGAAAGTTGGGTATATTTTTTTGTTTGTGTAAAAAAAGAATGGAGTGATTCAGCAATTCTTTCAGATAAGATTATTCTACTAGGAAGAAGAAATATCTAATTAAGAATGAAAGCTACAAACTCCATACCCCAGGCTACTCCTAAATGAACTATCAATCCCCCGTAAATATTTTTGGACTCGTAGGCCAATATTCCTAAGCCTAAGCCTCCAAATATGGAGCCAATAGTTTCCCACATTGGTTTCCCAAAATGCAGGAATGCGTAGCATGCGACCATGGGCAAAATAGCTTTTTTTCCAAGGAATTTTGAAAGAGCAACAACCATAAATCCTCTAAACAAAAGTTCAACGGAAAAAAAATCGAATCCGTAACAGAATTCGTAGATAAGAACAGTTACACTCGATGAAAGTCCAGTTATTTCTGCTGCTCGAGAATTATAACTAGGATAGTATGACAGGAAATTTGGGTCGAAATAAGCGGAAAAATATACGACAGGAGCCATCAGTAGTATTAACCAGAAATAGGGTTTAAGACTATCACCATTCATCCGCAATCCGTACAACTCAGGTTTGAATTGTTTAGTAAAATAATAGACAGTAAAAATGGGAATAACGATTGTAATTAAGCTTATTACGTTGGCTAAGCAAGCATAAGTAAATCGAGAAATATTTATTTCATCGTTTATATTTCTTATATATTTTAGTAAATAATAAGAGGAATCAAGAGAAACTAAGAATAAGCCAAGGGCTCCGTAAATAATGTATTTAAGATTTGATTTTTTCTTGAAAGACAATTCTCCTAAAATGAGCAAAGAAACAAGGAAAGCAAACAAGTACATTGCCCAGAGCTTGAGAACTCCTATAAAACTTTGATTCGTTACACGAAAGTGGTTAGCATAGATATCAAATTGATAATTGGCCCATACACAAACTGCAATAAATACAAAGAGTAGAAGATGTCTAGAAAGATTAAAATCTTGTGTAAAATAACGCCTAAAGTAGTTGAAAAAGAGTTTCAATACTGAGAGTGTTTACTTACTATGCTTTTTTATAATTAAAGTAGCATTGTGACCTCCAAATCCAAAAGTATTCGAAAGAGCGTAGTTTACAGTTTTTTCTTGCGCTTTGTTGAATGTGAAATTTAGTTTTTCATCCAATTCTGGGTCAACTTCAGTGTGATTGATAGTTGGTGGAATAATATTCTCAGTAACTGCCATTACACAAGCAAGAGCTTCAATAACTCCGGCAGCACCCAATAGATGTCCTGTCATTGATTTGGTTGAGCTAATGTTTAAGTTGTAAGCATGGTCACCAAACACTTGTTGAATAGCTTTTGCTTCGGCAACATCGCCAAGTGGAGTAGAAGTACCGTGAACATTGATGTAGTCAATTGCGTTAGGTTCAATTCCAGCATCTCTCAAAGCTTCTTTCATGGCATTTCTTGCACCCAATCCTTCTGGATGTGGAGCAGTTATGTGGTGAGCATCTCCTGACGCACCTCCTCCCACTACTTCGGCATAGATTTTAGCACCTCTTGCAATTGCATGATCATATTCTTCGAGCATCAAGGCACCAGCACCTTCACCTAATACAAATCCATTTCTGTTTTTGTCAAAGGGTCTGGAAGCTTTTTCTGGAGCATGATTGTCTTGAGATAATGCGTGTAAAGCATTAAAACCACCGATACCTGTTTGGGTAACCGCAGCTTCAGATCCTCCGGCAAGAATTGCATTTGCTTTTCCTAATCGGATATAGTTAAATGCATCTATCAATGCATTGGTAGAAGAAGCACAAGCCGAAACTGTGGCAAAATTTGGTCCTCTAAAACCGTATTTGATAGAAATATGACCAGCAGCAATATCTGCGATCATCTTTGGGATAAAAAATGGATTAAATTTAGGTGTTCCGTCTCCTGCGAAAAAATTTTCACATTCGTCCTGAAGAGTTTTAAGTCCTCCAATTCCGGCCCCCCAAATTACTCCGATTCTGTCTGTATCAATGGATTCAAGATCCATTCCAGAATCTTTAACAGCTTCGTCAGCTGTAACAAGTGCATAGTGAGAAAAAACATCCAACCTTCGAGCTTCACGTCTATCGATGTGATCCTCAACATTGAAGTTCTTTATTTCACAAGCAAATTGTGTTTTGAATTTTTCAGCGTTAAATTTTGTAATTGGTGCACCGCCAGACACCCCTTTTTTTAGCGAATCAAAATAATCGGTAGCACTATTACCGATAGGTGTTAGTGCTCCGATTCCAGTTATTACAACTCTTTTTAATTCCATGAGTAGCTAATTTTTATTTAGCGTCATTAATAAATGTAACTGCATCTCCTACTGTAGCAATTTTTTCTGCTTGATCGTCTGGGATTGCAATGTTAAATTCTTTTTCGAATTCCATGATTAGTTCAACAGTATCCAATGAATCTGCTCCTAAATCGTTTGTAAAGTTCGACTCTAAAGTTACTTCAGATGCGTCAACTCCTAATTTATCAACGATTATTTCTATTACTTTCGACTGTATTTCTGCCATTTTTCTTGTTTTTTAATGTTTAGATTGTGCAAATAAAATTAAATTTCCCTTATAAAACAAAAATAAATTCCTCACTTTGTACACAATTAGTGTGTCATAATTAGTTTATATGCTCGATTTCATGAACTCTCTGTTCATTCTTGCAATGTTATCTAAAGATATTCCTTTTGGACATTCTACCTCGCAAGCGCCTGTATTTGTACAGTTTCCAAATCCTTCATTGTCCATTTGGTTCACCATATTCAGTACTCTATCTTTTGCTTCTACTTGTCCTTGTGGCAATAGTGCATATTGAGAAACTTTAGCAGAAACAAACAACATAGCTGATGAGTTTTTACAAGAAGCTACACAAGCACCACAACCAATACAAGTTGCAGCATCCATTGCCAAATCAGCATCTGCTTTAGGAATTGGCAAAGCGTTGGCATCTTGTGTATTTCCTGATGTATTTACTGAAATATAACCTCCAGCTTGCTGAATTCTATCAAAAGCGCTTCTGTCTACCATCAAATCTTTGACTACCGGAAAAGAATTAGCTCTAAAAGGTTCGATGTGGATAGTTTCACCATCTTTGAACATTCTCATGTGCAATTGACATGTAGTAACTCTTCTATCTGGTCCGTGAGCCTCACCATTAATGTACATAGAACACATTCCGCAGATTCCTTCTCTACAATCGTGATCAAATGCTACTGGCTCTTCTCCTTTTTCAATTAATTCGTCATTTAATATATCCATCATCTCAAGGAAAGACATGTGTCCTTCAATGTTAGAAATAGGATAGGTAACCATTTTACCTGGTGACTTAGCGTCTTTCTGACGCCATATTTTTAGTGTTAAATTCATAGCGATTATTTATAAGATCTTTGCTTTAACTCAATATTTTCGTACTTCAATTCTTCTTTGTGTAGTTTTGCTTCTGATGGCAATCCTTGGTGTTCCCAAGCGGATACAAAAGTGTAATTTTCATCATCACGTTTTGCTTCACCTTTTTGCTCTCCATCTATTTCCACAGACTCTTCTCTAAAATGTCCTCCACAAGATTCTTCTCTAGTCAATGCATCTTGAGCGAATAATTCTCCTAATTCAAGGAAATCTGCAACTCTTAGTGCTTTTTCTAGTTCTCTGTTTACCTCATCAGTTTTACCAGGCACTCTTACATTTTTCCAAAAATCAGCTCTTAATTCTTGAATTTCAGAAATTGCTTCTTTCAGTCCTGTTTCATTTCTCGACATTCCCACTTTGTTCCACATGATTAGTCCAAGTTTTTTATGGAAATAATCTACTGCTTTAGTTCCTCCTGTTCCTAAAAGTTTATTTAACGTCTCTTTCACTGAATTTTCAGCCTCAGTAAATTCGGGAGTATCAGTAGGAATTTTTCCAGTTCGGATGTCATTTGATAAATAATCTCCAATTGTGTAAGGAAGAACAAAATATCCATCGGCTAGTCCTTGCATCAAAGCAGAAGCTCCCAATCTGTTTGCTCCGTGATCAGAGAAATTAGCTTCTCCAATAGCGTAACAACCTTCTATTGTTGTCATCAAATTGTAATCAACCCATAATCCACCCATTGTGTAGTGTGTTGCAGGATAAATCATCATAGGAGTTTCGTAAGGATTCTCATCTACAATTTTTTCATACATCTGGAACAAGTTTCCGTATTTTGCTTCTACGATCGCTTTTCCTAAATCATATATTCTTGAGGCAGAAGCGTTTTCTTCGTTATGAATTTTTGCTTGCTCTTTTCCGTATCTTTCAATGGCTGCTTTGAAATCCAAATAAACTGCTTCTCCGGTTTTATTTACTCCAAACCCAGCATCACATCTTTCTTTTGCTGCTCTAGAAGCTACATCTCTCGGTACTAGGTTTCCAAATGCAGGATACCTTCTTTCCAAGTAGTAATCTCTTTCGTCTTCAGTCAATTCGGTAGGTTTTTTCTTGCCTTCTCTTATTGCTTGTGCATCTTCCAATGATTTTGGAACCCAAATTCTTCCGTCATTTCTCAATGACTCAGACATAAGCGTAAGCTTTGATTGGTAATCTCCAGATCTTGGAATACAAGTTGGGTGAATTTGTGTAAAACAAGGGTTAGCAAAGAAAGCGCCTTTTTTATGAGTTTTCCATGCAGCCGTTACATTACTTCCCATTGCATTGGTTGATAAGAAATAAACGTTTCCGTATCCACCTGATGCAATAACCACTGCATGAGCTGAGTGTCTTTCTAGCTCACCAGTAACAAGGTTACGAGCAATAATTCCTCTCGCTTTCCCAGCTACTTTTACCACATCCAACATTTCGTGTCGGTTGTACATTTCAATTTTTCCTCTAGCAATTTGTCTATTCATTGCCGAGTATGCTCCTAGTAGCAATTGCTGACCAGTTTGTCCTTTTGCGTAAAAAGTTCTAGAAACCAAAACTCCTCCAAAAGACCTGTTGTCCAATAATCCTCCGTAATCTCTTGCAAATGGAACTCCTTGTGCAACACATTGATCAATAATGTTTGTTGAAACTTCTGCTAAACGATATACGTTGGCTTCTCTAGATCTGTAATCTCCACCTTTTACTGTATCGTAAAATAATCGATAGGTAGAATCTCCATCGCCTTGGTAGTTCTTTGCAGCATTAATACCTCCTTGTGCAGCAATTGAGTGCGCTCTTCTTGGAGAATCTTGGTAGCAAAAAGCTTTTACGTTGTAACCTTGCTCGGCAAGAGTTGCAGCGGCCGAACCCCCTGCAAGTCCCGTTCCAATAACAATCACATCAATGTGTCGTTTATTGGCTGGGTTTACCAAGTTGATTTTATCCTTATAGTTTGTCCATTTATCTTTTAATGGACCTTCTGGTATTTTTGAATCAAGTGTGCTCATACTCTAATTAATGTTGTAAGTAATGAAAAATTGCAATAAATACATATCCTGCTGGTACAGCTATTCCGAATATGTTTCCAAACTTTTTGATGTTGTTCTTTCCTTTTGAAACCCCCACAGATTGGAACGAAGATTGAAATCCGTGCAACAAGTGAAGAGCTAATAATATAAAGGATACTACGTATAAAATTACACGAACTGGATCTGCAAATTTCTCAACCAAATGGTGATGAAAATCTTTGCCTACTTGGCTGTCTCCTAATACATATTTTTCAGTAATTTCTGGGATCCAGAAATCGTAGAAGTGCAATCCTAGAAATGCCAAAACAACAAGTCCAGAGTAAATCATATTTCTTGACATCCAAGAAGAATTTTCTCCTGGTCTGCTGTAAGCATATTTAATTGAACGAGCTCCTCTGTTTTTTGCCTCTAGAATGAATCCCATAATAAAATGGAAGAATACTGCAAAAATAAGAACTGGCTGCAGCGCAAACTGAACTACTGGATTAATACCCATGAAATACGAAACTTCATTGAATGAATCCACGTCAATTACCGACAATAAATTTATCGTTAAGTGCTGGAGTAGGAAAAACATCAGGAAGAATCCGGAGAAAGCCATTAAAAATTTTCTACCTACCGTTGTAAATTTAGATTTAGACATGTTTGAGTTTAGTTTTTTTCTTTATGAACGTAAAAGTAATTCTTGCATCAATTTAAAGCAAGTATTGAACACAAAAATAGCTTATTTATATGTATTCTTGATAATTAATATATCTTTATCTCCATGAATTTTATAGATATTTTTGTTGCGGCCTTGCTTTTGTGGTTTGGCTACAAAGGATTCAAGAAAGGTTTGGTATTCGAGCTGGTAAGTATTGTGGCTCTTTCTTTGGGTATTTATGGAGGGTTAAAATTCTCTGATAGAACGGCTGAGTTCATTATGGAGTTTGTTGATTCTCAATATTTGCCTGTGGTTGCTTTTACAATTACTTTTTTAGTTATTCTTGTTTTAGTTTTTGCTGCCGGAAAAGTGGTTGAAAAAATAGTCAATTTGGCTGCCCTAAAATTAGTGAACAAATCACTGGGGGCTGCTTTCGGAGTTTTAAAGACTCTTTTAATTTTGTCTGTACTGATTGTAATAGTAGAATCCTACGACAACAAATTGAACTTTGTTCCAGAGGACACAAAAAACACATCAATGCTCTACAATCCGCTTTTAAATTTCGCTAATCAAGTTCTTCCTGAAATTGAGAAAAATAACCTTTATAAAAATTTAACATCAAGTTCTGAGGAAGAAACGGAATAAGTAATCTGGTTTTTTGTAAATTTATTTTTCATGAAAATTAAAGGACAACATATAATTATTTCGCTCATTTTTTGTTTAGGAATTAACAAAATAGGGAACGCCCAATTTTATACCGGTTCTTTTCAGGAATTTGGTAAAAATCGGGTTCAAGAAGTTACTTTCTTTTGGCAATATTACGATTTCC
>JAHEIE010000011.1 GCA_024639505.1 Crocinitomicaceae bacterium
TCATTGGTGCGGCACAATTTGTAGTACAAGAAGCGTTTGAAATAATAGTTTCTGAACCATCCATTTTGGATTCATTTACACCCATTACAATTGTCTTGATGTCTTCACTTTTGGAGGGTGCCGAAAGAATAACTTTTTTCGCTCCTGCTATTATATGTTTGTTCGCCAACTCCTTAGTCCTGAAGTGACCAGTTGATTCAATGACAATATCTACTCCTAAGTTTTTCCAAGGAAGTTTTTCGGGATCTCTTTCATTTAAAACAATTATTTTTTTATCATTTATAGTAATTGAATTATCATCTGAACTTACACTTCCATTAAAAATACCGTGTATAGAATCGTATTTGAATAATGTAGATAGTGTTTTATTTTCGGTTAAATCGTTTATAGCAACAATTTCTATTGACTCATTTTGCAACAATATTCGGGTGGTGGATCTACCAATTCTTCCGAAACCATTAATAGCGACTTTAGTTTTTTTCATAATACTATGTTTTAGAAATTGTTTTTTTCAAATTGTCATCCAAATTTAAAAAGGTTTTGAATGACTTACGTAAAAATTATTAACTTGTACTAATTGTAAATTTAACAATAAGTATTGAATTATTACTATTTGGGGTTAAGTAAAGAACAAAAAAAATACCATCAGAATAATTCTGACAGTATTTTTTTTTCTTTTAGTTTAATTTATTCTTTGATAAACTTAGAGCCTTTGTATTTCAATCCATCTACTTGAACAGTTACAAAGTAAATTCCTTTAGGTAGAGTAGCAGTGTTTACTCTATATTTTAATTTCCCTTGCTGTCTGTTTGTTAATGTTTCGTTTGCTACCATTTGTCCTGTCAAACTGAAAACAGAAATTGTAACATCAGCAGCTTTGGTTAATTCTAATTCTACGTTTGTAAAGTTCGTAGCAGGATTAGGATACAAGTTGAAAGATGTTAATTGAGCTTTTTCTTCCTTTTTATTTTCTTCTATAGATAAGAAATCATTACTACTCCAAATTCCTCTTCCGTGTGTTCCAAAATATATTGTACCAGAGTTGGTACACTCTTCCCAGCTTCTGTATTGTTGTCTTACGTCATACACAGGTACCGCACCCATTTCATCGTTTTGTGCGCTCCAAGAAGCTCCTGAGTTCAAAGATACCCATGCTCCAAATTCTGTTCCTGCTATGATTCTTGTTGGATCACTCATGTCAATTACTGCATCAAATACTGGCATAGCAGGTAAGTTACCTCTGATACTAGAGAAAGAAGAACTTCCTGTAGTACTAGCAGCAGTTGTAGATCTTATAATGTTTGTAGAAGAACCATAACCTCCAAGCGCTACCACTAGGTGTTCTGGATTATTTGGATCAACTCCTAAACCTCCTACATATTGTGAGCCATTAAGAATAGTAGTGATTTCTAGTTGAGATACTCCGCTTCTTACATCAGCATAGTTAAATGATGTACTATCGTGATCATTAATTCCGTTGATCGCATCGTTAGCTTCATTGTTGTAGTAAACATTGTTAAATCCTTTTACTCTGTAAACTTCACCTCCAGATGTTCCTACGTATAAAATGTTTCCATCTTTGGTAAATTCCATTTCAGTAACTCTACCAGATACAGAATTCATTACTTTCCACCAAACTGGCGTAGTTCCAAATCTTAGAGCCCCTCTTGTAACCCAAACTCCACCTGAGCTTTGTAATCCAAGTGCAAACATTGATTGAACTTTGTCTTGAACTCTAATGGTGTCTCTATATGCATAAGAAAATGTAGTGTCACCAACAACATCAATGGTAGTATCTATAACTACGGTTACGGCAGTTGGTAAAACGTAAGGAAATTCAACTCCTAAGTTTTTACTAGGAACCATAATAGTAGCTCCTGCCGGTAAGTTTTCTGTTGCATAATAATCAAGAGAGTCGGTGCTGTGAATATCATTGGCATTTTCGTATAACCTTGTTACGTTATAGAAAGGTTTCACATTATCAGAAAGAGCGTCTATTTCTGTTCCTGTAAATGGACTTCCATTTCCTTTCGTAGCTGTCCTGTAATTGGCTCCAGTATATATACTTGAAAATAAAACGTTAGGATCTAAATGAGAAATTTCACAATCAAATCCATCACCTCCATTTACTCTTCTAAATTCCATAGGTGAGGTTCCTGGATTATTCACATCTTTGTATTGTGTTCCATTGTCTTGTGCACCACCAATTAAATCTCCAAACTTAGAGTATCCAATTCCATAAAATTGTGTTACATTATAACCCCTATTAGCAGGATAATATTGAATATTGTTAGAGGTTGCGTTGTTTGATATTCCTATTCCCCCATCATTTCCAATGTATAATCTGTTTGCATTGTCCCAAACCATTTCGTGATGATCTGCATGAGAGTAAAATGAACTTGTTTGTCCAACTTGCGAAGATGAAACTTGCGACATTTGTCCAAAAGGAGCAGATGTAGCCGATTCAGTCCATCTGAAAACATTTATTCCACCAATCAAAAATTTCTTTGGATCTCCAGGAATCGTTGTGATGATATTGTTGTAGTTTCCTTGGAACTGCAGTCCGTTTGCAAAAGGATCGGTTGTAAGTACGGTATTTGCAGCAACTCCATTTGCCGTTTCAGGCACAACTTCTGCCCAAGTGGCTCCATTGTCATGTGATGCAGAAATTCCGCCAAGTGAAGAATTAGTTTTTACCATAGAAGCGTAAATTGAGTACTTGCCGTTGGCATTTTTGTCGTGGCTAATTGCATATTCAATTCTTGAAATGGCAGAACCTGTAGCAGACTCTTTTACTTGTCCAGGACCTGTCCCAGAAACTTTTGTCCAACTTCCATTCCCTTCTTTTACGTAAGTTCTACTTCCTAGTCCAGCCAATATAACATTACCGTCTTTCGATATTTTTAAATCAGTTACAGATCCTGTAATTCCTGGTTCAGCAGTGAATGTTGTTTTGTTTTCTACTTTATAAAGTCTAATTGGGAAGTTACCTCCGACATATACAACATCTTGTTGATTCGGGTCAGCTACAATGGCATTTACAGCAGCTGTTCCCCAACTTGGTATTGGCATAAGTTGCAACCAAGTAGTTCCTCCATCAGTAGTGTAATAAACACCGTTGGCTCTGTGTCCACCACTTCCTCCATTAGCAATGCTAGATTCATGCGTTGATCCAGTTCCTACGTAAATAGTTCCGTTTGCTGTCTGAGCCATACTCGAAACAGATAAAACTTCTGTAAAAGCAGATACTCTTGACCATGTATTCCCTCTATTAGTCGACTTAAATAATCCACCAGAAACACTTCCAGCATATACAATATTGTTGTCCGAATTGTCTACCAAAATGGCTCTAGTTCTTCCTCCGACATTATCAGGTCCTTCGTCAATTAAATTTAAAATTGAACTTCTACTTGAATTTGCAGCCTGAACAGCTTGCCAAGCATTTGAGAAATCACTCGCTTCCATTTTGCCAGTATTGATGTTTTTTCTCATTTCTTCGTACAAATCTATCCCATGTTGGGCATTTGTTTTGTTTAAAGATATTGAGCCTTCTCGAGGAGTATATAAGTCAATTGGAGATTCACAGTTCCCGCAAGTTAAGTAGGACCCAACTCCTAATCCTGAAAGTAAAAGTCCGCCTAAAATTAGTTTAGTAGTGTTTTTCATAAGCTATTATTTTCCCCTAAACAGGGTCAATTTAATATGATTAAATATAGGTAAAAATAAAAATTTAACTTTTTATTAGCACTAAAATTAAGAATTTTTAGAACTATTATGTTTGAAATTTGAATAAAATTTATACAATTCTAGTCCTGTTGTTTTAAAAAAGGTGTTTCTCAGCATGATAGCTTGATCTTACAAGCGGCCCGCTCTCTACAAAACGAAATCCTTTTTGTAAACCGATTTCTTTGTAATGAGCAAATTTTTCTGGAGTTATAAACTCTTCTACCGGAAGGTGTTCTTTTGAAGGTTGGAGGTATTGACCAAGAGTTAAAATATCAACATTAACTGCTCTCAAATCATCCATAGTTTCCAAAACCTCTTCTTCGCTTTCTCCTAGACCTAACATAACGCCAGATTTTGTTTT
Organism: Crocinitomicaceae bacterium; assembly: GCA_024639505.1. Lineage (GTDB taxonomy): Bacteria > Bacteroidota > Bacteroidia > Flavobacteriales_D > CAJJDF01 > CAJJDF01. The sequence continues at coordinate 4,088 of JAHEIE010000011.1, forward strand.
CATTCCTCCTTCTTTTAGTCTTCTCAGTAATTCTAAGCTTCTATTGTATTTAGCTTGAATTCTTACTTCTTTGGTTAACCTTCTTACAGTTTCCAAATTGTGAGAAACTATTTCTGGGGCTACATCGATGATTTTTTGTAAATTCTCCCATTTACCCATAAAGTCAGGGATTAGTGTTTCCATTGTGGTAGTTGGCGACTTTCTTCGAATCGCTCTTACAGTTTGGGCCCAAATTTCTGCTCCTCCATCTGCCAAATCATCTCTATCTACTGAAGTAATTACGCAATGTTTTACTTCCATCAAGCTAACAGATTTTGCTATTTTTGCAGGCTCAAACACATCAACCTCTTCAGGTTTTCCTGTAGCTACATTACAAAAACCACAAGAACGCGTACAAGTATTTCCCAAGATCATGAAGGTTGCTGTTCCCGCCCCCCAACATTCGCCCATGTTTGGGCAGTTACCACTTTGACAAATGGTATGTAGGCCATGGTCGTCAACTATTTCACGAACCTTTTTATATTCTTTTCCAATTGGTAGTTTAACTCTCAGCCAATTCGGTTTTTTTACTTTTTCTTTTATTTCCATTTAGTCGAAATACTTTTTACCAAATAATAATTTAATGTATAGGTTGTACAAGACTACCTCGTCTTTTTTGAATGCCAAAATTGGAGCACCTGCTGGGAACACATCTATTGTTAGTCCTGTTTCCACTGCGAAAATATTCTCTCGCTGTTTTGCTAGTTCAAATTTAAATCCTGTTTCAAAATGTCCGCCAAAAATAAGATTTATTTCATTGAATCCTGAACCAAACTGCCCTTTTCCATAAATATTCGATTCGTTATGAATTATTGGGTCGTAACGTTCTTGACTATTGAATGGTATTCCATCTTCTTGATTCACAATTTCTAAATATATTGGCTTTAGTAATCCTAAGTTGGCTCCCGTCTTCCAATTGAAATAGATACTCACTCCTTTTTCTCTTAACTTTTCGTAAATCATGTATTGTTGTCCAAAGCTCAGTCTTGTGTTGTACAGAGAATTCAGTTTACCATACTTAAAAGCCTTCGAAAAACTATTTTGAGCAACTTGATATCTAATTTTATATTCTTTTGGGTCTTTTATATTTACAAAATCGATGCTGTATAAGTTGTATTTCTTGTAAGTTTTGAATTTGGCTCGAGTTAGGTTTCCTCCCCAGCCATTAGTATGAAGAATTAAACCGCCAAACCACTCAGATCTAAAACCAGCTTGGTTTTCCTGCTGTGCAGGAAGCTGACTAAATCCAACATTACACAGAATGAGAAAAAACGATATGTAAAGTAATATTTGTTTCATTTGTCTTTTTCGTCTAACAAATATAAGTAAAGTTTGTGTTGGATGAATGAATTTAAAATAAGGGTCAAAAAAAAGACACAACTGATTCAGTTGTGTCTTTTAAATTATAAGTTTGAATAACGTTAAATTACTTCTTCGTTTTCAGATATTTCTTTGGTGTTTATTTCAGAGGAATTTTCTTCTACTGAAACGGATGATAAATTCCCGTATGCATCACAATGTTGTTTTTTAGTCGTACAAGAGCTAAAAAACAAAGAGATGAAAAGGGCAGTTACTGTAATTGTGATGATTTTTTTCATGGGTTAGAAAGTTTAAAGTACAAAAAAACGTATATTTCTCTGTCAGATTACGAAAGGGGTTCTGTAGTTATAAACAAGTTATAAACATAGCTTTCGTGTTTGAAGCCTTTTCAGCTGGCGAAATATTCCAAGTTGGGTACGAATTTATTTTTTATTTTGTACAAAATATTCCTCGGTGGGTTGTAGTTTTATCAAATATGAAAAAAGCGACACTCTTGTTCTTGTTAATAGTTACTCTTTTTCTTTTTCATAAAAGTAGAGCTCAGGGTTTTGTTTGTTTTGATAATGAGAAGTTTGAAAGAGTAGTTGTTCCTGTAAAAGATTCATCTGAATTAGTTTTTCAAAAGAATAAAATTATACTCGAATTACAGTCAGAAGGTTATATTTCAAGTTGGTTAAGGTTAAATAAAATAAGTTCAGATACTTCTTTTTATGAAATTAAAAAAGGGTATCAGTATACTTGGAAGAGTCTTACGGTGACAGATAGAATACCATTTGGATTAATAAAAAAGGGGAAAGAAAAACACATAACAAAGCAAGGAATTAGCTCCGTTGTTTCGCAAGTTTTGTCTTATTGTCAAGATATTGGGTATCCATTTGCTTCGTGTTATTTTGATTCCATCGTCATAGAAAATGATTCTATTTCGGGAATTGTTCAATTGAATCTAAATCAATTCATTGTTTTTGATTCTCTGGAAATAAAAGGAGGAAGTTCCATTTCGCATCAAACCCTTATGCGACTGATTGGTTACGTGCAAGGAATGCCTTATCGCGAATCGTACATTGAAAAATTACCATCTGTGCTGTCCTCATTTCCTTTTCTTTCAATGATAAGATCTCCCGAAGTTTATTTTTTTGATGGCAAGGCTTCTTTGGTTTTGTACTTGGAAGAAAAAAAGAACAATAGATTTGACGGTGTAATAGGTATAAATCCTGACGAAAACTCATCGGGACTGGAGATTGTAGGCGAGGTAAATATTGAGCTGACAAATGTCTTGAAAAGAGCAGAATCTATTTCATTAAATTGGGGGAAAATCAAAGAAAACTCCCAGCGTTTTAAAGTGGGCTTCGATTACCCTTTTTTGTACGGCTCCAAATTAGGAACAGAAATTAATTTGAACTATTTCAGACAAGACACTTCGTTTGCCAATTTAGATTTCAAACTTGGTTTGTCTTATTTTATTGATAATTATCAATCTTTTAAGTTGGGTTGGAACTCAATAAATTCCAACTCCTTGGTTCAGTCTGTTAGGAATGATTTGCCTTCTACCAATTCTTTTGTGTCAAACTATCTTTCTTTTGGATACGAAAGTGCTAAGTTTAATTATCGACTAAATCCAAGAAGTGGAGTAGGAGTAAGTTTTACGATTAATTCTGGTTTCAAGAAAATAGATAAAAACACAGATTTTGTAAATTCACGATACCAAGATTTGGAAGAAAACACACAGCAGTTTAGGTTTGATTTTGAATTAATTAAGTTCTTGCCATTGTTTAAAAAGGCAACAGCTATGTTCAAATTAACTAGCGGAAATATTGTGGGTGAAAATATATTTTTGAATGAATTGTATCAGCTGGGAGGTTTGAGCTCTTTAAGAGGATTTAATCAGCAATCCTTGTTTGCGTCAAATTACTATTTCCTTACAACTGAATACAGGTATTTATTTGACAGGAATTCTTCTGTTTTTGCTTTCGTTGAAGGTGGATTTTACGAAAGCAATAGATTGAATAATTATGAAAATGGACTTCCCGTTGGGGCTGGATTTGGGGTCAATTTTGCAACAAAATCAGGAGTATTCACATTGACTTATGCTTTGGGCAAACAAAATGACAATCCCGTATTAGTGAGAAACGGCAAAGTTCATTTTGGTTATATCAGTTTGTTTTAGCAAAAAAAAGCTCTCAACCCAATGGATTGAGAGCTTTTAAACTGTATTTGAACGTTTATTGTTTTACAAACTTAATTTGAGTTTCAAAAGAAGTACCCATTACCTTTATCAGGTAAATTCCCGATGTTAAGTCAGATACATTAAGTGTTTCATATCCTCTTTCTTGCCCTTGAATTTGTATGTTTTTAATTTCTTTTCCAAGAGTGTTATAAACTACAAGGGTTAAGTTTTCTACATTTTTTAAAGCATATTGAATCGTTAATTCGTTACTTGTTGGATTCGGAAATGCATTCATTTCAATCAACGAAGATTGTTCGTCTATGCTAATTGTATTTGTTAAACAAGGTGATGCGTCCGTCTCTTTTGCCATAGTTGTAAAGTCAATATAGCATACAAAATTCATACTGTCTATAAATGGGTTTCTGTTGTTTTGTAATGATTCGATATAGTCATTTCTTGCCATTTCCTGCTCATCTACAGGATCCATCCAGTGCCATTTTTTTAATACATCTTCTTCTTGAGAATAAGGAACCGTGAATGCGTCAATTGGATCGGGTAAAGTCCAAGTATTACCATCTACCGAATTATAAGCAGCTGCCATGTAAAAAACTGCTCTTGCTGCATTTCCTTTGTGCGAATCTCTTGGCTCATATACTTGTTTTCCTCTGTGGTCAAGTCCATATTTTGCTCCACCATAAGAACTGATTAAAGTTACTACTTTCCCTAGTGGCTTGTTGCTTCTTACTGCATTGGCGCTATTCTGGTGAACTGGGTACAAATTGTGGTAATCGTTGTATTCTGGTTTTGTTTGGTCTCCGTAAGTTGGCATCCAACTTTGAGGATAGGTGTGCTCTCTTGAAATCACACTGAAGTTGAAAGGAGCAGAGTAAACATAAGGTTCTCCAGAATATGCGCAACTTACAACTTGTTGGTTGTTGGTTGTGTCTCTCGTATCAAAATCTTGAATGTAAGTATCGTCAAAATCACTGTAAAACATCAAAGTATGAGGATTTGTTTTGTTGTGAAGTTGTGTTACAAAATTTGGACTAGAAACCGAAACACCGCTGTAATGTGTTGGCGATTGCATTGATACTGGAGTTGTAACTGATCCAGTTCTTGCAACAGCATTGTAATTGCTGTAAATTCCCGATCCGCTATAGGCAAAAATTGCTAAATTATACGTTGAGTTTGCATAAGTTTCTTTTGAGAAGTATGAAAGATTTTTTCCAACATAAGCTATTTTGGCATTTCCAATACTTTCTCCTTTTGTGTATTCTATTCCATCTACTGGTACTCCAGTTGGAGCACTTCCATTCTTAAATAAAACCAAATACGATTCATCAACCAAAGGTGAAGTAGGAGTGAAGTTTACTTCGTACTTGTAAGTTGTCACATTAGAAAAGTTAACGGATGCCGGTGTAGATGGCTCGGTGGCTAATCCATTTCCATATCCAACAAAATTAATAATATAAGGGTTTTCGCTTGCATCATTGTTAGCAATAGAAATAGTGCTATTTCTCGTTCCTGCTGTACTTGGTGAAAAATCTATCATGATGGTGTCATTGGACAAACTATCGACTGCAGAAGGAAACGAAGCGATTGAAAATTCAGTTGAATTTGAGCTTGTAACTCCTGAAATTCTCAGAATACTGTCTGTTCCTTGATTTTCAACAATCAGTTTAATCCTTTTTGTAGATCCTAAGCTTTCAGAGGTAAAATAACTGGCTCCACTAAATATGGTATCACTTCCAATGATTGCATTTATTTCGGCATCTGGAGTTGCCAAAGGAACTCCAATTTCAATGTCGTCCAGTGAAATGTTCACACCACTTACTTTGTTGGTGTAATAGAATCTAATGAACCTTGTGTTTGGCAAACAAGTGTCTCTGAATTGAGTATATGAAGTGGTACTAATGTTTGTATTCACTAATGTTCTTGTGCTAGTCCATGTGGTTCCATTTGGAGAGAATTCAATATCAAGTGTTCCTTGAAATGGAGCTCCACCAACATTTTGACCTTTCAGGAAATAAGAAATTTCGCCCGCTTCAGCTGCTATCTCAATTTCTAACCATTGCCCTGTTCCGTTTAGTTTAAAACTAGGGGCTGCAGTATTTCCATTGCTGGCATAAAAGGAAGGAGGATAACTTCCTCCACCCAGTGTGAATCCTGTAGGTAAAATTGTGTTTGGGAAAGCCCAAGAAAAAGGAACTGGAGCCTGAGCAATAGCTCCAAAGCTTAATGTAATTCCAAGTAATATTATGAATATATTTTTCATTGTAATTGTATTAAAATTTAATTTGTAACGAAGCGTTGTATCGCCTTCCTAAGCCATAAAATACAGCTGCTGATTCAGCATCGAAATTGTTTCCAGTTTGTCCTGTGAATCTGTCATTATTTTGAGCATCAGAAATATATTGTGTGTCCAGTAAATTCAAAATACTCAATCGAATGCTTAGCATAGGTTGTTTTTTCTTTTCACCAATTCCTTTTAGTCTGAAAGAGTAACCTGCATGAAGATCCATAAGTCCGTAAGATGGAATTTGCCAAGATTCTCTACCTGCATTTTCACCATCCAATCCTCCTGGTTCAAAATCAGCATAATACCTGTCAAACCAAGTGTATTGCGACTTGATGTAAAGTTTTTTTGTAATGTTAATTCTGATTTTTGCCCCCATTTGTGTTTGGGCTGCATCTCCCACATGAACTCCTCGAGCATCAAAAGAAGCATATTGAATGTTTCCTGTTGCATCTGTAATAGTAGCTCCGTTGTCATTCAAAAATGTGATGCTATCTTTTTTACTCATCCACTTCCATTCTCCCAAAGAAAGCATTCCTTCCAGAGTAATGTATCTGTTCATTTTGTAGGCTAACTCAAATTCTGCTCCCATGTGCAAAGCATCCATTTGGATATTCGCATTGAATGATTCATTGTCTTCACCAGTTCTTCTTACTGTGTATGGTCTATCAATCCAGTTCGTGATGTATGTATTTACGTTTATTGCTACTTTGTTCTTTTTGTATGCATAACCAAGTTCTGCAGCCTGTACTTTTTCATTTACAATGTTGTTTACCACTTCATTGTTTTGATCGATAACGTTAGCAAATTTTGGTACGTTCGATAAATAACCCAGATTCACGAACATGTTGGAATATTCATCAAAAATATAGTTAGCTCCAGTTTTGATAGTAAAACCAGGTCTTGTTACCCATTTTGTTTTATAGGTTTCTAATTCTTCTGAGTTTCTTGTGTATTCTTTTCCATTTACGGAAACAGTATCGTGGTAACCAACAGCGTATTGTTCACCATCAACTGTCACAGTTTTTTTTCTGAAATAATCTACACCTTGATATCCAGAAGCAGATACAGAGGCACTTCCGAAAATAGACCAAAGTTCTTTTTTATATTCAACCTGTCCGAATGCTCCTCCCCAAACTACTTTACCTAAATCATGGTAAAAGTATTTGTCACCCTCTCTGTAAATTCTTTGATTTGTATTTTGGTTTCCTCCTAATTCTTTTGCATAGTCTGCATCCAATAAATCATATACTTGTCGGTAGTGTTCCCCCTCGTAACTTCTCAAGTCTATTCCTCCAGAGTATGTGAGATGATCATTTTTTACATAGGTTGCAGTAGACAATAATCCATACCAAAAATGATTGTTCACACTTTGGTAAATGTTAGAGTTGGCAAACCTTTCAGTTGGGTGATACACTGGGTCAATATTTGGTCCAAAGTCACCAGCTGTGTTTTGGTCATAAATGAATTGTGCATCAAGTTCTCCCGTTACTGGATTGATAGATGAATTTCTCATCCCAGTTCCTCCTCCTTGACCGATAGAAAGGTAAGCGACATTGGTGATGTAAAGCTTTTTATTTATTTGCCAAAAATCTCTTAGTGTAATCTGTGGTTTGAAATATTTGTTTTCTTGTTGATACATGGTTTTAGTTTCACCATTTCTATCAACATATTCTCCCCAAAATTGATTGAATTTGATTCCATGGTCACTACCAGCTCCAGCCTTAAATTGAGCAATTCCTTCTTCTGATACTCCCAATTCTCTTGCTTGATCTTCATCATAAAAAGAAATTGGTTGTTTGAAAGATCGTTGCCCGTGACTTTGCGGAGCTCCAAATGCCGAAAGACTGATTAAATGGTTTTTAATTCTTTTTTCTGCCTTCAGGTAAAAAAAGTATCCGTCTGTATAAGTTCCATCAACATAACCCTCTCCTTTTTTTCTTGAAAAAGCACCTGTGAATCCCCATCCACTTTTTAACTTCCCTGAGTTAAAACTGAATGATTGTCTCTGAAACATTCCAGTTCCCATTTCGGCTTTTACATTCAATTCTGGCTTGGAATCAATTCCTTTGGTAAAAATATTCATTGTACCTCCGATAGAAGGAACAGCTAATTTAGACACTCCAAGTCCTCTTTGCACTTGTATGGTCTGAGTTACCATATCCAATCCAAACCAATTGGACCAATATACCCATCCATTTTCCATGTCATTTACAGGAACACCGTCAATCATTACTGCCAAGTTTCGTTGACTAAACCCCCTAATCGTGATTCTTGCATCTCCATCTCCACCACCACTTTGTGTCGCATAAACACTTGGTGTAGAGTTTAAAACCATAGGGATGTCTTGCGAAGCAAGTTCTTCATTTAGTTTTTCTCTCGAGATGTTTGTAAAAGCAACTGGTGTTTCTCTCTCCTTGGCGATGTCGGCCACAATTTCTACTTCCCTCATTTTTTTTGTAGAAAGTTTTACATCAAGAAATTGAATTCCCTTTTTTACAGTTATCTTCTTGATTTTTGGAAGCATTCCTACGTAGGAAAATGTTATGGATTGATCTCCCAACGGCAAGTCAAGTTGGTAGTTTCCATCGATGTCGGTTGTGGTCCCTTGACCGCTGCCATAAATTATAGAAGCACCAATCAATGTTTCTCCTGTTATTTCATCTGTCAGCGTTCCTTTTAGGGTTCCTGTTTGAGCAAAAAATCCTATCCCTGAGAACAGAGATAGGATTAAAATTAGTGTTGATTTTGTCATTGTTAGGCGACTGTTAGTTTAGTACAATTTTTTTAGTGAGTCTTTGTCCATTTTCAAATGTCAAAGCCACAAAGTAAACTCCTTTTGGAAGTTCCGAAGTATTAATTCTTGTTGTTGTAGTGTTTGTATTGGTCTCAATTACTTTACTTCCCAATATCGAAATAATTTCGATGTTAACTGGAACAGAAGAAGTACTCAAGTTAAGGATTCCAGTGTTAGAAGGATTTGGATAAGCTCTAAACGCTTCTTCTCTTTGAAGTTCGTCAGTTCCTACTAGTCCAGGACAGTTACAAAAGTGTTGTCCTAGTTCGCTAAAGTTCAATGGAGAAAGTGTATCCCATTCTGTTCTTGGATCAAATACATCAAGAGCATTTACATCTCCTTGAGTTATGTTGAATTTTCTTACCATTACATGATCTTTTGTCCATGCAGTTGAGTCTGAAGAAACAGAAATTAATGGCCATCCATAAGACCTGTGATTGCTTGGTACTCCGTTCACTGTGCCTGGATCTTCCCCAACTTTTCCTATTACATCTAATGGTGTTGTTCCTTTAAACAGAGCTACAACATCGTTTCCATTAAAATACATTACATTGTTTACATTGTAATCAGGACAAGCAAAAATATCTGCTTGGTTTTGAAGAGTGTCCCAAACTGGTGCTTCTTGTCCAGTTCCAGTGGAATCTCTTTTATCTATTACGATTACAAAGGTGCTTTTTGCTGCGATTGTTCCAGACAATTGTAGTCTTTTCTTGGCATCAGCTGATGAAGAACCATTTGAATATCTTCTAAGTTCGTACTGTGATAAATCGATAGGTGCATTAGTTGGATTAACTAATTCGATAGCTTTGTTGTTTGACCATCCTTCAACATATTCTGAAATAAAAAGTTCATTACACTGACTTTTTAATGCAAATGTCGCTGAAATAGCAATAATTGATAGTAGAATTTTTTTCATATTGATTATATTGTGTGAAAATTTGATACAAAACTACCACTAAAAATCTTTCGTTCCCAATAATCGTATTAACAAATTATCAACTTTTACAAATTATCATTAAAAAATAAATTCCCATAAAGAGTTTTTTATCCTTACTTTTGTGCTATAACCATGCAAGAATTTAAAACAAATAGCCCTAAAACTCATTTTTGTTTGTTCAGCGAATTGTCGCGAGAACAAATAGCCTCATTGCGTTTGCAGGAAGTTGACAGAGTATACAAAAAAGGGGAAACTTTGTTTCAAGAAGGCGGATATCCTAAATCCTTGTATGTAGTGTACAAAGGAATTGTGAAGATTCACAAATATGGCTCGAATGGAAAAGAGCAAATCACAAGATTAGCTTCAGCTGGAGATTTAATTGGTTACAGATCTATTTTAAATGAGGAACAATATTCGGCCTCGGCAAGTGCTGTTGAAGAAACAAGATTGTTCAAAATCCCTTCAGATGCTTTTATTAATTTGATAAAGGACAATTCAGATTTTTCATTGAAAGTAATGAAAATGCTAGCCGAAGATTTGCGTAATGCTGAAAAGCAAGTGATTGACATGGCACAAAAATCAGTAAGAGAAAAAGTAGCGGAAGCACTTATTTTACTTTCTGATAAATTTGGAGTGAATGAACAAACTGCAGCTCTGAATTCAATTCTTACAAGAAAAGAAATAGGAGATATTGCTGGCGTTACTACCGAAAGCGCAATCAGAACAATTTCAGATTTTAATAAAGAACAAATTATTGAAATCGAAGGAAAGCGCATCTTGATAAAAGATGTAACTAAACTGCAGAACGAAATAGTTTAACCCAATTTTCTGGCTCAATTATTGAATAACTTGCAATAATTCTTAATTACTTCGTTTAACTTTGAGCTATGTGTTATCTTTTATCCATATTTATTTTGTTTTCCATTTCGGGTTTTTCTCAATTTGGTTTTGATAAAATAGATCATGATTATGGAGATATTTACTCTGGAAACGATAGAGTAGTGGATTTGAAATTTCGAAATACAACTCCTGATAAGATTTATCTGCTGAGGGTGAAGCACGGCAGAGAAATAAAAACTTTGGTTTCGGGGCAAACGATTATGCCAGATAGCTTACTGATTATTCGATTTAAATACAACCCGGACCATAAAGGTCGTTTCAAGGTAGAAATCCCCATTTATTTGAGCAACAGTTTGGAGCCATTTGTTTTTACTCTAAGCGGAAATGTAAAAGAAATTGATAATTCGATGGGATTGGGATGTCCAAGTTTTAATAATCCCAATACCGGAAAAACACCTTTGTTTGAGTTTAATGGTTTGGTTTTGGATGCAGAAACCAATGAACCAATTTCAGGAGCTTCAATCACATTCGTGAGTAATGGTACAATCTCACAGATTGAAAGCACAAACAGAAAAGGAATTGTGAAAACAAAAGCTCTTATTGGATTGTATTATTTTATTGTAGACGCGGACGGGTATTTAGGAAAAGAATTCCCGAAGTACATGAATAAAAACAATGATTCTATAGTGGTTTACATGACAAAACCTCACATTGATTTGCCTTTGGTGGAGTCTGTTCCAGAGTCAATAGATACTGTGAGCAAAACAGTATTTGAGTTTCCTTTAGATACAGTAGTTATCCCTGTCGAAATCCCTGTTGTTGACAAATTAGACACCATTCAGATTGTTTCAGTACAACAAAATGATTCTGTTTTTTCTCAAGAAAAATTAGAGATTGTAAAAAATGACACAATTGAACCCAAAGAAGAAGAGAAGAAAGTGGTTACCTACAAATCCAATAATATTGTTTTTTTATTAGATGTGTCAACCTCTATGAACTCTGATGGAAAGCTTGATTTGCTAAAAGCTTCTTTGATAGAAATGGTGAAAAAATTGAATGAAAATGATAAAATAACATTGATAAGTTATTCTACCTTTTCCAAAGTGATTGTGGAAGGAATTTCTGCAAAAGAAAAAGATTTGCTTATCAATACAATTCAGGGAATAAGAGCCCAGGGAATGACAGCCGGAGGTGACGGAATGAAATTGGCTTACAGGCAAAGTCGCGAACATTATATTGATGGAGGAAATAACCAAGTGATAATGGCAACGGATGGAAAATTTAATAAAGGGAGTATGAATTTGGATCGATTGGTTGAGAAAAATTATGACCGAGGAATAAAGTTGACAGACTTAGGAATAAAAAATAAGCCTGAAGATGCTGAAAGTATGGAGGCTATCGCTCGTGTTGGTGGAGGAAGATTTTTGTTGATTGAGAATTATGTCGATTCAAAAGAGTTACTTATTTCAGAAATAAAAAGGACTTCTGTAGTCTACTCGAAGTAGATTTTGGGGAATGAAAATATACCAGTAGATTTAATTACCTTTGTTTTCTAAATTGTAAATTTGATTTCAAAAGATACCATAGCGCAAATATTTGACACGGCTCGTGTAGAGGAGGTGATTCAGGATTATGTTACTCTAAAGAAAAGAGGTGTAAATTTAATTGGGAATTGTCCGTTTCACGATGAGAAAACACCTTCGTTTACCGTTTCTCCTACAAAAGGAATATACAAGTGTTTTGGGTGTGGAAAGGCAGGGAACTCTGTTAATTTTGTGATGGATCATGAGCAGCTAACTTATCCGGAAGCTCTCAAGTATTTGGCTAATAAGTATTCCATTGAGATTGAAGAAAAGGAACAAACACCAGCTCAAAAAGAACAGCAATCTGCGAGAGAATCGCTTCAGATTGTTCATTCCTTTGCTCAAAAATACTACTCACAACAACTTTTAGAAACAGATGAAGGAAAGTCCATAGGATTGTCCTATTTTATTGAAAGAGGGTATTCGATGGAAACAATCAAGAAGTTTCAATTGGGTTACAACCCAGATTCTTGGGATGGTTTTACAAAGGAGGCAATAAAATCGGGATACAAAGAAGAGTACTTGTTGGCTTCGGGTCTTACAAAAGGTGAGCCAGGAAAACGGTTCGATTTTTTCAAAGGTAGAGTCATGTTTCCTATTCATACCATTACTGGAAGAGTTATAGCTTTTGGGGGTAGAACTTTAAGAAACGATAAAAAAACAGCGAAATATTTCAATTCGCCTGAGAGTGAATTGTACAACAAAAGTAAAGTTCTGTACGGGCTTTATTTTGCAAAAAAAGACATTGTAAAAAAAGATGTTTGCTATTTGGTAGAAGGTTACACAGATGTAATTTCTTTGCACCAACGAGGAATTGAAAACGTAGTAAGTTCATCTGGAACTTCTCTTACCGTAGATCAGATAAAACTCATAAAAAGATACACGCCAAACATTACCATGTTATTTGATGGAGATGTGGCAGGGATAAAAGCGTCTTTCCGTGGAATAGACATGATATTGAAGGAAGGGCTGAACGTAAAAGTTGTGCTCTTTCCTGATGGAGAAGATCCTGATTCATATTCCAAAAAATTGAGCCAACCAGAGTTAGAAGATTTCATTGAAACCAATTCAAAAGATTTTATACGATTTAAAAGTGATTTGCTTCTTTCCGATGCTAAAAATGATCCGATTAAAAAGGCTGAATTGGTAAAGGATATTCTGGGTACAGTCTCCGTAATTAGTGACGAGGTAAAGCGTTCAATTTATATGTCTGAGGTTTCTTCTATGTTCGAAATAGGAGAGAAGGCATTGTACAACGAGCTGAATAAATCCCTCAGAAAATCTTTTAATCAAGAAAGAAGAATAAACAACGAGCCAGAAGAAAATTTTCCTATTCCTCAATACAAGGACGATTCTCAGCAGTCAAAATACTCCGAATCTGGACTCAATCACCTCGAAAAAGACATCATTCGATTGCTTTTGAATTATGGCGATCATGAAGTGGTTTTTTTAATAAAGAACCCCGAAACGGACGAAACAGACGAAGTAGCTACTACTGCTGCCAATTACATTGTGGTAACATTGGTTCAGGATGAGATTAATTTCGAGAATCAGGTTTTTCAAAAAATATTTGACCATTACAAATCCTTGGTGGAAGAGGAGAAAGAGATTAGTAATAAAGCTTTGAGGCTTAATCAAGATATTGAAATCGTAGAAGTTGTAGTTTCTTTGGTTTCTACTAAATACGAATTGAGTGAAAACTGGAAGGTTCATCACAAGATATATGTCACAACCGAAGACATGAAGTTGAGGTTTGCTTTGGAACACGCAGTCTTGGCCTTACAGCTAAAGCGTATCGAGCTCGAAATTCAAGATATTCAAATAAAGTTGAAAGAAGTTCCCGAAGAAGAAGTTGTAGTAGATTTACTGACTTCTCAATTGACATTGATAGAGCTAAAAAAAATAGTTTCGGATAAACTGAACAGAGTGATATTGAAATAAGAAAAAAACAGATGGAAAACTGGGTTGACAAATGGTTGAAAAATAAAAAGAATTTGAAAGAATAAATCCTAGCTTTTATCGAGTAAAAGCAAGCAATTCAAAAAAAATATTCTTTTTCCACAATTAAATGTTAATCAAAGTTTGCGCAAAAATAAATTTGTTTTACCTTTGCAGTCCATAAATTAAGAACAATACTAAACCCTATACACAAGTGGATACACTAAGTTATAAAACAATTTCGGCCAATAAAGAGAACGCAAACACAGAGTGGTTTGTGATAGATGCTGAAGGACAAAGACTAGGAAGACTTGCTAGTAACGTAGCAAAACTGGTAAGAGGAAAGCACAAAACAAACTTTACTCCTCACGCAAATTGCGGAGACAAAGTAATCGTGATCAACGCAGATAAAATTGAGTTGACAGGTGCTAAGTGGGACAACAAGACCTACATCCGTTACACAGGTTATCCAGGTGGTCAAAGAACTGCTACGGCAAAAGAAGTTATGGCTAAAAATCCAATTGCATTGGTAGAAAGAGCTGTGAAAGGAATGTTGCCAAAAAATACTTTGGGAAGAGATATTTACAGAAACAACTTATTTGTTGTAGCTGGAAACGATCACAAGCACGAAGCTCAAAAGCCAAAGTCAATTAAATTAGAAGACATTAAATAACAAATAATAGAATGGAAGTTATTAATACAATAGGAAGAAGAAAAACATCTGTTGCCAGAGTTTATCTATCAGAAGGAAAAGGAAACATTACAATCAACAAGAAAGATTACAAAGATTATTTTTCTACTGATTTGCAAACTGGTAAAGTAGACCAAGCTTTTATATTAACTGATACTTTAGGAAAGTATGATGCAAACATCAATGTAGATGGAGGTGGATTTACTGGACAAGTAGAAGCAATTAGATTGGGTATCGCAAGAGCTTTAGTAAAAGTTGATGCAGAATACAAGCCAATGTTGAAAGCTGAAGGATTAATGACAAGAGATTCGAGAATGGTGGAAAGAAAGAAGCCAGGACAAAAGAAAGCAAGAAAGAAATTTCAATTTAGTAAACGTTAATATAAACAATTACAAATTTTGTTTAGTATCTAAACTTGTTGGACTATCCGTCACTAGACGGATGCTACCATCAATGTTGATTGAATGACAGAATGTAAACAACACAAAAAAAACAATGAGAACAAACTTTGACGAGTTATTGGAAGCAGGTGTGCACTTTGGTCACCTAAAAAGTAAGTGGAACCCAAGTATGGCTCCGTACATTTTTTCAGAAAAAAATGGTATCCACGTAATTGACCTTAACAAAACTGTTAAGAAAGTAGAGACAGCTGCAGCAGCAATGAAGCAGATTACAAAATCAGGAAAGAAGGTTTTGTTCGTAGCTACAAAGAAACAAGCGAAACATGTAGTAGCAGAGTTGGTAAAAGAAACTAACATGCCTTACGTTACTGAAAGATGGTTGGGAGGAATGTTGACAAACTTTTCTACGGTAAAGAAATCAATCAGAAAAATGCAAGCTTATGACAAAATGTTGGTAGATGGAACTATCGATACTATGTCAAAAAGAGAAAGATTACAAAGATCACGTCAGAGAGAGAAGTTAGAAACTGTATTTGGATCTATCGCAGATATGAACAGAACTCCAGCAGCGATCTTTATCGTTGATGTGAAAAAAGAAAATATCGCATTTGCTGAAGCAAGAAAATTAGGAATTCCTGTTTTTGCAATGGTAGATACAAACTCAAACCCAAAAAATGTTGATTTTGTAATTCCATCGAATGATGATGCATCAAAATCAATCAGCAAGATTGTAGGTATTATGACCGAGGCAATTAAGGAAGGTTTGGCAGAAAGATCTGCTTCAAAAGGAAAAGAAGTAGCTGAAAAGGCTTAATTTATACTATTTAAATCACATTAGAATGAAAATTACGGCATCTCAAGTAAATGAGTTAAGAAAGAAAACCGGAGCAGGAATGATGGACTGCAAAAAAGCGTTGGTAGAGGCAGAAGGAGATATGGAGGTAGCAATTGATGTTCTTAGAAAACAAGGGCAAAAAGTTGCAGCTAAAAGACAAGATAGAGAAACTTCTGAAGGATTAGTGTTTGCTCAAACAAACGATAGTTTAACAAAAGGATACTTAGTTGTATTAGGATGTGAAACTGATTTTGTTGCTAAAAACGAAGATTTCGGAAAATTGACTCAGTCATTCATGGATATCGCAATGAACCACAATCCATCAAATTTGGATGAATTCAAAGCATTGAAATATGATGAGAAAATCACTGTTGAAGAAAAAATTACTGAACAAATTGGTGTTATTGGTGAAAAACTAGCTTTGGATTACAAAGTAGTAGAAGCGAACAGTGTTGTTGCTTACAACCACCCAGGAAACCAAATTGCAACATTAGTTGGACTTAACAAAGACGGTGAAGCAGTTCAGTTAGCAGGAAAGCAAGTGGCTATGCAAGTAGCTTCTATGGCACCAGTTGCATTGAACAAAGACTCTGTTTCGGAAGAGGTAATCGCAAGAGAACTAGAAGTTGGAAAAGAATTGGCAATCCAAGAAGGAAAGCCAGCTGAAATGGCTGATAAAATTGCTCAAGGAAGATTAGGTAAATTCTTTAAAGAAAATACATTAATGGAGCAAGCAATGTTTAGTGATAACAAAAAGAGTGTTACACAATTCTTGAAAGAAACTGACGGTGATTTAACAGTTACTGGATTCGAAAGAATTTCATTGAGCTAAAATATTTTTATTACATAAAAAAAGAAGAGAGAATTTATAGTTCTCTCTTTTTTTTGCCTTATTTTTAACGAACCATTTTATTCTTGAGGTTAATAGCAAATAACTTTAAGAAAAACACAAGAACAATTATGAAATTTAAAAGAGTTTTATTGAAACTAAGCGGAGAAGCTTTGATGGGCGACAATCAATTTGGTATAGACAACAAAAGATTGGCAACTTATGCATCCGAAATAAAAACAGCCCACGAACAAGGAATAGAAATAGCAATTGTTATTGGTGGTGGTAATATTTTTAGGGGAGTACAGGCAGAGAAGGGAATCATGGAAAGGGTGCAGGGCGATTACATGGGAATGTTAGCCACAATGATAAACGGTCTTGCTTTGCAGGCTGCTTTAGAAAGTTATGGCATGAAAACAAGATTGATGTCTTCTATAAAAATGGAGCAAATTGCAGAACCTTACATCAGAAGAAGAGCGATTAGGCATTTAGAAAAAGGAAGAATTGTGATTTTTGGTGCAGGAACAGGAAGTCCATATTTTACAACTGATTCGGCAGCATCGTTGAGAGCTATAGAAATAGAAGCAGATGTTATTTTGAAAGGAACAAGAGTAGATGGAGTATACACTGCCGACCCGGAAAAAGACCCGACCGCAACAAAATTCGAGAGCATTACATTTGACGAGGTTTATGAAAAAGGTTTGAATATTATGGATTTGACTGCATTTACTTTGTGTAAAGAAAATGACTTACCAATAGTGGTATTCGATATGAACAAACCTGGAAACCTGAATAGCGTAGTTTCTGGAAATAAAGAAGGAACATTAGTTAAGAACTAAAAGTTTTACTATTTTTTTAAATTATAAATTAAGACTTATCCCATGACAGAAGAAGTTAATATGGCTCTTGAAGAAGCCAAAGAACAAATGAGCCAGGCAATTTCGCACCTTGCTGTAGAATTGCAAAAAATTAGAGCAGGTAAAGCAAATCCATCTATGTTGGATAGCGTAACGGTAGATTATTACGGATCGCCAACAGCTTTGTCTCAAGTGGCAAACGTAAATACATTGGACGCACGAACAATCACCGTACAGCCTTGGGAAAAATCTATGTTGGATGAAATAGCAAAGGGAATTATCAATTCCAATTTAGGGTTGAATCCTCAAAATAATGGAGAGGTAGTGATTATTAATATTCCTGTTCTTACCGAAGAAAGAAGAAAGGATTTGGTGAAAAAGGCAAAGGCAGAAGGTGAAAACGCTAAAGTGTCAATTCGTAACCAGAGAAAAGAAGCAAATGATTACATCAAGAGTTTGAAAGACGATGGTTTGTCAGAAGATTTTGCAAAAAGAGGAGAGGACGAAGTGCAGAAAATTGTTGATACTTACTCTAAGAAAATAGACGATTTAATTCTTTTGAAAGAAAAGGATATTATGACGGTTTGATGTAACTTAAGCAAAGAAAACATCCTTTAGAGCAAAAAGTTGCTGCCCTATGGTTTGTTTGAAAATAGGTATAGGTAGTTTTAAAAATCTAAACTATCTAACCGTATGATCAAGAAAATTACCGTTGGCCTCTGTGCCTTGTTTTTTCTGAGTTTCTTAAGTGCTCAGTCTCAAGTTTCTATCTTAATTGATACCAATATTTCTGCTAGTTGCACTGATGACGGATCTTTTGTGCTTAGCCCCAATAATTTACCTTCTGGCCAGCCCTATCAATGGGACTACACCAGCTGGCCTGCTAGTTACACAGGGACAACAGCATCTCAGACAAATGACACTTTTAGTAACTTAACGTCAGGTGTTTATACTATAAGACTTGCGTATATTGATACGGGTAGTCCTTTTACCCAATTTGTTTCTCGAACAATTACTGTGGATGGTTATGTGATAGATTCCAAAGATTCTACAGTGTATTTAAATACAAATGGAATTGCATATTTTGACACAAGTTATTTTTTAACTTACCTCGCACCTTCTTGCGTGGATTCTGTTTGGATGAGTTCTTACGAGGTGTCTTGTGGAGTAGATACGTTAAGTGTAACTGTGTATGCAAGAGATCTTTCAGGAAATGTAGATTCTTGTACTTCAATAGCATTGGTGTTTGATACTATTTCGCCTTATTTATCTACTAAAGACACAACAGTGTATTTGGATAGTATGGGTATTGCGTCTTATGACACATCTATGTTAATTGCGTCTTATGACACATCTATGTTGTTAGGTTTCGGGGAAGTAGATTCATTGATTTATACTTTTGGTGGAACAGCAATGACAGTAGCCTACAACCCACTAAAAGGAGTGTATTATGTGTTACCTGGAGGAAATCCGTCCCGAAGAATTGCAAGTTATCAAGCTGATGGAACGTTGATTTCTGATGTTTCAGCAGGTTGGGATACGAGAGGATTGTGGTGGAATAAGAATACGAATCAATTAGAGGGTGTAGCTTATGATATGGGAGGAATAAGGGTAGTAGATTTGGATCCAACGACTGGAGCAGCATTGGGAACTGGAACGAACATTTCATTAACTAGTTCAAAGCCAAATATGCAATCTATGGGTTCTTATGATTATAATAACGATGAGATTATCTACACAACTGGATCAGTGTTATACAGATATTCTAGGTCGACTCACACGTCATTAGGAACGGTAACTATTACTGGCTTACCAGGACCTGTCAACCCAAATTTTGCTGGTTATACAGGAATTGCTGGAAGTGAGATAGCGATGTATGACTATAGTAACAAACGAATCTATTACGTAGATATAACAACTGGTGCTTATGTAAGTACACAACAGTTGCCACTTTCTGTGCCTGGGCATTCAACTTGGGGAGTTAACAATGCAAATGGCTACATGTGGTTATGGCATTCATCAGGAAATTACTTGAAGGGATATAGTTTAACTGCAGGAGGATTATCACAAGCAGTAGATGACAACTGTGGTTTGGACAGTGTATGGCAAGATAGTTATGACACTACTTGTGTTGCTGCGGGAGTTGCAGTAACTGTAACTACCTTTGCACAGGATTTGAGTGGAAATACCACTTCATCCACTTCTCAAGTAACTATCCTAGACACGATAGTTCCTAATGTAACTACTGTTGATACTTTGGTTGTGTATAAAGATGCGTCTGGTTTAGCCTCTTATGACACGAGCGATTTGGTTGTTTCGTCATGGGATAACTGTACAATAGATTCAGTATGGAATGATTCTTACACACCGAGTTGTGCGAGTGATACTATCACGATCAAGACTTTTGTGAGAGACAACTCAGGAAACATTGATTCGTCAGAAACTGTTTTAATAGTGTTGGATACATTTCCACCTGTTATCGTTTGTCACGATTCAGTAGTTTATTTAGATGCTACAGGAAATGTGAGTTATGACACTTCCTATTTTGTGACATCAATTACACCATTGTGTTTGGATTCGGTATGGATATCGAGCACCGATACAAATTGTACGACAGATACAATTGCCATAACAATTTATGCAAGGGATGTAAGTGGAAATGTTGATTCATGCGAAACAACCTTAGCAGTATTAGACACCTTGTTGCCAACTATAGCATGTATAGATACAACAGTTTATTTGGATTCGATGGGGTCAGTAACGATAGATACTTCTTATGTTCAAACAGGATTTGCAGACAATTGTGGAGTAGATTCAGTTTGGATAACGGATACTAGTTTTACATGTAATTCAAGTAGAACAATTCAAGTTTATGTGCGAGATAATTCTGGTAATATAGATTCATGCTCCTCCATCATCACGGTATTGGATACAATAGTGCCTAATGTAGTGACGAATGATTCTGTTTATGTTTACAAAGATATTTTAGGAGCAATAGCAACGATTGATACAAGTTTGTTGTTGGATTCTATTTATGAGAATTGTACGATTGATTCTGTATGGAATGATTCTTACACACCGAGTTGTGCGAGTGATACTATCACGATCAAGACTTTTGTGAGAGACAATTCAGGAAACATTGATTCGTCAGAAACTGTTTTAATAGTGTTGGATACATTTCCACCTGTTATCGTTTGTCACGATTCAGTAGTTTATTTAGATGCTACAGGAAATGTGAGTTATGACACTTCCTATTTTGTGACATCAATTACACCATTGTGTTTGGATTCGGTATGGATATCGAGCACCGATACAAATTGTACGACAGATACAATTGCCATAACAATTTATGCAAGGGATGTAAGTGGAAATGTTGATTCATGCGAAACAACCTTAGCAGTATTAGACACCTTGTTGCCAACTATAGCATGTATAGATACAACAGTTTATTTGGATTCGATGGGGTCAGTAACGATAGATACTTCTTATGTTCAAACAGGATTTGCAGACAATTGTGGAGTAGATTCAGTTTGGATAACGGATACTAGTTTTACATGTAATTCAAGTAGAACAATTCAAGTTTATGTGCGAGATAATTCTGGTAATATAGATTCATGCTCCTCCATCATCACGGTATTGGATACAATTGCTCCAAACTTGGTTGCACAGAACAAGACAGTGTACCTGGATGCAACAGGTTCAGTAAGCTTTGATACATCTGCAATGATAGTATCAACTCATGACAACTGTTCAGTAGATGCAATCTCAATGGATATTACTTCTGCGACTTGTGCAGATGATTCAGTGAATGTAACTTTAACCATAACAGATGTGAATGGAAATTCAAGTACTACTATGGCAACTGTATATGTATTAGATACAATAGCACCGACTGTAATTTTAGCAAATGACACGTTGTATTTAGATGCAACGGGTAACGCGAGTACAAGTTTGAGTGAAATCGTCAATGGAAGTAATGATAATTGCGGAATTTCCTCAATAACGTTATCAGATTCTGTTTATACTTGTAATGAAGCTGGTTTAAATACAGTGACTGTAACGGTAACAGATAACTCAGGTAACATGATTACTGAGAGTGCAACCGTATTGGTAATTGACTCAGTAAATCCAATAGCGATGTGTAAAAACTTGACTTTGTACCTGGATGCAACAGGAAACGCATCTCTGGTAGCAAGTGACATTGACAATGGAAGTTCAGACAACTGTGGATCAGTTACTCTGTCAGCTTCACAAACAGCCTTTACTTGTGCAGACTTAGGACAAACGACTGTTTCGTTAACAGTGACAGATACTTATGGAAACGTTGATTCTTGTACTTCAACAGTAACTGTATTAGACATTATAGCACCGGTAGCGCTTTGTCAACCAGCGACTATTTACTTGGATGCATCAGGAGTAGCAACTTTGGCTGCGAGTGATATAGACAATGGAAGTAGCGACAACTGTTCAGTAAGTTTGAGTGTATCTCAAACAACGTTTAACTGTTCAGACCTAGGAGCAAATACAGTAACCTTGACAGCAACTGATTCACAAGGATTAACAAGTACTTGTACAACAACAGTGACAATACTAGATACTTTAGCACCAATGATGGTATGTCAGTCAGTAACTGTGAACTTGGATGCCTTAGGAAACGCAATGATAAGTGCATCAGATTTAGACAATGGAAGTTCAGACAATTGTAGTGGAGTAAGTTTGAGTTTGTCACAAACAACATTTAGTTGTACAGATTTAGGAGCAAACATGGTAACTCTTACAGGAACCGATGCAAGTGGAAACACATCTACATGTATGGCAACAGTAACAGTAGTGGACGGAATAAATCCGATAGCGCTTTGTAAGCCAGCGACTATTTACTTGGACTCAAATGGAGATGCAAGATTGGTAGCAAGCGACATCGACAATGGAAGTAGTGACAACTGTTCAGTAACAGTAACAATTACAGATTCATTGTTCACATGTTCAGATGCAGGAGCAAACAATGTAACTTTGACAGCAACAGATGGAGATGGAAATACATCAACTTGTGTAGCCGTAGTAACCGTATTGGATACGATTTCACCGATAGCAAATTGTAAAGCAGATACGTTGTACTTGAATGCATCAGGAACAGCAAGCTTAACAGCATCGATGATCAATGATGGAAGTAGCGACAACTGTACGTTCACGATGAGTGTGTCACAATCTACCTTTACATGTTCTGATATGGGAGTAGGTAGTGCAACCTTAACGGTAACGGATGCCTCAGGAAACACATCAACTTGTACAAGTTCGATCACAGTGATGGATACTTTGGCACCAATGATGAGTTGTACACCAGTTACTATTTACTTGGATGCAATGGGAATGGCAACATTAACTGCAAGCCAAGTAGATGGAGGAAGTACAGACAATTGTGGAATAGCAACGATGAGTGTATCAAGAAGTTCATTTACATGTGCAGATATGGGAACAACAACTGTAACGCTTACAGGAACAGATGCAAGTGGAAACACATCAACGTGTACAACCACTGTAACGATCTTGGATACACTAGCGCCAGTTGTGTTGTGTAAATCAGCAACAGTAGTTTTAGATGCAACAGGAACAGCAACAATCACTACATTGGATGTAGATAACGGAAGTACAGACAACTGTGGAATCACATTGAGTCTTTCAAACAATACATTCAACTGTACAAATGTTGGAGCTAATACAGTAACGTTAACTGGAACAGATGCAAGTGGAAACACATCGAGTTGTACAGCAACAGTAACAGTGATTGATAACATGGCACCAACAGCAATCTGTCAGAACATTACAATCAGCTTAGACGGAAACGGACAAGCAACGATTTTAGCAAATGACATAGATGCAGGAAGCTTTGATAACTGTACAGTATCAGGTGTGACAGTAGACAAGACAGACTTCGATTGCAGCAATGTGGGAAGAAACATAGTTACGTTAACGGTAACAGACTTGTACAGAAATGTATCTACTTGTACAGCTACAGTAACAGTAGAAGACAATGTAGCTCCAGTAGTATTCTGTCCAGCCGATAAGAATAGAACGGTGAGAAACACAACTTGTACTTATGTAGTAGAAGACTTCGCATGGGAGACAACTAATACAGATAACTGTACAGCGAATGGAACGACAACCGAGCAGTTCCCAGCAGCTGGAACGGAAGTGGTGGCAGAGAATGGAAGAGTAACGATAACCATCGTAACGAGAGATGCTTCTATGAATGCAGATTCATGTACGTTTGATGTGATTGTGAACTGTGAGAGAGAGTTGGATATACCAGAGTTTATCTCACCAAACGGAGATGGAATGAATGATTACTGGGATTTAACAGAGTTGTCTTCTTACACGAACAACGTAGTTAAGTTATTCAATAGATATGGAACATTGGTATTTGAGCAAAGAGGATACACAAACCAATTCGTAGGAAGAGGGAACGTGAGTAACTCGTTAGGAGAAGGTCAGTTGCCAGAGGGAACATACTTCTATTTGATTGATTTGGGAGACAACAATGTAGACAAGAAAGTATACAACGGATACGTTCAGATCAAAAGATAAACACTAAACAGACTAAAATAAAATGCCAAAGGCCTCTCAGAAATGAGAGGCCTTTTTTTT
>JAHEIE010000090.1 GCA_024639505.1 Crocinitomicaceae bacterium
TTGATGATAAGAAAGAAGTGAAAGAGCAAGAAATTGCAAAGACAACCGAGGTGGATCAAAAAATAGAAATATTTGATGAGCCAGATGCACCAAAAGTAGAACAGATCTTCACGGTTGTAGAAAAAAATCCAAGTTTCCCTGGTGGAGAAGAAAAGTTATTTGAATACCTAGGAAAAACAATTTCTTATCCTCAAATGGCAAAAGAAGCTGGAGTAAAAGGAAAAGTTTATGTTCAGTTTGTTGTTGAAAAAGATGGATCGATTTCTGACATCAAAATCATTAGAGGTATTGGAAGTGGTTGTGATGAAGAAGCTAAGAAAGCTGTTAAAAACATGCCAAAATGGGAACCAGGTGAGCAACGTGGAAAACCAGTAAGAGTGCGTTTTGTGTTGCCAGTTAACTTCTCATTGCGTTAATCAATTCAAACTACCTTTAAATAAACACTCAAATCAGCTTTTTGCACAATCAAAAAAAAGTTACTATCTTAGTGTAAGTCAATTTTATGAAAAGATATACATACATATTAATAATTGCCACGGTAGCACTTGCTAGTTGTTCGAAAGAAGAACCCCTAAAGCCTGCTAATCCAGGAGTGAATTACGGGCCTCAAATGATAAAAGGCGATGTAGTTGTAGTTCTTGATGATGAAAATGATAATTCAATATTCGATGATATCACTGATCCAGAAAAAGAAAACAACGAAAAAACAAACAAGAACGCTAAGAACTAAAAGAGTACAAAACCAGTAAACCATTCGTTTGCACGAATGGTTTTTTTATGCCCAAATTTTTCCTAATCAATCGCCTATGGCCAACAAATACTCTAGTCATCTTTATGAATTGATTAACTCTCTGACAAAAGCCGAAAAACGCTATTTCAAAGTATATGTTACGAGGCATACTGCATCTGATTCTCAAAATAATGCCCAAATCTTATTTCATGCCATTGATAAGCTAAAAGATTACGATGAAGAAATTCTTCTAGCTCAATTGGAGGAACATGCCTTTGTAAAAAAATTCTCGATAGCCAAGGCAAGGCTTTATGATACGATCCTAAAAAGCCTAGACGCTTTTTACAGTGAAAAATCCAAAGAACAGATCATAAGAAATGAAATCCATTTTATTGAAATTCTCTTTGAAAAATCATTATACAAACAAGCGCTAAAAAGATTAAAATCTGCCAAAAAACAAGCTCAGAAATACAACAAAAAACACCTTTACCTCGAAATAATTCAATGGGAAAAAAAAATAATTGAAAAGGACAATTATCAATCCTCCTCCCTAAAATCATTGGCTCATTTGGGCAAAGATGAGCAAGTATTGATAGACAGCCTTTCGATAAATTCAAAGCTGTGGCAGCTAAAGTCTATTCTCTTCCAAAAACTAAATAGAATTGGAAGAGCTAGAACAAAAGAAGATGTTAATTTTTTGAAACAAGATTTGGAGCCGGTTATCAATTCCATGAATATTCTAGAGAACAAAGTTGGATTGTCCTATTTATTCAATCACTTGAAAGGAGCATATTACTTTGGAATACAAGACAACAAAAACAGTTTGTCTACAGTATTAAAAACCATAACTCTTCTTGAAAAACATCCCAATGAATTTGGAGACGAACCCAATATTTTGATTTCCACCCTTACGAATGGAGTGTATTTGTCATTAAAAAACAATGACATAAAAGAGGCTCAAGTCCTCTACTCAAAACTCAAATTACTGTTTGAAATTCATAAAGAAAACGGAAGCAAGGATCTTATTATAAAATTAAAATCGAGTCTTTGGAGCATCCAACTTTTATTGATAAAACTTACTTGTAACTTCTCTGCCTTCGACAAATTACAAGCCGACATTATTACATTCATAGAACTGAACGAAAACAAAATAAATAGTTCGAGACTTGCCTTTTTTTACTACAATCTTGCCCACATTTTATTTATTCAAGATGAATTTTCTGACTCATTGAAATGGGTAAACAAATTGCTAAACAACATAGCCATTGACGAATCTCAAGAAATTTATTCTTTTGCTGAGTTACTCAATTTGTTTTTGCATTTCGAATTAAAGAACAATGAATTGGTTCAATACAACTTAAAGTCTACGAGGCGATTTTTAAAAACTAGAAATAAATTATTCGAATACGAAGAGGCGATTCTCAACTTTTTTTCGAAAACGACACACCATAGTTTTAATCGTTTTGACCTTACAGACCACATCGAAAATTTAAAATACAATCTATTGAAGTTGGATAAAACTGAAATTCAACAAATTCCTATGGAGTATTTTGAATGTATAAATTGGGCTGAATCTAAGTTAAAACAAAAGAAACTGAGCGATATTATGAAAGAAAAAAACAAGTCGTTTTCGTCCATTCAGTTGTAAGTTCATAGAATTAAAAATCACTCTCCCCTCTTTATTTAGACTAATTAAAAATAATCAAGTCAAATCTTTACACAGCATTGTTTTTTACCTATTTTTGTAGCTGAATTAAGTAAATAATCAATCGCGATGATAAAAGTAAGTGATAACGCAAAAAAGCAGGCTATTCGTCTTATGGAAGACGAAGGCCAAGTTGGCTATTTTATTCGTGTTGGAGTAAAAGGAGGTGGTTGTTCTGGATTGATGTATGAATTAGATTTTGACAACGAAATAAAAGATACCGACAAAGAAATTGAAGATAACGGAATAAAAGTAGTGGTTGACAAAAAGAGTTACCTCTATTTGGTAGGAACTGAATTGGATTTCTCGGGAGGATTGAATGGTAAAGGATTTGTGTTCAAAAATCCGAATGCAGACAGAACTTGTGGGTGTGGAGAAAGTTTTTCTCTTTAATAAATTGAAGTAAAGGACATGAATACGAAATATACTGAAGACGACTTAAAAGAAGATTTAAAAACCCAAGAATATGAATTTGGTTTTACAACTTCTGTGGAATCTGAAAAGATTGAAAAGGGATTAAACGAAGACATTATCAGAATGATTTCGGCTAAAAAAGGAGAACCAGATTGGCTCTTGGACTTTAGATTAAAATCATTTGAGATTTGGAAAAACATGACAGAACCAGAATGGGCGCATGTGAACTATGACAAACCAGATTTTCAGGATATTCACTACTACTCTTCTCCAAAAAAAGAAGCAAAAGATTGGGACGATGTAGATCCAGAAATAAAAGCTACTATGGATAAGCTTGGGATTTCTATGGATGAACAAAAAAAGCTTCAAGGCGTTGCTGTTGATTTCGTAATGGATTCTGTTTCGGTAGCTACTTCTTTCAAAGAAAAGTTAGGTGAATTGGGAATTATTTTTGGATCTTTTAGCGATGCCGTGAAAGAACATCCAGAATTGGTAAAGAAGTATTTAGGAACTGTGGTTCCGCAAAGCGATAATTTTTATGCAGCTTTAAATTCAGCTGTGTTTACTGATGGTTCGTTTTGCTACATTCCCAAAGGTGTAAAGTGTCCGATGGAACTCTCTACTTATTTTAGAATAAATGAAGCAAATACAGGACAATTTGAAAGAACTCTTCTTATTGCTGACGAAGATAGTTACGTGAGTTACTTGGAAGGCTGTACGGCTCCAATGAGAGACGAAAACCAGCTTCATGCTGCAGTAGTTGAACTGGTATCTCTGGTGGGAGCAGAAATAAAATACTCTACGGTTCAGAACTGGTATCCAGGAGACAAAGATGGAAAAGGAGGGATTTTTAATTTTGTAACGAAAAGAGGAATTTGCGAAGGATACAAGTCTAAAATTTCTTGGACACAGGTAGAAACAGGTTCTGCAGTAACTTGGAAATATCCATCTTGTATTTTAAAAGGAGATTCATCAGTAGGCGAATTCTACTCGATTGCGGTTACCAATAATCATCAGATGGCCGATACGGGTACAAAGATGATTCACTTAGGTAAAAACTCAAAAAGCACAATTATTTCGAAAGGAGTTTCTGCTGGAAAAAGTCAAAACTCATACAGAGGATTGGTTCAAATACACAAAAACGCAACGAACTCAAGAAACTTTTCGCAATGTGACTCTTTGTTGATGACAGATGAATGTGGAGCACATACTTTTCCATACATAGAATGCAACAACAAAAGCTCGAAAGTAGAGCATGAAGCTACAACATCCAAAATTGGAGAAGATCAATTGTTTTATTGTTTACAAAGAGGAATAAGCGAAGAAAAAGCAATTAGTCTTATAGTAAACGGATACGCTAAAGATGTACTGAACAAGTTGCCTATGGAATTTGCTGTAGAAGCACAGAAACTTCTTGAAATATCTCTGGAAGGAAGTGTAGGATAATTTGAATGAATAAACATTCAAAATGGGCAAAGACAATTGTTTTTGCCCATTTTTTTTTGCTAATTTTTATAGATTTTTTCGTCCGTGAGTGAATGCATAAAATTCACTAAGTCTTCTTTTTCTGATGGTGATAATTTTAATGGTTCTACCATGATAGTATCCAAATTGATAGGATTGGGAACGAACATATACAAATCACTGTAGAATTCTACAACCTCTTCTAAGGTCTTTAAACTGCCATCGTGCATATAGGGTGCAGTAAGCGATATATTTCTTAATCCAGGTACTTTAAACTTACCCAAATCAGCCGAATCTTTGGTAAAATCAAACCTTCCTTTGTCTTTGTATTCTTTCTCGTCATACAGACCAATGTTTCTAAATTCATCTCCGGTGAAATCGGGGCCAAAATGACAATCAAAACACTTTCCTTTATCCAAGAACAATTCTCTTCCTCTCTTCTGTGATTCTGTCAACGCCATTGGATCTTCATCATTCATCCATTTGTCGTGTGGGGCACTTCCATCACTTTCCAAACTTCTTTGAAACTCGGCTAATGCCCTAGTTGTATTTTCGATAGTGGGTTCTTCCATGTAAATCTTTTTATACAACTTAATATATAATTCGGATTGATTTAATCTAATAACGGCTTCAGACATTTTCAAATTCATTTCAACCGGATTTTCAATTGGACCTATCGCCTGTTCTTCCAGAGTTTCCGATCTTCCATCGTAAAAAAAATGAGGTCTGCTAGCCATATTCATTACCGAAGGTGTATTTCTCGTTCCCAAGCTATCATTTACCCCAAGAGATAACTCTTTGTTATCAGCAAAAGCAAATTCTGGTTTGTGACAGCTCCCACAAGATATGGATTGGTCCTGAGATAGAATTGGATCAAAATACAATTTTTCGCCAAGTTCTGTTTCTGTATTAATTGATTTTATTTCACTCTCAATTCCTCCACAACTTATAATAAAAAACAACGATATGATTGCAATTCCTTTCATATTACAAAGATAAGAAAGACAATAAAACTGTAAAGTGACAAATATCACATTCACAAAAAAAAGGCCTCTCATTTCTGAGAGGCCTTTGGCATTTTATTTTAGTCTGTTTAGTGTTTATCTTTTGATCTGAACGTATCCGTTGTATACTTTCTTGTCTACATTGTTGTCTCCCAAA
>JAHEIE010000020.1 GCA_024639505.1 Crocinitomicaceae bacterium
ATGCATTGGGGTTCACAGCAAGTTTGTCCATTCTTGTTTTATCTCCCAGTATGCTACCGCGCGATTGCTGGGAGGTTGGGTCAATTGCCAATACAGCTACTTTTTTACCCATAGAAGTAAGAAAAGTTCCAAAAGATTCAATGAATGTGCTTTTTCCAACACCAGGTACACCAGTAATCCCAATACGAATAGAATTTCCGCTTTTTGGA
This sequence comes from Crocinitomicaceae bacterium, assembly GCA_024639505.1. GTDB lineage: Bacteria > Bacteroidota > Bacteroidia > Flavobacteriales_D > CAJJDF01 > CAJJDF01. The sequence continues at coordinate 210 of JAHEIE010000020.1, forward strand.
AGGCAATTATTGATGATTTCCTGACCCAAAAGATGATGGTCTTTTCTGCTGCTTTCAATGAGTGTGATAGCTTGGCTCAATACCACGGTGTTGCTTTCTGCAATTCCTTGGGTGTAATAAGTAAGGTTTTTTAGTTTCAGCTTGACAAGTATTTTTGATTATTGAACCACCAATTTACGAGTTTTCAATCCGTTTTGCCCAATTACCGAAACGAAATAAACACCTTTCTTTAAATCAGCAATATCCACTTGGGTATTAATTGAGTTTGGTTTTATTTCTTTCACCGTTTTACCTAGCATGTCCGAGATCATAATTCTTGTTTGGCTTTCAAATTCATTCGTTTTGATGGTCACGAATTCATTGGCTGGGTTGGGATAAAGTTGAAAATCTAAACTGGGCTTTATTTCCTTTATGGTTAATGTTCCGTTACCTTCTGTAAAAAATGTCAATCCACCTTTTAGATTTCCAGTAAGTAAATCGAGTCTTCCATCACCTTTAAAATCATAGAGTGTAGGTGAAGAAAATAAGCCATACATATAATTGTCTAGCACAGTATCGATGATAAATGTTTGTCTTGGATTTGCCGTGTTTATCCCTGTAAACTTAAAAATGCCACCAGTCTGACTTCCACAATACATGATTGTTACTCCACTTTCTCGGTAAAACTTAGGTGTTGCATAACCTGTTGAAGCACCGTAAATATCCCAAATTTCATGAATTTCAACACGACCCATTGAGTCAGTAATTTTTTTAAAGTTGTAAGAAGCAGCGTTTCCAATATTTTCATAATATCGGATACCTCCATTCATTTTTCCTATTATTAAGTCCAAATCAGAATCGTTGTCGTAATCGAATAATTGAGGCGAAGAAAACTGACCAACATCGATGGTGTCACCTAAATTACTCTGTAATCTCGAAGAAGTTAAAGAGAATCTAGCAACGTTTCCTGCTCCAGCAGTATTGGTGAATAAATGAAGGTACCCTTCGCTATTCCCCAATATCATATCCTGATCACCATCCCCATCTATATCGCCAAAGGTAGGTTCAAGTGATTTACCCAAGTTTAGAGTATCTAATGAGTGATAGTTGTCGGTAATGAATTCAAAGCTTGGAGCCGCCAATGTTCCAGTATTTTCGTAAAGAGATAGTTTGCATTCATATACAATGCTGTCTCTATCGAAATAACCATAATTAGAAACGATAATATCCATCAAACCATCTCCGTTGTAATCAAAAAATTCAGGAATAGCTTTATCTCCTAAATCAATGTATTGATTTTCAAATAAATTTTTTCTTTGAAAACTAAAATTAGGAATTTTGTTTGTTCCAATATTTTTGTAAAACCATATTTGATCGTAATTTTCTGCTAATTCTGTCGTGTTTGGTGCCACAATCAGGTCGTTCAGTCCGTCATTGTCCACATCCTCTATATACGAAGCTGGGAATAACATCACATCTACCGAAACATCATAAGAAGGATATGCAGTGTCTTGGAAAGAAACACTGGAATTTTGATCTGGCAATGTTCCTCCATTTTGTGCCATCACCAAATTATTGAACGAAACATCTCCTAGTAATAAATCTGCAACACTATCGCCATTGTTGTCAAATGCGGTAATTGTAGATCCTGCATGCCTGTTAGACCCTCCCAGTGGGCGAGAACTTCCTGTAGGTGAGTTTCGATTGATTCCTATTTCTGCTCCAGGAACGTTGTAGTTACAAGTATCAAAAAGAGTTAATTTGTTGGTTTGTATGCCCGTTTCGAGAAAATGTCCCCAGCAATAATTTCTTAATTCAAAATCCAAAGAGTCAGAATTTCCGGTTCTTTCAATCGATTGATTTTTTATGTATTCAACCGAAACTCCCAAAACTCCAAAGGTTAAAATATCTATGTCACCATCTCCATTCACATCATAGATTGCTGGAATGTCGCTTGAAGGAACATAAAACGGAATAATTCCACCTGGGTATTGAGGCCCATCAATGGATGTGGAATAATTTTGGAATTCTAAAGATGAGGTAGAAACATTTGTTGACAAACTAACAGCTCCGTATGAATGACAATAAAAGGCATCTTTTTTTCCATCATTATTGAAATCTCTCATGAGCATCCAACCTACCGAGTTAGGGAATTTTTGTTTGTAAACTGGCGCATATTTATAGGATACTTGTCCTGTTCCCCCCATGTTAATTAAAGGAGTCACTTGTTTGTCTGCTCTGTCAAACGCAATTAAATCCTCTTTTCCGTCTAAATTTAAATCTACTCGAGAAAATTGAGGAGCATTAAATCCACCACACCAGGGCATTTGCATGACTTGTGAGTTTTTGGTAACGGCAAATTCTGTGTTGGGTAAAAAAACAACTTGACCAAAAATCAGTTGTGATAGTCCAGAAAGGAAACAAATCAGGGAAAGGGTTGTTTTATTGACCATAGTTAGAGTTTTATTGCAATGTTTAAAAATAAATAAATTCTTTGAGAAACGAGCTGTTTATTCATGAACTATCAGATATTTTCTACGAATGAAAGGTTGAAACATCCTTTCAAAAAAGGACAAAAGTGTAAAGTAATATTTGTATTTTTGAGACATCAAATCGCAACATGAATCAATTTATTCAATTACTTAAAACCAAATATAACCAAGGTGAAATGCACGTTCGCCTTATTATGATTAATGGAGTTGTTTTTTTATTGTTGCTCATAGCTTCTATCTTTGCAAAGTCTGTTTCTCCTGGCTCCGATCTGTCGCGTTATTTTGCTGCTCCGTCAAATTTTTCTGAACTTCTCATCCAGCCTTGGTCTATTGTTACTTATATGTTTTCGCATTCTTTGTTGAATATTTGGCATATTTTGTGGAATATGGTTTTGCTCTATTTTGCAGGAAATATTTTTAAGTATTACTTGGGAAATAAAAAGATTTTGAGCGTTTATTTGGCAGGAGGTTTTGTAGGGTATTTGTTCTTTGCTTTTGGCTATAATTTCATTCCTGCTATCTCGGGACATGGAATGTTGATTGGTGCTTCAGCAGCAGTTTTGTCGGTTTTTGTAGCGATAGGTGTTGCAAAGCCAAACATGGAATTGAAAATTATGTTCATTCCGCAACCTGTCAAATTAATTTATATAGTAGGCGTTTTTGTTGTGTTAGATTTAATGAGACTTCAGTCGAGTATGGGAGTTGATGGAGCAAATACTGGCGGATGGTTAGCTCATTTGGGAGGCGCTTTTTTTGGTGGGTTTTACGGTTACAAAGCAAGGGAAGGAAAGAATATCTTAAAAGGATTTGAACGATTTTTGGATTCAATATTCTCTTTGGATTTTAGTAAGTTTTTTGAAAAAAGAAAACCGAAGCCAAAAATGAAAGTTAAGAAAGGGGGAGCGCTTAAAGAAGAGAAAGCCTCTACAAACAGAAAAGAGAAGGACAAGAAGATTGAATTAATTTTGAATAAAGTAAAACAATCGGGATATAGCAGTTTAACAAAAGAGGAAAAGGAATTGTTTTTTTCTCAAACAAAAAAGTAACATGAGTTTTTTTGAGTCAATAAAGAAGTTTTTTAGAATCAGTTCTCATTCCAAGAGTCAACTCGAGAGTTCTGTGCCCAGAGATGATTATGCTTACAATGAAATGAAAAAGGAGCAAGAAGAACGAATGAATTCAATTTTGGATAAAATTGCATCCAAAGGAATGGAGAGCTTAACTAAAAAGGAAAAGTCTTTTTTGGATTCTCAATCAAAACAATCCTAATATGACAATTAAATTTTATAAATATCAAGGAACGGGCAATGATTTTGTAATGATTGACAACCGAGATTTAAACATTGATAAAACCGATTTGTCGGTTGCTAGAACTCTGTGTGACAGAAAATTTGGGATAGGAGCTGACGGATTAATACTAATTGAATCTCACCCTGAATTGGATTTTGAAATGATATATTTTAATGCCGATGGAACTCAAAGCTTTTGTGGAAACGGAAGCAGGTGTGCAGTCGCTTTTGCCCATGAATTAGGAATGATTCAAAATTCTACTAAGTTTATGGCAATTGATGGAATTCACGATGCGAAAATTACAGAGGATAGAGTGGAATTAAAAATGGCTGATAACCCTTCTTTCGAGGAGCAGGAAAATTTCTTTTTTATTCACACAGGATCACCTCATTATATAGAGTACAGAAATAATGTTTCGGAGATGCGACTTGTTTCAGAAGCCCAAAAAATTCGGTACAATGAAAGATTCAACAAAGAGGGGACAAACGTAAATTATGTAGAAAAACTTTCTGATAACTCGCTTAAAATGAGAACTTATGAAAGGGGAGTGGAAGATGAAACTTTATCTTGCGGAACTGGAGCTACAGCCGTTGCATTAAGCGGCTCGGCTAAATTTGATTTGGCTTCTCCTGTATCTATTAATGTTCCGGGCGGTGAACTAGAAATAAAATTCAATAAAACTACCGAGAAAGATTTTACTGATATTTGGCTAATTGGCCCCGCAGACAAAGTGTTTGAAGGAGAAATTACTTTTTAATCCTCCAAATCATTTATCGTATCCTTCATCTCTTCTTCGGTAATTCCACCCGAAAGTAAAAATTTCATTACTTCGCTCGATTTCGCATCAATTGGAGTTACATTTTCTTTGGGTACAATTATTATTTTGCTCATGTAACTAAACGTAAATGGCAGAGCTACAGCGATTCTACTGTCGTCAATTCCAAGAAATTTCAGGTCTTCTTTTGCAATAAAACCGATTCTTTCCATGTCGTGATTTTTACTCAACTTTACCAAAACTGGCCTATCAAAAGTTTTCTTTTTACCCACCAAAGCCGAAGAAACATCTTCTAAAGTAGAATAAATACTTTTTAGAACAGGCACTTTATTCAACGCTTTATTGAAGTATTGTTTTGCTATGTCGTCAATTCTTGAAACCGTAGTGAACCATCCAAAAATTATAAGGAAAACTACAATGATTAAAATTCCTAATCCAGGTATAAATCGATATTCATCGGGTATTATTCCATCAATAAGAACGAATGCAGAATACAATACATATCCAAAAACAACTAAAGGTAAAAGGTATAGAAGTCCTGCAATAAAAAATTTGAATAAACGGTTATTTTTCATGATTGTAGAGTTAGTTTTCTTGAATTAAAGCTACGTTAAATTTGTATTGGAACAACGTGCGATATATTAATTTAACTATTTAATAAATTAAGTTCTTCTTTTTGTTTTTTATTCAATTTACTCACAACCAATTCATAGGAATGATTGATTAAATGAGTTATTTTTTTGTCTGAAATATCACTTTGTGTATTTACAGTATTCCAGTGTTTCTTGCTCATGTGATATCCAGCAGAAACTGCCTCGTATTTTTCTCTCAGTTCGATAGCATAATCTGGGTCGCATTTTAGGTTTATTCCTTCAAATTGGTCTACATCAGTTAATGCGAACATCTTTCCCATAACCTTGAAAACTAAAGTTTTATTGTCAAAAGGAAAACCTTCTGTAACACCAGGTTTATTCAAACAATAGTCTCTGTATTCTTCTATATTCACACTTTATTTATTTTGTATAATACAGGTTTACTGGGAGTTGCGTCATTTTCAAAGGGAGCAATTTGTAGGTTTAGCAAGTACAATCCATCCTCAATTTCGTTATTTACGAAAATAAATTCTGTAATAGTTTTGTTGTATTGAATATCATCTGGATAATTCCAAAAAGCTTTGTGGCTTAGCAGTTCCCCCGCGTCTACTTCCTTATCCACCGAAGGCAAATCTATCAATAGATGATTTACACCAATTGCTCTTAAATATTGTGCTGCTTCATGACACAAATAAGGAGGATTTGAGTTGGAATATTGCTTGCTCAATTTGTCTTTGTCATTTGGTAATGTTCTTAAAATGAGAGCTTCTGGTTTTTGGTTTCCAATTGCCTCTTTTAGTTGAGATTTGGTAATTATTAAATCCCCTTCATTTCGCGTTCCTTCATTTTTTTTCCAATAACTAGGAGTGATAGATACCACTTGACTTAAAAAATGAAAGGTAGTAAGGTGTTTATTGATGGAGTGAATTTCTTTGTCGATATGTCCAACAGTTTCTGTGTGAGTTCCATTTCCGTGCGGATTGAATGTGATATCCCTAAAATTCACAGATCCACCTTCGGCAACACTCCCGATAAATCCATCGCCTTCTACAGGTTCTATGGAAATTGGGGAAACATACCAAGCACTTGAGTTCTTTGGCTCAGTGGAAAGCCTCATCGAAATATCCAGCGGTTTGGATAAGTCCAATTGAAACGTTCCGTTTTTAAATTCTACTGTTGTTTTCATAGTTAAAGTTATGAAAAAAAATAACTCTCAAAAGTCTGTAGAAGTAAATACTTTGATTAATTTTAAACATGAGTTTTCCTAAAAGAGATAAGCAAGTTACGCCCCTAAAATTAGCAATCGAGAGATTGCTAAAAGCCTATAAGATTGAAGATAAAATGGATGAACTAGATCTCCACAAGGAATGGACCGAAATGATGGGAGCAGCAATTGCAGCAAAAACAAAATCATTGGAATTAAGAAAGCGAGTGCTTATCATCAACATTGAATCTTCGGTTTTGCGACACGAGCTATCTTTTGCAAAAGAAAAATTAAAAGAATCGCTCAACAGAAAATTACAAAAACGAGTGGTGGACGAAATTTTATTTAAGTAATAAAGGGTCGAATCAAAAAAATCAGAGATTAATGGGAATAAAATGGATAAAAAACTATATTTTTGTCCTTTCAAAAAAACAAACGAATGGCAGAAATAGAAAATTTTGATGTACAGGAGATTAGCGATAAAATCCAAGATAAATTCGAGCAAAACAAAAACACAATTTACATTGTTTTTGGAGCAATAGCAGTTGCAATTGCCGCGTTTTGGTGGTACAACAACAACAAAGCACAAAAATCTACGGAAGGAAGTAGTGTAATATGGAAGCAAGAAAACAACTTTGGAGCAAATAATTTTCAAGTAGCTATAGATGGTGACCAAAACAACATTGGTTATGCAACCATTGCTGAAGAATACAGTGGGACACCTGCTGGAGATATTGCTACCTACAACATGGGAGTTGGATACCTTAATATGGGTAAATTTGCAGAAGCAATTGACGCCCTTGAAGGTGTAAGTTTTGATGATGAATTGATTGGTGCTATCGCAAAAGGAGCTTTGGGAGATGCTTATTTTGAAACTCAACAAGCTGACAAAGCCATTTCGAATTACAAAGCTGCGGTGAATCATTCAACTAATGATTTTACAACACCGGTTTATTTGAAGAAATTAGCAATAGCTCAAGAAGAAGTAGGAGATATAGCGGATGCGATTTCAACTTACGAAAAAATTAAAAAAGATTTTTCAACTTCTGCAGAAGCACAAGGAATTGAAAAATTTATAGCTAAACTTAAAAAATAATTATGGCTACAGCCTCAACGAACTTATCACATTACGATAAAGATTTAATCCCGAATGCATCTGAGATGTCATTCGGGATTGTTGTTTCAGAGTGGAACGAACAAATTACTAAAAACTTGCTAAAAGGAGCGTTCGATACTTTGGTTGAGAATGGAACATTGCCAGAGAATATTTTGGTGAAACATGTTCCAGGAACCTACGAGTTGCCCTTAGCTTCTCAATTGGTAATAGAGCATACAGAAGTGGATGCCGTGATTGCCATAGGAAGTGTAATACAGGGAGAAACAAAACATTTTGATTTCGTTTGTGAAGCTACTTCTTTAGGAATAAAAGATGTAAACCTGATGTACGGTGTTCCTGTTATTTTTTGTGTTCTTACAGACAATACAATGGAACAAGCTATTGATAGGAGTGGAGGAAAGCATGGAAATAAAGGAGTAGAATGTGCTATTGCTGGAATAAAGATGGCAGCACTTAAAAAAGAACTATTGCCACAATAATACAATCAAATGCATAGGCAAAAAAAAAGCACTTGATACAATCAAGTGCTTTTTTTATTGGTACTAATATTTATTTATGAGTCAATCTAAACTGGTATCCCAAAGTCATGTTTGCTTGAAAATAGGAAAAGTTTTGTGAAGCTTTGTCATTTCCTGCGGTATTTGTAACTACATCGGGAAGCGATACATATCCAACTTTTACTGCCGGATGTAAAAATAATTTTTTATAGAAAAATAATTTTAATCCTACATTGGCATTCAAAGAGCCTCCCGCTAGGTGAAATTCGTCTGTTCCAAATGTATCAAAAAGGATAGCGTTGGTTTTTGGTACCGCTCCTCCAATTCCAAGTCCTCCAACTATATCAATAGCAAACTTTCGGTTCGCTGTTTCATAAAGTAATTCGTTGTAGTCTAGTTCTAAATATATGATATTAAGACCATCTGTGTGCTCATATTTTACAAAATCCCCTGAAATAGGCATAAGTTCATTGTTGTAATCGTCTGCCCAAACTGTGCTAGCAGAACTACTAATTGAGCCATCTACTTTAGCACTTTGAGAATTATCCAATACATATTTCATGTGATCTACACTTATGGATAAAGATAGATGATCGGTTAAAAAATAGCCTACTCTCAGGTTATATTGCGGAATCGTCAACAAGCTTGGGTTGAAATATACTTTAGGTTCAAACTTTGTTTGGCGATCTTTTGCGGTTGCTTTTTTTATTGTAAAATCATACCCATCGCCCCAAAACCTAATATCGCTTTTGCTGTAAGAAGACCTATTGTACCCCCAAGAGGCAAATATTTTACCTTTTCTTTTTCTAAATACATCGGTGTGTGCTAACGTATATAACCTAGCTTCTTCTTTTTTTGCAGAATCACTTTCTTGAGCCATCCCTATGGATGAAACAAAAATACTAAGAAGAATAATTAGAAAGCCTTTTATCATGGTGTGTTCATTTTTACAACCTGAGTTGGCTTTATGTTATTGTTTCTCCAATTTATTTGTTCGATTACATTTGCAGATAACAAATCAAAAGCAATTGCAGAAGGAGTTCCGTCTTGTGCAGCAATTGGTGTTCCTGCATCTCCAGCTTCTCTTATACTTTGTACCAAAGGAATTTCTCCTAATAATTTTACATCAATTTGTTCGCACAAATCTTTCACTCCATCCTTCCCAAAAATATAATATTTATTGTCTGGCAGTTCGTCTGGTGTAAAATATGCCATGTTTTCAACTACACCCAATACAGGTACATTAATATTCGGCATCTTAAACATGTGAATTCCTTTTTTGACATCGGCAAGAGCAATAGCTTGCGGTGTACTCACAATTACAGCTCCGGTAATTGGAACCAATTGTACCAAAGTTAAATGCACATCACCGGTTCCTGGAGGTAAATCAATAAGCATATAATCCAATTCTCCCCAATACGTGTCAATAAACATTTGGCGAATAGCTTTACTGGCCATTGCACCTCTCCATACGATTGCTTGGTTCAAATCTGCAAAGAATCCTATGGACATTACTTTTACTCCGTGAGTTTCAACGGGCGAAATGTAGCTTTTACCATCAACATCAACCATCGTTGGTTTGTCGTATGCACAATCCATCATTAGTGGCATTGAAGGTCCATAAATATCAGCATCTATCAATCCTACTTTGTATCCTTTTTTTGCTAAACTAATTGCAAGATTAGCAGTAACGGTAGATTTTCCAACACCACCTTTTCCCGAAGCTACAGCGATTATGTTTTTAACTCCTGGCAATATTTTTCTCAGGTTTGGGTCAGTTTCTTCCGAACCAATTCCCGAAATCTCTATTTCAGCTTCAATTTCCTTGCTAATGAATCTTTCGAGGTTAAAAATACAAGCTTGTTCCATTCTTTTTTTAGAATGAAGAGCAGGATTACTAATTCTTAGTTTGAAGGAAATGTCCATTCCTTCAATTTTTATATCAGACACGAGTCCAAGCGAAACAATGTCTTTCTTTAAATCAGGCTCTATTACATTTTTTAATGCATCTAAAACTTGTTCTGGCGTTATGTTCATTTTGGTTTTTTTATTTCTTTTGGGCAAAAAAATTTTACCTTTGAGAGTACAAAATTAATAAACCTCAGGTTTATAATTGCAAAAAAAAGAATATAACCTCTATTATGTCAAATACATCAAATAAAAAGCCAGTAAGAGTAGGGATTTCCATCGGAGATATTAACGGTATTGGTCCAGAAGTTATTTTAAAAACATTTTCGGATAATCGAATTTTAGATTTTGTAACTCCTGTAATTTATAGTTCGGCAAGTTTACTTTCCGCTCACAGAAAATCATTGGATTTACCTGCCATGACTCACACCAATTTAGAAGAGGGAATGGAAGCAAAATCAAAAACCTTGTACATTAAAAAATGTTGGGATAAAGATCCACAGTTGAACATTGGAAAAGAAACTCCGGAAGGAGGGGAGTTTGCAATAAAATCTTTGAAGGCTGCAACTGATGATTTAGCTGCCTCCAAAATTGATATATTGGTAACAGCTCCTATTAATAAACACAATGTTCAGAGTTCAGAGTTTGATTTTCCTGGGCACACAGAGTTTCTTGCAAAACTATCGAACGTAGAGAATGCATTAATGCTGATGGTTGCTGATAAACTGAGAGTTGCAGTTGTTTCGGGGCACGTACCGTTGAAAGATGTTGCTAAGAATTTAACGAAAGAAAAAATTGTAGAATCCATATCTCAATTGAACGACAGCTTGGTGAAAGATTTTGGAATTACTAGACCAAAAATTGCTGTTCTAGGATTGAATCCTCATGCTGGAGACAACGGTGTGATTGGAGATGAAGAAAAGGAAATTATTATTCCGGCAATTAACGAAGCAAAAGGAAAAGGAATGTTAGCCTTTGGGCCTTATTCAGCCGATGGTTTTTTTGGAAGTTCAGTGTACTCCCATTACGATGGAATTTTAGCAATGTATCACGATCAAGGGTTGGTTCCATTCAAGAGTCTTTCATTTGGGAATGGAGTTAATTTTACTGCAGGATTGCCAATTGTAAGAACTTCTCCCGATCATGGAACTGGATTTGATATTGCTGGAAAAAACGAAGCTTCAGAATCCTCATTTAGGAATGCTTTGTATTTGGCCTTAGACATATACAGAACACGTGAAGAACACAAAGAATTAACGGCAAATCCTTTGCAAAAACAGAAGTAGCGAATACTTTTCGAGATTTTTGCTCGTTAGTCACTCAGCTATTTTTTATTAAATTTATCCTAAACAAATTGTTACCACTATGAAAAAATTAGTCCTATTATTTATATCCACACTGTTTTTATTCTCTTGTGGAGGGAATCAAACAGAATTATCAGCTGAATTAGATGCATTGAAACAAGAAAATGCAAAATTGAAACTGGAAACGGAGCAGTTAGACGAAAAAGAAGCCTTGTTGACCGAATATTCTCAATTTATTATGGATATTCAAAACAATTTAAATTCAATTAGAGACAAGGAAAACACAGTATTGATGCCACAGAATGGAGAAGGAATTCAGCAATCTGCCGAGTCTATCAAATCTGATTTGCAGCAATTGGGAGCTTTATTGGCTGACAACAAAAAGAAGATAGCTTCAATGAATTCAAAACTAAAAAACTCTCAAGGTCAGTTGAATGAATTGGAAACCATTGTAAGAAGCTTGACTAAGCAAGCCGAAGAAAGAGAGGTGAAAATATTAGGAATGAAAAGTGAGTTGAGCGACATGGGTGTTGCTTTCGATGAATTGATGGCGGCTTACGAAAATAATCTTGCTGTGATTGCAGATAAAAACGAAACGATAGAAGAACAAGACATTGCACTTCACACGGCATTTTATGCGTATGGAACTAAAACTGAATTAAAGGATAATAATGTAATAACTTCAGAAGGTGGGTTAATTGGGATTGGAAAAACTAAAAAATTGAAGGATGATTTCAATAAACAATATTTTACTGAAGTCAATACAAAAGAGTTGAATGAAATTGCATTAGGCGTTAAAAAGGCAGATATTATTACAACTCACCCAGCAGGATCTTATGAACTAATAGGAGAGGAGACAATCGAAAAAATTAAAATTATAAATGCAGATAAATTCTGGAGCGTGAGTAAATATTTGGTTATTGTTACAAAGTAGTTTTGGTTGTAAATCAATGGTTTAAGAGGTTGACAAAGCAATTTTTTTTTTGTATCTTTATTCCATTATTTATTAATTGAAATTTTTTGGAAAATCTGATTAAATTCATAGGAATAAAAGGATTCTTGGTATTCGTTTTACTTTCAAATTCTTTGCAAGCTTCTCACCTAGTAGGTGGGGAAATGAGCTATAAGTGTTTGGGTAATAATCAGTACGAAATACAATTAAAACTATATAGGGATTGCAACGGTACGGGAGCAGCTTTTGACCCTTTGGCAAAAATCGGTATTTTTAATGGAAGTACGGGTGCTTTAATTATTCAAAGGAACGTTCCATTGCCCGGTTTTATAAGAGTTCCGGTAAATACGGTTTCGAGTTGTTTGGTGGTTCCACCAAATATTTGTATTCAAGAAGCTATTTATAAAGATACCGTAACATTACCAGCAATAGCAGGTGGTTACGATATTGTGTATCAGAGATGTTGCCGAAATCCTTCAATAGTGAATATAAATGCACCAGGAAATATGGGAAATACCTATCATTCCTTTATCCCAGCAAATGATACGAGTTGTAATAGCAGCCCGTCATTCAATAATTTTCCTCCAATTCTTATTTGTATCAACGATCCCATTGTTTTTGATCATTCAGCCACCGATTTAGATGGAGACTCATTGGTATATGAATTTTTTACTCCCTATACCGGAGGTACAAGTGCCAATCCTGCGCCCAATCCATCTTCTCCACCGTTTTCACCAATTGGCTGGGGCCCAACTTACAATGTTAATAATCAAGTAAGGTCTTTACCACAAATGAATCTGAATTCATCTACTGGCCTTCTGACAGGAACTCCCACTGGACTTGGTCAATTTTTAGTAGGAATAAAAGTAAAAGAATTCCGAAATGGTATTTTGGTGAGCGAAACTCTGAGAGATTTTCAGTTTAATGTATTAAACTGTCAAAAATCTACTTCTTCCATTTTTGATCCTGGCGTAGTTTGTAATTCATTTAATGTCAATTTCACAAATAATAGTTTAAATGGAACTACCTATTTTTGGGATTTTGGCGACACTACTATTTTAAGTGATACATCACTCGCTTTTGCTCCTAATTATACTTATTTAGATACAGGAGTTTATCGTGTTAGCTTAATTGTAGATAGAAACTCGGTTGTATGTTCCGATACTTCCTACCTTGATTTACGTGTGTATCCTATCTTGATTCCAAAATTCGATTCAATTGAAAACCAATGTTTTCCCAACAACTCACTCAATGCAAAAGCTTCTGGTTTTTTTACTTCAAACACCCAAATTGATTGGAATTTTGGCGCAGGATCCATTCCTAGTACAGGCATAGATTCTCTTGTGAATGGAATTAGATACACAACTCCAGGATTAAAAACAGTAAGCGTTCGTTACCGAGAATTTGGTTGTGATACGTCCTATTCCGATACGTTTAGAATTTATCAAAATGTAATATCTAACATTGATTCTATTACGACAGGTTGTAAATCTTTCATCGCAAATTTTTCTAACAGCAGTGTAAATCCAGTTTCGTATTCATGGGATTTTGGTGACGGAACTACTTTTGGTGATACTTCTAACTCACCCTCTCCCACTTATACCTATCCAGATACAGGAGAATTTGTGGTGAGATTGATAACCATTGGCGAGTCTATTTGTGCAGATACAACATACAGAAATGTAAGGATATTCCCTTTACTTTCTCCTTCTTTTGTGATGCCAGACAATCAGTGTTTAAAAAGAAATTTGTTTGATTTTACAGCGGCAGGAGGTGTGTTTCCTTCTACCACCATCGATTGGGATTTTGGTCCAACTGCAGCACCTAGTACTTCTAATTTAAAGATTCAAAATGGAGTTTCGTATTCAACAGCAGGGACAAAAAATATAACTTTGAGGTATAGAGATTTCGGCTGTGATACTGCAATTTCTGGCTCTCTAATTGTATACAGTGATGTTCTGGCCGACTATTCAATTTCTCAGGATACGACTTGCGTGGAAGACGAGCAAACAATTAATTTTATATCAGCATCAGACCCTTCATTAATTTTCAACTGGAATTTTGGAGACGGCAATACGTCTAATGAAGAAAATCCAGTCCATCTTTATACAAGCATAGGAAATTACTCTTCTTCTCTTATTGTCACTGATGGAAATTGTTCCGACACAATGTTTTTATCAAATCCTATAACTGTTTTACCCAACCCAAAAGCTTTGTTTTCTCCTATGAATGTTACAGTTCCTGGGTATGCAGCAGTTGTTGATTTTGTTAATCTGTCAACAAACTTCGTTAGTTCCAACTTTAGAACTGGTGATGGTACAGATGTATTTTCTTTTAGTAATTACTCGCACACTTATTCTGACGATGGTTATTTTTATCCTTCCTTGGTTGTAATTAATGAGGTTGGCTGTACAGATTCAGCTACCGGAAGAGTATTTGTGAAATCAGAAACTTATATTCCTAATACTTTTACACCGGATGGCGATGGAGTGAATGATGAATTCAAACCCGTTTTTAAGAATTCGGAGTTGTATGAACTCATTATTTTTGATAAATGGGGAAATATTGTTTTTCAATCTCAAAACCAAAACGAAAGTTGGGACGGTAAAAATCTTAAAGGAAATCCAGCGAAAACTGACACTTATGTTTATCGTGTTTCATTAAAATACCCAAATGAACCCATACAAGAAATCTTTGGTCACATAAATTTATTGAAGTAAATTATAATTTGTGCCCAACAACACAAGTTGTTTTTCTAGTTTTTACATTTCCTTCCAAATCGAAGTATTCGAACAAAATAATATACCGTCCAATTCTTGCTTTCTGATTTTCATCTGTTGTTCCATCCCAGGTAAAGCTTCCTTGCTGGGCCAACAACTGGTTCTGAACCAAAACTTTGGTTTGTCGGCCTTTTGAATCAAAAATAGTGACATTTCCAACAAAACCTACCTCTGGCAAGTTGTAAGTCAAAGTCAAAATATCTTCAAAACCATCATTGTCTGGCGAGAAAATTTCGGGAGAAACTTGCAAGATTTTGTCCGTTTTAAGGACAGGAGTATACTGTGAGTTTTTAATTCCAGGAGTTGCAAATCCAACTTCTTCTGCTGCCGAGTGCCAATTGAATTTATCTTGCGTGGCTTTGTCAAAATCTAACCGTTCTAGCGAAACTCCTTCTTTGTCTCGAAGTAAATCAAAGTGAAAGTCCTCTGAATATTCGAACTTATCAGATTCGTCTCCTAAAGGCAAAAGAATATAAACCGTTCCAGCTTCATTTGCATAGGTTGGCAATGTTTCCATTTCTATAAAATTTGATTCAGAATGACTCGGGTATCTGCTTTTTATCAGTCCTGCATTTTTAGTAATAACGACATATTCTTTTGGTTTCAAAATATAGCTTTCCTCTATGGATTTCAAATTTCCCACGCTCCCGTTGTCTTCGTTGCCTAGTTGCCAATTTATTAAATCAAGGTATAAATTTGAATTGTTGTATAATTCTACAAAATCTTCATCTCCGGCATAAGGATTAAAAAGAATTTCATTGATTATTATTGCTCCAGTTTGATTTTGGTTTGCGAGTACAAATTCTGATTCAGAAGAGGTTAAGTTTCCTTCACAATCAATGAGCGAATCAATTTCTAAGAAATAAACCTTTCCTGTATCCATAATTGGTGTAATTGTGAGTTCCAATCTTGTGCTAAAATCATTGAGCGAAAGAGAGGATGAAACAGAAATCCCATCGGATATTGCAAGTTTTGGGAGAAATACAGTAGTATCAATCGTTTTGTCAAAGGTTATTTCTATAGTCGAATTTGAAGTGGCAATGCATTTTAGGATTCTTGGTTTTGTGGTGTTTGGAGTAAAGTCTAAAACAGAATTGGCAGTTCCGGGTGTTCCGCCATTAGGATTACTGGAGCTTGTCCAGTTGGAAGGATTGAAACAGTTTGATTGAGGATTTATTTGTTCTAACGTGTATCCTCCATCGCCTTTTTCAGGATCCTTGTACATGGGTAAACTGTATTCCACAGCATCAATGATAGCGGCAGAATCATCCAACAAAGTTATTGTTTCGCCTGCGTTGTTTAAACTAGGGAAGGAAGAAATCCCAATTGTATTGGAATAGGCAGAAAAATCAGGCAAAGTGGAATTGGAACACAAAATAACAAATGAATTGGGCGCCAGCGTGTATGACGGAAGATTTGAAGTACTTGAGCCATCCGTTATTTTCCAGTTATTGAGCTCAAAATAGTGAGGAGTAGGATTGTGCAATTCTATAAATTCGGCATCGGGCAAACCAACAACTGGTGATGGATCCGCAAAAATTTCATTAATCACAACTTCTCGGTAGTTTGGAATTGAAGGGATGAAATACACAAAGTTTTTCGAAGTAGAATTAATTCTGTTTCCTGCAATGTCTGAAACATTGTTTACGGAAAGTATGTGGGTTATTCCTTGTCCAAAGGGAGAGGAAAAGGTCAATAAAATTCTACTAAAATCGGTTGGATTTTGTGTGGCCAAAATCGGGTTTCCAAATCCGTTATTTGCACTGTAATTTGCAATGAGCTGAGAGGAAGTTGGGTTTAAAGGTTCAGAAAAAACTAATTGCAATTGCGTATTAGAAATTGCAAAAACACTATCGAGAGTTGGTTTCACATTATCGACTGCTGCATTTCCGGTTACACTAAAATCATCAAAGTAAAACCGAGTAGATCGGGTAGAAGTGAAGTTGCATTCTACACCAAAAAATAAACTTTGAGTGTGATTGTTGTCTGTGATTGTACCCTCAGAAATAAAAGAAGATACCGAGGAACTGGTGTCAGAAAATACTTCCCAGTGTCCTGAGTTAGAGCGAGAAACTCTTACAGTTAAATCTACTGTGGAACCTCCAACAGTGCTGTTTCTTCCATCTATTATTTTTGTGGTGCTCGTTCCTGTTTGGCTATAAAGCGAAACTTCATCATCAGTTCCTCCAATCATTACAAAATAGCCATTAAGAGAGCCAGATAAATTGGAACTACTGGAAGCTAAATAAATTTTAGAAAAATTAGAAGAGGATGTTCCAAAAGTCATCCTTACTTTAAATTCCCAAATAGCATTATTGATCGATTGAGAATTTGTGGAAAGGTATTTTTTACCTGAAATGGACGGTGCTGTCAGTTGTAATTCTCCTGAGGTAACCGAAAAATCAGAGGTGTTTCCAATCCAGGCAGGTGCGGCTGTAAAGTCTCCATCCGTAAAGTTATCTGAGAATTGCCCGAATAATTGAACGAAATGTGAGAGAAACAACAAAAAGGTTAAATAATACCGCATAAATAAATAGGATTGTCTTTAAATATAATATTTTTGTACCAGAAGGAATAGGAATTCATTCTAATTAATATTAAAAATCGAACAAATGAGAATAGCAGTTGTTGGTGCCACAGGAATGGTAGGAACTCAAATTTTGAAAGTATTGGCAGAAAATTCTTTTCCAATCACGGAATTGTTGTTGGTTGCTTCGGAGCGATCAATTGGCAAAGAAATTGAATTTGGAGGAAGCAAGCACGCCATCATTTCTATGCAAGAAGCCATCGAAAAAGCTCCGCACATTGCTATATTCTCCGCGGGAGGTGAGCGCTCTTTGGAGTTTGCTCCATTATTTGTAGCTCAAGGGACAACTGTTATTGATAATTCTTCTGCTTTTAGAATGGACAAGGATAAAAAATTGATTGTACCGGAAATAAACGCAGCTGAATTAACCAAGGAAGATAAAATCATAGCAAATCCAAACTGTAGTACCATTCAAATGGTGTTGGCTTTGTCAGAAATTCAAAAACAATATGGAATAGAAAGGTTAGTCATATCTACTTATCAATCTATTACAGGTACAGGTGTAAAAGCTGTGAATCAAATGGAGAACGAAAGAAATGCGCTAAAAGGCGAAATGGCTTATCCTTATCCTATAGACAAAAATTGTTTGCCTCACGGTGGAGATTTTCTGGAAGACGGATATACTTCGGAGGAGGTGAAACTAGTGAATGAAACGCACAAAATTTTTAATGATGATTCGATAAGAATTACTGCCACAGTAGTAAGAGTTCCTGTTGTTGGTGGACACTCGGAATCGGTAAATGTAGAGACAAGAAAACCATTTGAAGTATCTGATATAAGAAAGATTGTAGCTGGCACCGAGGGAGTTGTACTACAAGATAATCCTGAAATGAATGTGTATCCTATGCCAAAATATACAGAAGGAAAAAACGAAGTATTTGTGGGGAGAATTAGAAGAGATCATTCGGTTGAGAACGGAATGAACATGTGGATTGTAGCAGATAATTTGAGAAAAGGTGCTGCAACCAATGCTGTGCAAATTGCGGAGTATTTGGTCGCTAAAGGGTTGGTGTAGGTTTTTGCTATTTATCCGCCATTCAGAATTTGATTTGGAATCTCACAAAGATTGTTTCACTTTGGTATTTCATACATTGGGTTTCAAGATGTTTTTCTTTCAGAAAAACCCTCAACCCTCCGGTTTATGTTAGATCGAGAGGAATTAAACAACCACACTTTTTCGTGTTAAGTCTTCGCTTTTATTTCCAATATCTTCTTTCTTTTTCTTTTTAGTACTTCATTGAGCACGATCAAAACTCCAATCATTACTCCGCAAATGTAAAAAGTGGGAGTCATTTGTTCGCCATCTCCAAAAATGAAATAACCTAGGATTATAGCGTAAACGATTTCTAGGTTTACAGCAAGATTGACAGAAAACGGACTGAGGTTTTTCATCACTTCTACGCTGGCAATAAAAGGAAATGCGGTGCATGCAACACCCAATATCAGAATGTACCAAATGTCGGAGATGGATGGAGAAAGTAGATTTTCGGGAACTTCAAAAAATAAAAGAAGCCCGAAAGAAACAAGGATAAAAGCAAAAATTAACTCTACAAAGGAAATGGTGAACGCATTAGATTGTTGAATCAATCTTCCGTTGAGCGTAGAAAATAAAGCAGCTGTGAGTGCGGCTAGCGATCCCAAAATAATTCCTCCAATTGGGTTTTCTGAATTTTCGAATTCTGTTAATCCAATAATACTAATTATCAGTACGATAAGCACTCCAATTATCACTTCATTTGGGTTTATTTTTCTTTTGTAAATCCATGGTTCAATGAGGGAAGTGAAAAACGTACCCGTAGAAAATGAAATCATAGTAATAGAAATGTTTGCCACTTTAATTCCTCCAAAAAAACACAACCAATGAATTCCTACAATAGCGCCAACTCCAGCAATTTTCCAAAAAATGTTTTTGTTGAGAATAAGTTTTCTTTTTGCCAAAAAAAGAAAAATCAACAAACTAAGACAAACCACAAGCAACCTCCACCAAACCAACGAAACTGAATCGTATGAAATTAATTTTCCTAAAATAGCAGTAAATCCCCAGCAAAAAACGCAAAGGTGAAGTAGAGCAAAAGCTTGATTTCTTGTCATTGTATTAGATTCAATTTGTAAAAGTAGGTTAAAATTTATTTTTGCTATTAAATTTTTACTTTCAACTTCTCACTTCTAGCCTTTTTTCTATAATCTCTTTCCTCTTTTAATTACATTTGATGTATGAACTTCATTTATCCACAATTTTTATGGGCTTTATTGGCTGTAGCAATTCCAATAATCATTCATTTATTCAATTTTAGGAAGTTCAAGAAAGTGTATTTTTCTGATGTGAGCCTTTTGAAACAAGTGGAGCTCGAGACATCAAAAAAATCAAACATTAAACATCTTCTTATACTTCTTGCTCGAATTTTAGCTATCGCAGCTTTGGTTTTTGCCTTTGCCCAACCTTATTTTAATAACGAAGAAAACGGCAATAGAATAGGCGATAAAATTGTGTCTGTGTACCTGGATAATTCGCTGAGCATGAACAACAAATGGAATGAGTTTACTGTCCTAGATTACGCCAAGAAACAAGCCATGCAGGTTGCAAATAGTTTTGAGCAAAATGACAAATTTTTGTTAATTACGAATGATTTCAAACCAATTCATCAACGGTTTCTTACCAAGGATGAATTTGTGAATGAAATTGACGAAATTGGCATCAGTTCAGTGTCAAGAAAAATGAGTGCAGTGGAACAAAAGCAAATAGATTTTTTGAATAAAGAAGCTTCTCAAAATAAATGGGCTTTTTACATATCCGATTTTCAAAAATCAACCTCGGACATTACCGAGTTGAAATTGGATTCAACAGTATCGGTCACAGTTCTCCCTGTTTCGGGAAGTTATGCAGGAAACGTTTGGATAGACTCTGTGTGGTTTGAGTCTCCTGTGCGAATGGTAAATAAAAAAGAAAAGCTACATGCCCGAATCGTAAATTCTACTCCAGATGATATTCAAATAAAACTAGAGTTAAGCCTCAACGGAAAGGTAAAAGGTTTGCTTAATGAAGATTTGATGGGAAACTCCGAGTCTGAAATATCCTTGGATTATTTGGTTCACAAATCAGGGGAAATAGCTGGAGTTTTGTCCCTTTCGGAATATCCAGAACCCAATGCGATTTTTGATGATTCGTATTATTTCTCCTATTTATTGAAGCCCGAATCAAAAGTTTTGGTAATCAATCAATCGAGCGAATTTCTGGATGGAAAACAAGGCAATGTGAATCAATTGTTTTTCAAAGATGAGTTTTTTAAAGTAGAGAATGCACTTGTTTCTTCTTTGGATTATGGAGAATTTGATAAAAGTGACTTGATAATTATAAATGAAGTAAATTCTTTTTCTTCTGGATTTATAACACAAATTTTAGGGTATGTTAATTCTGGTGGAACTTTGTTTATTATTCCAAGTGCCAAAGCAGATTTGGAAACTACAAACGAGTTGCTAATTGCAACGATGGGCGGAAGAATATTGAGCAAAGATACAGCGAATACTAAGGTTTCTTGGTTAGATTTTGAAAATTCTTTTTTTAAAGATGTTTTTCAAAAAGTTCCCAAAAACATGAATTTGCCTTCTGTTGGCAACCAATATAAATTTGATTTTTCTTCTCGGTCGGGAACGAATAGTTTGGCAAAAACTCAAAACGGCAATTCTTTTTTGGCAATGAATCAATCCAAAAAAGGAAAAGTATTTACAACGTCAGTTTCATTTAGTCCTGATTTTTCAAACTTTGCCAGTCATTCCTTGTTTGTGACTACTTTACTTCGTGTTGCCGAATCTAGCGGAGTTTCGCAACAGTCGGCTGTGTTCACCAATACAAACTCTGTAAGAGTAAAGAATGAAACCATCCTTGCGGATGATTTGCGCATACTGAATGAAAGTGGAAGTATAGATTTTATTCCCGAAACAGAAATTTCGGGGAGTGAATTGGAGTTGTTTTTTGGACAAAATATAAAGGAATCAGGTAGTTACAAACTGATGAGTGACAAGAGTATTGCATATTCATTTGGTGTGAATTATCACAGAGATGAAAGTCAATTTGAGTTTTATTCTCCTGAAGATTTATCGTCTCAATTAACAAGAAATTGGGTTTCTGTAGCTTCCCTTTCCAAAAATCAATTGTTAAATAATTCTGCTGGTTTTTTGAGCTCAAAGGATAAGCTCTGGAAATTATTCCTTCTATTGGGTTTGTTGTTTTTTGCCATAGAAATTGCTTTGATAAAATTTTTGAAGTAAAATTTTTGATTTTCATTTTTTAACGCTTCAAAATATTAACCTAGACGAATGGTTGAACATTGATTTTGAATTACTTTTATTCTATAAAAATTTTGAATTATGACAAAGAAAATAAAATCAATAATTCCGGCTCAAAAAGTAAATATGGGTGGTCATGTATTGGATCAGCCATTGCCAGTAGAAGGTGTACAGTTTGTAGATCCTTTTTTGCTTATTCATCATTGGAAAAACACATTGCCTGGAGGCCAAAGAGTTCAGGATGAAGGAGTAGGTCCGCATCCACATCGAGGTTTTTCTCCTGTAACCTTTGTGTTCAAAGGAGAGGTGAATCATCAAGATTCTTTGGGAAATAATGCTTTGGTGAGCGAAGGAGGAACACAATGGATGTTTGCCGGACAAGGAATTACTCACAGCGAAAGATTTCCAAAACATTTGGTAGAAAATGGAGGTGAACTAGAGTTTATACAATTTTGGGTAAACGCTCCCAGTGCCGACAAAATGAAACCAGCTTTTTACAAACCTATTTCAAAGGAAGAAACTCCTTTGGTAGAAGGAGAAAAATCAAAAATTTGGATTGTTTCGGGAGAATTGGAAGGCAAGAAAGGCGCAGCACCTACTTATTCGCCTCAAACCCTGCTGAGAGGTGAAGTAAAAGAAGGAGGAAAAATTGAAATACCAATTCCAGAATCGTACAATTCTATTTTGTATTTGCTGGATGGGGAAGGAGTAACAAATGGGGAAGAAGTGATAGGAAAAGACATGATTGTATACGAGAGAGAATCGGGAACAATTAGTTTTGAAGCGCATCAAGATACCAGATTCATGTTGCTTTCTGGCGAACCAATTGGAGAAGAAATAGCACAGTACGGACCTTTTGTAATGAACTCGCAAACGGAAGTGATGCAAGCGCTAAGAGATTCACAAATGGGAAAAATGGGAGTGTTGATTGAAGAGTTTGAGTAACGAAACCCTGTATTTGTATTCTGTTGAAAAATAGGATGTCGATTATAATCGGAGTTACAATTAGATTGAAACGAAAGAGGAACTGATTTAGTTCCTCTTTTTTATTTAAACACCTTCAATTAAAGTATGAGAAGACAATAATAAGTCATCCAGAAAATTGTATTTTTAACCATTCAAAAACCGACTCAATTTTATTTTATGTCACAAACAGACAATCCACTGTTAATTCCATTTGATTTAGCTCCTTTTTCAAAGGTGAAAAATGAACATTTTATCCCTGCATTTGAGCAACTTATTTCGGAGGCAAGAAAAGAGATAGAGGCAATTGCCAACAACAAAGAAATCCCAACTTTTGCAAATACAATAGAGGCAATGGATTTTTCTGGGCAACAACTAGATCGAGTTTCAAGTATGTTTTTTAATTTAAACTCAGCTGAAACAAACGATGAAATTCAAGAAATAGCGCAAGAAATTTCGCCACTTTTAACTGAGTTTGGCAATGATGTAACTCTCAATCCAGAATTATTTCAGAGAGTGAAAGCAGTTTACGATTCCAAAAACACATTGGAGTTAACACCCGAACAAACTACTTTGTTGGAGAACGCTTACAAAGGGTTTTCAAGAAATGGAGCAAACCTAAATGACAAGGATAAAGCCACATTGAGAGAGATTGATACCAAACTTTCGAAACTAAAATTGACTTACGGAGAAAATCTGTTGGCAGAGACAAATGGGTATGAATTGCACATCCAAGATGAGAAAGATTTATCGGGATTGCCAGAAGGAGTGAAAGAAGCTGCTGCCCAAACGGCCAAGGCGAGTGGGGCGGAAGGCTGGGTGTTTACTCTTCATTTTCCGAGTTATGGTCCGTTTATGAAATATGCAGACAACCGCGAATTGAGACAAAAAATGGCAACAGCTTATGGAGCTAGAGCTTTTGAAAAAAATGATTTTAACAACGAAGAAAATACTTTGCAAATAGCCAAATTGAGGCATCAAAGGGCAAGTTTGTTGGGTTATGAAACTCATGCACACTTCGTTTTGGAAGAACGAATGGCAATGAGTCCAACCAAAGTAAATGAGTTTTTGAATGAAATGTTTACCAAAGCAAAACCATTCGCAAAGAAAGAATTTGATGAGTTGGCTCTGTTTGCAAAAGAACAGGACGGAATCACTGATTTTCAAAAATGGGATTCTTCCTATTATGCCGAAAAACTAAAAAAGAAATTATTTAATTTGGATGATGAGAAGCTCAAACCTTATTTCAAATTAGAAAATGTGATTGAAGGTGCGTTTACTTTGGCAAATAAGTTATTTGGTTTGACTTTTAAAAAAGTAACAAATATCGATACTTATCATCCAGATGTTGAAACTTATGAAGTATATGATTCAAATAAGGAATTGATTTCTATCTTTTACGGAGATTATTTTCCGAGACCAGGAAAAAGAAATGGAGCTTGGATGACGAGCTACAAATCGCAACAGATTGTGAATGGCAAAAACGACAGACCACACATTTCTAATGTCTGCAATTTTACCAAACCGACAGACACAAAACCTTCTTTGTTGACATTTGATGAAGTAACAACTTTATTTCATGAGTTTGGGCATGGATTGCACGGAATGTTAGCAAATACAACTTACCCAAGTTTATCTGGTACAAGTGTGTTTTGGGATTTTGTAGAGCTGCCAAGTCAAATTTTAGAAAACTGGTGCTACGAAAAGGAATGTCTGGATTTGTTTGCAAAACACTACGAAACTGGGGAGACCATTCCGATGGAATTTGTAGAGAAAATAAAAGAATCAGCCAATTTTATGGAAGGATTAGCAACTTTGCGTCAAGTGAGTTTTGGTTTGCTAGACATGAGCTGGCACGGACAAAATCCTGAAGGAATTACAAATGTGAAAGCCCACGAAAGAAAAACCTTTGACCAAACTAGTTTTACTCCAGATGTAGCCGAGAATTGCATGTCGGTAGCGTTTTCTCATATTTTTAATGGAGGATATTCTTCTGGATATTACAGTTACAAATGGGCTGAGGTTTTGGATGCAGATGCCTTTGCTTTTTTCAAAGAAAAAGGAATATTCGACAGAGAAACAGGAATGAGTTTTGCTGCAAACATCTTGAGTAAAGGAGGAACCGAACACCCAATGAAATTGTACAAAAGATTCAGAGGTCAAGAACCAAATCCTGATGCGCTTTTGGAGAGAGCGGGACTAAAGTAGATTGTAGATGTTAGAACAGAGATTTTAAACTTTTACCCCTTAGAAGAAATTATTTAATTGAAAACCAACATGATGAAAACCAACCTCATAGTATTATTCGCATTATCGCTTGCACTTACAAGCTGCAAAACAAAGCAAGCTGCCATTCAGGAGCCAGCCGAAGTAATGGCTTTGCCCGAACTTACCATTCAATCCAATGAAGAGGAATCAGCTGTTATTACCAGATATCAAGCTACAAATACCAGAGTAAATGATTTGATTCATACGAAACTTGATGTGAGGTTTGATTGGCAAAAACAACATTTGTTGGGTAAAGCTGAACTTACTTTTAAACCTTATTTTTATAATGTTTCTACATTGGTTTTGGATGCAAAAGGAATGGATATTCATTCGGTAACAATGAACGGAATTCCTCTGAAATATTTGTACGATGGAATAAAAATGACCATCGAACTTGGAAAAACATTTACAAGAAACGATTCTTACAAAATAGAGATTGATTACACAGCAAAACCAAACGAACTAGAAGCAAGTGGAAGCTCCTCTATTACAGATGAAAAGGGATTGTATTTCATTAATCCATTGGGAACAGATCCAAACAAAATGCCACAAATATGGACTCAAGGAGAAACAGAATCGAGCTCTTGCTGGTTCCCAACTATTGATTCGCCCAATGAAAAAACAACCCAAGAAATATCCATTACGGTAAAAGATAAATACTTGACTTTGTCAAATGGGAAATTAATTTCTTCCACAAAAAATGCGGATGGAACAAGAACAGATAGCTGGAAACAAGACTTAAAACACGCTCCGTACCTTTTTATGATGGCTGTTGGGGAATTTGATATAACCACAGATTCTTGGACTCGCCAAGATGGTACAAAAATGGAAGTAAATTATTACACAGAGTCAGAATTTACACCATATGCAAAGTCAATTTTTGGAAAAACTCCTAAAATGATTCAGTTTTTTTCTGATAAATTAGGAGTAACATATCCTTGGCACAAATACAATCAAATAGTGGTGAGAGATTATGTTTCGGGAGCTATGGAAAATACGACTGCCGTAATTCACGGAGATTTTTTATACCAAACTGATAGAGAATTATTGGATTCTGATAACGAATCTATCATTGCTCACGAATTATTTCACCATTGGTTTGGTGATTTGGTTACGGCTGAATCATGGTCCAACCTTACAATCAATGAATCTTTTGCAAACTACAGCCAATATTTATGGGATGAATATGAACATGGAAGAGAAGAAGCAGACATGAATGCTTTTGGTGAAGCAAGAGGATATTTTTTATCCAGCACACAAGGAGGATATCATGATTTGGTTAATTTTGAGTACGAAAACGAAATGGAAATGTTTGATGGACATTCGTACAACAAAGGAGGAAGAATTCTTCATATGTTGAGGTATTACCTGGGAGACGATGCATTTTTCACTTCTTTAAATCATTTTTTGAATAAAATGAAATTCAAAGCTGCCGAAGCACATGATTTGAGACTTTCATTTGAGGAGGTTTCTGGAAAAGATCTCAATTGGTTTTTCAATCAATGGTATTTTGATAAAGGTCACCCAACTTTGCATTACTCTCAATTCTATAACCCAGAAACAAAAAAACTAACTGTGACAGTTGAACAACAACAAAATTTCAATCAATTTCCAGTTTTTCAGTTACCAATAGATATTGACATTTATTCGGTGGGAATGGTAAACAGAAAATCAATAGTAGTAACCCAAAAGAAACAGTCTTTTGAATTTGAAACAGCTCACCCTCTTTTAGTAAATTTTGATGCAGAAAAAGTGATTTTATGTAAAAAGACAGAAGAAAAGCCACTAGAGCAATGGGTGTATCAACTTAATAATGCTCCGCTATATTTAGATAAAAAAGAGGCTTTTGCCCAAATCAAAAACAACAAAGATGTTGCCTCAAATGATGCAATTTTTAGATTGCTCACTACTCCATTTTTTGACTTTAAAAACATGGCCATGTCGAGCTTATCAGGAGTAAAAAACCTACATGAAATTGCATTGCATGAAACATTGATATCATTAACAAAAGATAAAAACTCATCAGTACGAAAAAATGCATATCAAAGTTTGTCAGAGCATTACAGCACTCACAAACATCATGAGACTGTCTTGGAGTATGGAATGAAAGATAGTTCTTACCAAGTAATTGGGGCTTGTTTGGACGGGTTGGCCACTATTAATCCTGAAAAAGCCATTACACTTGCCAAAGGTTTGGAAAGTGAAAAAAGCAGTTCGGTGAAAGA